>CALMKO010000027.1 GCA_937867415.1 uncultured Verrucomicrobiota bacterium | reverse complement strand
CAACGCGGCGATCTACGACACGTCCTCCCGGATCTACCAGATCCCCATCCGTTTTGTCAGCTCCTATTCCGACTACGCCAATCGGAGCTTTGGGACCAACCGAAGAAAGATCAGCATCACAGAGGACTTCGATGGTGATCGAGTCAACAATATGACCGAGTGGGTGTTGAACACGCGTGCGCAGGATGCTTCGAGTGTTCCCATTCAGCCGGTCCCAAGGCTGGTTCCTGGTGTTCCAGTCGTTCCGCCGACCTTTCCTCCAACCACGACCCCGACCTTTTTCGGAATTCTGGCAAGGAAGCCTGTCGGCTACCTCCCTGATGTTGTTCAGGTCCTGCAGCGCAGTACCAGCGTGGCACCGGCACCTGATGTCTGGGTGGACATGGTGAGCGATGCGAACTGGACGGTGATTGACAACGACACGACGATCGGAATCGTGAGCAACACCGGAACCGCAGCCCTCCCGACATTGCCTCCTGGCACAGCTGGCCACAAGTATCGGTGGAGAGTTGCTCTTACCGGGCTCTGAGCAGCGGTGTTTACTAACAACTTCCCAGCGTAAAGGGTGTTCTCAAGCGGGTTGATGAGCCAAGAAATGATTGATACTACCGAGCGGCTTGTTAGCCACCTGCAAACAAGCCGCCAAGGGGTCACCAACCCGGTCTGTGCCATCGACACCGAGGCTGACAGCCTCCACCGCTATCGCGAGTCGCTTTGCTTGATCCAGTTTGCGGATCGGAATCAATGCGTATTGATCGATCCCTTGGCCATCGATGACCTGTCCGCCTTGGGTGATTACCTGTCCGCAGCGACCGTCTGGATGCACGGAGCGGACTATGACATGACCATGTTCAAGCGGCAGTTTGGTGATCTACCAGCCGTCGTCTACGACACCCAAATCGGCGCGCGCCTCCTCGGTGTCCGTCGCTTCGGCTTGGGCGACCTCGTGAGCCACTACTTCGGGGTGGATCTTTCAAAGTCTTCGCAGAAAGCAGATTGGGGCAAGCGTCCGCTATCGCCAAAAATGATCGAATATGCGCTCAATGATGTGCATTATTTGTTAGAAATGGGGGATCAGATCGTGGCAGCCCTTAAGGAAAAAGGTCGTTATGAGTGGTTTCTGGAAAGTTGCCTCGCCGCCCGGCAGCGGGTCTTGGAGCGTGACGATTCCAAGGAAGAGAATTGGCGGGTCCAAGGTTCGGGGAAGCTCGCGCCCTATGGCCTGGCCTGTTTAAGGGCGCTCTGGCACTGGCGGGACGGTGAAGCAAAGGCATGGGACCGCCCATCGTTCATGGTTGCGCCCAACCGGCAATTGCTCGAGTGGAGCATCGCGCTGGGGGCCGGGCAGCCGATTTCACTACCATCACACTATCGCCCAGACCGGGTGAAGCGCTTCCGCGCGGCGCTCGCGGCAGCCGAGGCCTTGCCAGAGGCGGAATGGCCCGAGCGTCCCGCCGGTAAGCGTCGCAAGCGGGATCGTGATTTTGAGCGCAAGGTTGATGTGCTGCTTGCCGCTCGTGAGCAGGCTGCTGCCAAACTCGATATTGACGGCTCGCTGATCGCTCCACGCGCGGTTTTGGAGTCCTTGGCTGCTGATGAGGTGCCGCCTGCCGCTGTGTTATTGCAATGGCAGCGGGAATGCCTTGGAATGTGATTCATCGCCCTCCTGATTTCCCCCTGACCTCTGCCGCCTGGTGCCCGCCGATTCAACAGAGTGTCTTCTCTTCAAGTGCCCGGCTTGCGATCTCAAGCTTTCGGCTGGGCGCCACCAAGCCGGAATCAGCGGCCCCTGCCCGAACTGCGGCACCCTGGTCAGTGCGCCTGCTTTCACTGAACATGCTCCGCCTTCTCCTCTTTTGAATCCGCCACCCGCAACGTGTTCAAGCGACTCCTTGACAAGGTCCAGCACAGGTTCCAGTCAGCTCTCGTCGGCGAGCCGGAAAGGCCGAATCCGTGCGGACTCGGGACTGGATCATCGCCATCTGGAACTTCGGGAAACAGCCAAGACTCTGTGGGTGATCACCCTGTTTGTTTTGGCAATCATCACGTGCCTGTCGGTCAGCTGGTTTCTCAAGGACTGGATGAAGCGATAGACGTGATGTAATCTATTGATTGTTAATGATTTGAAGTTCCATTTCCGGGGGTGAAATTCATCTGCGATTCTTGACGAACTTCCTTGTCTCCCGCGCTTCAATTTTAGACTCTGTGGGCCCACCATGTCCGAGTCCTCGAACGAGTCCCAAAAAGCAGAAACACAAGTCGCCGCAGCGCAAGTTTACGATGCTGCACAAATCGATAAACTCGAGGGCCTGGATGCCGTCCGCAAGCGGCCGGGCATGTACATCGGCGACCCGGATGAACGCGGCCTTCACCACTGCGTCTTCGAGGTGTTAGATAATTCGATCGACGAGCATCTGGCAGGTTATTGCAGCCGCATCAAGGTCGCGATCCATGTGGATGGGTCCGTATCCGTCGCTGACAACGGGCGCGGCATTCCGGTGGACATGCACCAGAAATTCGGCATGCCCGCTGTCGAGCTCGTTCTCACGAATCTCCACGCAGGTGGCAAGTTCGGCCAAGGTGCCTACAAATATTCTGGTGGTCTCCATGGCGTCGGGGCGAAGTGCGTCAATGCCCTGTCAGACTGGTTCAAAGCGGAAATCATGAGAAATGGGAAAGTCCACCTCATCTGCTTCGAGCGCGGCAAAACCACCGAGCCGCTCCACGTCATCGGCGAAGTGGATGCGGCCAAAACCGGCACCATGATCACCTTCTTCCCGGATGCCACCATCTTTGTTGATACCATTGAATTCAAGTTCGACCGTCTTGCTACCCGCCTTCGCGAGCTCGCCTTCCTCAACCCAGGTCTCACCATCGACCTCGAGGACGAGCGACCCGAGACCGCCAAAAAAGCCACCTTTTTCTACGCCAAGGGCATCGAGGAATTCGTCGCCCAGCTCGGTGAGAACAAGGCCCTCATTCATGACACGCCGGTCATCCTGCACGGCAAGCGCGCCATCGACCTCGATTACGACGGGAAAAAAACCACGGACGACGTTTTCGCGGATGTCGTTTTCCAGTATAACGATTCCTATAACGACCAAATCCTCTGCTTCGCCAACTCCATCCCGAACGGTGACGGCGGCACCCACCTTACCGGCTTCCGCACCGCGCTCACCCGCGGCATCAACCAATACGCCAAGGCGAACAAGATCCTCAAGGACAAGGACCCCGCACTCACCGGGGATGATGTCCGTGAAGGCCTCATCGCCATCATCTCGGTGAAGATGCCTAACCCGCGCTTCAGCTCCCAGACCAAGGACAAGCTCGTCAACAGCGAGATCGAGGGCGTCATTTCCTCCATCGTTTATGAAGGACTCATGCAGTTTTTCGATGAGAATCCCGGTCTTGCCAAGCGCATCATCGAGAAATCCATCAACGCCGCCCGCGCCCGGGATGCTGCGAGAAAAGCCCGCGAGACGGTGCGTAAGTCCGCTCTATCAGGCGGTGGTCTTCCGGGGAAACTTGCCGACTGCTCCGAGCGCGATCCAGCCAAGTCCGAGCTGTATATTGTCGAAGGAGACTCCGCCGGTGGTTCCGCCAAGCAAGGTCGCGACCGGCGGACCCAAGCGATTCTTCCTCTCCGCGGGAAGCTCATCAACGTTGAGAAATCCCGCCTCCACCGCGCCCTTCAGAACAAGGAAATCCAGTCCATGATCACCGCGATCGGCGCGGGCATCGGTGATGGGGATCAGGAAGGTGCCTTCAATATCGAAAAAGTCCGCTACCACAAGATCGTCATCATGACCGATGCCGACGTGGACGGCTCGCACATCCGGACCCTGCTTCTAACGTTTTTCTGTCGTCACATGCCGGCCTTGGTGAAGAGCGGCTACCTCTACATCGCCCAGCCGCCGCTCTACTTGGTCAGCCGGAAAAAGCGCCAGGAGTACGTCCAGGATAACGACCAGCTCAACCGCATCCTCATTGATCTCGGTGCCGGCGAGGTCGAGCTCCGCACCTACGACCAATCCCGTAGCTTCACCGCCGAGGAGCTCAAGGTCATCCTCGAAAACCTCTCCTCGCTCTCGCGCTTCTCAACCACCATCGAGGGTAACGGCGGCAACTTCCGCGCCTATCTGGCAGCCCGCCAGAATGGTCACCTCCCCGAGTTCATGATCCGCATCCGCACCGGCAATGATGAAGCGCTCACCTACTTTGCCAAAGAGGCGGACTTGCGCGCCTTCGCCGCCCAGAACCGGGATCTCCGCTTGTTCGATGAGGTTCTCACCGAGGAGGAGCTTGCCGCTCACAGCGGCCCTTCCCGCCGCGCGAACCTTTACGAACTCCACGAGTCACACGCCATCGCCCGGATCTTCTCCCGTCTCACGGAATGCGGCATCGACACCAATGTCTTCTTCAACGACGACACCCCGATCTTCGAGATCATCGAAGGCGACGGCGACAAACAGAAAATCACCCCGGTCTTCGCCGTTCCTGAGATCCTCGCCAAGGTCCTCGAAATCGCCAGCCGCGGTGTCCAGATCAAGCGCTTCAAAGGACTTGGAGAAATGAACGCCAAGCAGCTCTTTGAAACCACCATGGACCCCGAGGTCCGCCAATTCCTCCGCGTCCGTCTCGACGAGGACAACGCCGTGGAAGCCGACAAGATGTTCGACGTCCTCATGGGCGACATCGTCGAGCCCCGCAAACGCTTCATCGAAGACAATGCCCTGAATGTGAGAAATCTGGATGTCTGATGACATCCGTCACGAGTCATGGGTCACGAGTGATATGAGTAAATCTTTAAACGATCTGGAAATCTACCGCGAGGCGATGCGTCGCGGGGAGATTGTTTGGAGCTGGGTGGTCAATTGGGACTTTCTGGCCAAGGACACCGTCGGCATGCAGTTCGTGCGCTCGATTGGCTTCATCGCAGCAAACATCTCCAAAGGCCACGGCAGGTTTCACCACAAGGAGAAGCAGAAGTTTTGTTACTATAGCTGGGATTCACTTGTCGAATCCCTCCGCAAACGCCTCAACGCCTCCATCAAATCCAGCGGCCCACAGTCAGACACCCATGACTCTTGCCTCATGACCCATTAACTTTCCACACCATGTCCGAAGCTAACATTAAACCGATCAACGTCGCCGAGGAGCTCTCCAAGTCCTTCTTGGAATACTCGATGTCGGTCATCATTTCCCGTGCCCTTCCTGATGTCCGGGACGGGCTCAAGCCCTCGCAACGCCGCATCCTTTACGCGATGCGCCAGTTAGGCGTCGGCCCGGGGAAACCTCACGTCAAATGCGCCAAGATCGTCGGTGAAACGATGGGTAACTTCCATCCCCACGGTGACGCTGCCATCTACGGCACTCTTGTCACCATGGGGCAGCCGTGGTCGATGCGGGACATGCTCATCGACGGCCAGGGAAACTTCGGCTCGGTGGAAGGTGATGCCGCCGCGTCCATGCGTTACACCGAGGCCCGCCTGCATCCGCTGGGCATGGCGATGATGGAGGACCTCGACAAGGACACGGTCGATTTCGTGCCGAACTATGATGGCTCACAGCTTGAGCCCTCGGTCATGCCATCTGCCTTTCCCAACTTCCTGGTCAACGGCAGCACCGGCATCGCCGTGGGCATGGCCACCAACCTGGCCTCCCACAACCTGGGTGAAGTGGTGGACGGCATCTGTGCGCAGATCGACAATCCCGAGATCACCCTTCCTGAGCTCATGCAGCACATCAAGGGACCGGACTTTCCCGTCCCGTGCGAAATCCGCGGCATTCGCGGCATTGAGGAGTATTTCCGCACCGGTCGCGGCTCCATGCGGATGCGCGGCAAAATGGAAATCGAGGAAAATGCCAGCGGCCGCTCGATCATCATCATCCGTGGCGTCCCTTACGGCGTGAACCGCGCGGTGCTCCAGGAGCGCATCGCGGAACTCGTGAATGAAAAAATCCTCACCGGCATCTCCGGCATGAGGGACCTCTCTGCCGAGGACACCTGCATCGAGATCGAGCTCAAGCGCGATGCCCGCCCGCAGGTGGTCATGGCGCAGCTCTTCAAGCTCACGTCCATGGAGACTTCGTTCTCCGTGAACATGCTCGCGATCCATAAAAACCGCCCGAAGCAGCTCTCGCTCAAGGAGGGGATCGACGCCTACATCGAGCATCGCCGCGAGGTCATCATCCGCCGCACCCGCTATTTGTTAGGTAAAGCCGAGGAACGCGCGGAGCTGTTAGAAGCGTTCCTGTTAGCGCTCGGGCATCTCGATGATTTCATCAAAATCATCCGCAATTCGAAGAACCGTGATGAAGCCCGCGAGCGGCTCGCCGCTTACCATTTCCCGGTCGCCACCGCCGAGGCGCTCGGGATCATGATCCGCTCCCAGGCATCCATTTCCGGCGATACCTATATCTTCAGCGAGCGCCAGGTGAACGCCATCCTGGAACTCCGGCTCTATCAGCTCACCGGCATGGAGCAGGACAAGGTCAAGGGTGAATACGATGCCGTCCTCATCGATATCAAGGACCTCATGGACATCCTCGCCCGTGAGGAGCGGGTGTTGATCATCATCAAGGACGAGCTGCGGGTGATCAAAGACAAGTTCGCCACGCCACGTCTTTGCCCGATCGTCGCAGAGGTTGGCGAGGTCGCCATGGAAGACCTCATCGCCAATGACGCGATGATCGTGACCCTGTCCCACCGCGGCTACATCAAGCGCACGCTCTCCAGCGAATACCGCGTCCAGGGCCGCGGCGGCAAGGGTCTCAAGGGTATGGAAACCCGAGGCGGCAAAAAGGACGAGGCGGCGGATTTCATCGAGCACCTCTTCAGTGTCCAGGCGCACGACTATCTGTTGTTTTTCACCAACACCGGCCGCATGTATGTCGAGCGGGTCTATGAACTCCCGGAAGGCTCGCGCACCGCGATGGGCCGCAGCATCCAGAATGTCCTCAACCTCAAGCCCGAGGAAAAAATCGCCGCGCTCCTGCGGCTTGAGCGCACGGTGGATGAAAATGGCAATGACATTACCTTCCGTGAAGAGGCCGGCTACGTCTTCTTCGCCACCCGCAGTGGTAAGGTCAAGAAAACCGCCGTTAATGATTTCCGCAACTACCGCAAGGACGGCATCATCGCCATCAATCTTGAAGAAGATAATGAACTGATCGGCGTCCGTCTGACCTCCGGAAGCGATGAGGTCGTCCTCGTGACCCATGAAGGCATGAGCTTGCGCTTCCACGAGGATGATACCCGCCCGCTGGGTCGTGGCACGGCTGGTGTCATGGGCATCCGCCCGAATGACACGGATTTCGTGATCGGTCTGGCCTTGGTCACGGAAGGATCGACCTTGTTGGTTGCCTCGGAAAACGGCATTGGCAAGCGCACCACCTTCGAGGACTACCGCAAGCAATCCCGTGGTGGCAAGGGCATCATCACCATGAAGGTGACCGACAAGACTGGCCCGGTCGTGGGGGCGGTGACCGTGACCGAGGAGGACGAACTCATGCTCATGACCTCCAGCGGTCAAAGCATCCGGATTCGTGCAGCCGAAGTCCGCGAAACCGGCCGTAATGCCCAGGGCGTCAAGCTCCTCACCCTCAAAGGCAACGAGAAACTTCAGGACATCTCCATCGTCATCCCCGACGGTGATGATTCGACGGGCGAGTCCACCGCGGACTCTGGCGAGGAATCCACTGGCACCGACGAAGCCGCCGAATAAACGCTCGTGTCTTCCGGCAGCTTTTCCGGGGATTTCCTGTTCCAACTGGAATCCGCGGACAAGGCTGAGGTGGTCGCACATGGCGGCCACCGACCGGGGTTATGAAACGAAACAACGCAGCAACCGGATGGCGGCGCGAATCGAAGAGAGGGATGCGGTCTCGCTTGCGGTGTGGTAGCCGGTGGTTGGGATTTGCAGGGTGGTGCCATTGATCTGGCCAGCCGTGGCAGCCACCAGGCGGCCTAACTCGGTCCGGCCTAGCGAGAGCGGCTTGGTGCGGTTGAGGTTTTGCGCTTCGATCCACGTGTCCTTGTAGGAATAGGGAATCTTCAGTTCGCGGCAGAAGTCCTGGATCTCCACCGTGAAGTCGGCGTCGAACGAAGCGGTCGCGTCTTTTTTTCTCAAAACGAGGTCCTGTTCTCCAGCCGCCTCGGGCGTGGGGTAGGGGCTGGTATCCAGGACTAACAAGCGCCGCGTCGTGATCGACTCGCGTTGCAGCCAGGCGAGGGCGTAGCGCCAACTCCGCCCCGCCTCTTCCTGGGCCGTAAACAAGGCGGTGCCGGTAAAGCCGTTGCGGAACAGGTGCACGATCAAGGCCACGCTCAGCACGTTGTCGAGCTGGGCGGAAAGGTGGGTAGGTGTCACCTTGAGGCGATCCAAAAATGAGACCGGCGTTCCCGGTTGCAAGAACTCGAGCCCCTCGATTTCAAAGATCAGGTTGTGACGGTTCGGGCACAGGTGGCCGGATGAGATTTTTCCCTGCCCGACATAAGTTCCCGTGTAGGGAAGGTGCGCTTGCACGCGCTGACCGGTGAAGCGGTCGGCGATGGAGGCCATCATCTGCTCGGAAACCGAGTCACCTGTCAGCTCGCCGCGGTTACTGGCAATGAAGGCGGCGTATTGGAACTCGTTCGGCCCCGTGCAGAGCAACCCGTGGCGGTCGATGTGGGCGGAGAGGATGACGCTCGCAGGATTGGAGCCGCGTGCGACCAAAACTCCCAGATGGCGCTCCACGTGCACGTTGACCTCCTCCAACTCGCGGCGCAACACCCTGAAAAACGAATCTTCCGTGCCCACTACGGATGGCTCGCGCACGAGCTGTTGTAGGATTTCGAGAAACTCGGAAAGATCGGTGCTGTCTTGACTTGGCATCGGAACCTGAAACCGGGGAAGCAGAAATGGTGCCGTTTTCTCTCACCGGCAGCGGGCGGGATTCAGAGCGGGGGGCTTATCGGACGACCTTGCCGCCCAGGGATAGAATCCGGGCGTTTCCTTTGGCGGATTCTGCTTCAGGAATGTTTCCGTCGCGGACGTACATCTGTGAGAGGCTGGTCCAGGCGAGCAGGTCGTTGGGCTGGAGGGTGACCGATTGCAAACCGCAGCCGATGGCTTCTTTGACCTCTCCTTGCTTGAGCAGGGCCATGCCAAGCGCGTGCCATGCGTCGAAGAACGTCGGGTCGAGCGCGACGCATTGGCGATAGAGCGCGGTGGCCTCGTCCAATTCGCCCAAGGCGAGATGGCCGTTTGCGTCGTCGAAGAGGTTTTGGAGATCGTCGGACATCCGGGGAGTATTGCTGGGTGGCCGAAGTCGGCAGTGCCTAGCGTTTGTAGAGCTGCTGGACCTTGGCCGCTTCGGTGCGGGCAGTCATCCATGATGTGAAGGCGATGGTCTCGTTGTTGTTGCCCGTGGAGGTGACTTCGCTCTCGATGCGGGTTGCGGCATCAGCGGCTTTGACGACCTCACGCTTGGCGACGTGGAGGATGAAGGCGCGGTCGGACTCGAGGATGACGTCTGCGAATGAGCCGGGATCGATGGTTTTAGAGGCCTCGAAGAGGTTTTTCGGCTCGGTTGCTTCGTCGGGGCGGTAGGTGCTGGTGATGGCGGCGAAGGACTTGGTGTCGGGCACGCCCGCTTCCTTGGCGGCATCGGCGAAGGTCTTGCCGGCGACGAGGAGGGTTTTGATTTTGGTAACCGCTTCATTGGCAGCGGTTTTCAGAGCTTCTGCGGATTTTTCTTCGATGAGCTGGGCGCGGGCGTCGGCGCGGGCTTCGTCGTAGGTCTTGGTGCGCGATTTTTCCTCGCCGTCGAGGCGGGCGATGATCCATTGGTTTTCTCCAATGGCGATGGCTTCCGAGATTTTTGAGAATGGGTCGGAAGTCTCGGTGATGAGGAACAGTTGGTCGACCGCCTTGCCGCCGCGGCTGGAGGCGCGGAGGTTGACGTCGAGGTCCTTGGGAGGAGAGCTGCGGGTGAAGAGTTCGGAGGTGACGATCTGCCAGCCATTTGCCTTGGCGAGGTCTTCGAAGCCCGCGCCTTTTTGCTGTTCGAGGGCGAAGAGGAAGTCGTCGACGAGGGTGTCCGTCTCCATTTGCTTGGCGCGGCGTGCGGTGGCGTGTTCTGCGGCGCGTTTGGCTTTTTCTTCCTCCTTTTTCTTGGCGGCTTCCTTTTTGGCCTCTTCCGAGGCGGTGGCGTCGGCGATGGATTCCGGGGCGTCCGGTTCTGCTTTGGGTTCCTCGGGCAGGTTTGGAGTGACGGTCACGTAGGTGAATTTACGTCGCGGCTCGGTGGTGAAGGAGTCGGAAATGCCCTCCCAGTAGGTTTTGATTTCCTCTTCGGTGGGGTTGATTTTCTCCTCGAAGGGGGCGATGGCCAGTCGGGCGACGTCACCGGAGATTTGTTGGTTTTCGAGGGCAAGGTTTTTGGCGACGGCGTCGCGATCCACGTTGAGGCCGGAGCCGACGATGGCGCTGATTTTTTGGGAGGCGAGCACGTCCGAGGCGAGTTCGCGGAGGTCTTTTTCGGTCAAGCCGAGGCGGCCGAGATATTTGGAGATGAAGTTTTGGTAGGTTTCCGCGTTGAACTTGCCATCGGGGCCGGTGAAAGCACGGAGGCCACGGAGGTATTTGGAGATCTCCTCGTCGCCGGGGAAAACTCCGAACTCGGTCTTGGCCTCGCGCAGGATCATCCGGCCGATGAAGAATTTCTCGGGTGCATCATCCTGGCCGGTGGCACCTGTGGAGAGTCCCATGAGGAATTGGTAAATACCGAAGTCACCGGAGCGAGCGAGTCCCGAGGCGAGCTCCATGGAGGATTCGCCGAGGATTTTGAATTCCTTGTCGTTGTAGGTGCGCCCTGCGATCTTCAAGATGGCTTGGCCGCTGCCCGCATTCCGCATGGAGCTGGTGTCGAGGAAGAAGAAGCTGATGAACAAGATCACAAAGGTGATGATGATCAGGCCGGTGTATTTGCGGAGGTTTTCAATCATGAAATGGTGGGGCTGCCGTTGATGGGTGCTCGGGAAGTAAAGAGGGTCGCTCGGGCGGCTTCAATGGTAATTCTCGGTAGAAGGAAAAGAATCTAGCTTGCCGCAGGGGCAAATCGAAGGTTTCCTGATGAACTTTATGAACTTTCGCTGGTTGAACGCAGTCCTTTGGGGGAATTCCGTGGCACTATCCTGGATGTGGGGCTTGGGGTTGTTTTTCAGCGTGCAGATGACTTTCATGTTCGGGCTTCAGGGACTGCTGATGTTTGCCATTCCTAATGCCCTGGGGCTCATGTTGTTCGGGCTTTTGACCCAGAATGTTGCCAAAAGCCATCAGGGCGGGCAGGAATCCTTGGCGATTTTCTTCGACAAGTTTTCCAAGCCATTCCGGCTGATTCTGTATCTTTATCAGATTGTAGCGCTTTCGTTGACGGTTTTCGCGCTGGTGAAATACCTGTTTGTTCCGCTGAATCTTGCCACCGGGCCACTGCTGGCGATTTACCTCTGTCTGATCGTGTTTGTGATCCTGGCGGCGGGTTGCCTTCTCGGAGAGGAGTTCGGAATTGCAAAAATCAAGCTGAGCCATGGGCTTCTGGGCGGTTTGCTGGTGATTTGCGTGGCGACGATTCTATTCAATTTGAATCCATTTTCACCGGAACCCTTTCAGTGGACTTCTCCCTTCCAGGACGAATGGAGGGGAGCGAGGTTTTTCGGTTATGCGGTTCCCTTGGTGATCGGGTTGTTGGTCGGGCCCTGGCTGGATCTTCAGCATTGGCAGCGGGCGATCCAGATTCACCGTGAGAAAACATCCATCCGCGCGAGTTACCTTTTCGGCGGAATCATCTTTTTCCTGATGTTGTTGTTCCACGGCTGTCTTGCGATGTGGGTGATGAGGGTGGATGGCAGTCAGTTCGCCACCAACGAGGGGCTGGATACCTTCCGTTATGCCCATGATTTGGTGACCCAGTATTTCCAAAGGAACCCAGGTGCGGAGGGGGTCATGAGGACGGCCTATTTCACCTTCCTTGGAATTTGTGCCCTCACCACGCTGGATAGCGGCTACATCGCCTTGAAGTGGTTCTTGGAAAAGAATGTCGAGAAAAGTGACAATATGCTCATTTCCTTGATTCCGAAGCAGATTCTCGGATCTCCCGTGCCGACTTTTTTCGTGGTCGGGGTGATCACCTCGCTGGGTATCCTCGCGAGGCTGCAGCTTGAGTATTTCATGGTGTTCTACGCATCCTTCTTCGTCGGTTACGCCGCTTTGGCGATCGCCCGCTGCTACGTTCCGAATTCACAACAGCCCTTGCCTCAGATCCGGATGTTCATGATGTCCAGCGTTTCATTGGTGGTTTTCGCGTTTGGCTATATGACAAGTCAGACGCCTTTGTTGATTCTGGGGGCCATCCTGCCCTTGGTTTATGTGGTCTGGCTGGTTTTCAATGCGGATCTTCTGCGGGTGGTGACTGAAAAGGCGGGTGAGGTGATCGAAGCCGCCTCGGAGATCCCCGCCATCAAGGCGATTGCCAAGACGGCAAGCGTGGTGACCGGTTCCGAGGTTTCTCCTCCGCAGGATGGGCATGCGCTGGGCGGACATTTCGAGGACAAGTGGTTTGTTTACTCGATGATTGCCACCTATGCCGATACGAACTCGGTGGGAAATGTCTATTTCGGAATGTATGGCATGTATGTCGGCAAGACCCGCGAGCTTTTCTTCAACAAGGCAATGCCGGACTTCGACTTGAAAACGACGAAGTTCTACATCCTCACCCGCTCCTTCGAGCACAAGTTCGTGCGGGAGGCGCGTGAGTTCGACACCATCACGGTGAAGATCCGCGTGGCGGACTTCAACCGTAAATTCTGTACGCTCGAGCATCAGATTTTCGGGTCTGACAATGAGTTGTTAGGAAAAGGCAGGCAGAGTCTGTTGTTTGTCTCATCCAAGGATTACGCCCTGCTCGACATTCCGTCCGAGGTGTATACGGCATTCATGAAGTATCTCTGATCGCGGACGGGCTTGTCAGTTAGAAGGGTTCGTCCTCGCTCCATGCGTCCGCGTCTCCGACTTGCCATTCTTCAACGAGCTCTGCGGGGAAGTCCTCCAGGAAGCGCGACGGGCGGCAGATGATGTCTCCGGAGTAGGACTTGGGATTCATCATCGGGTAGGTGAGGTAGAGATCGTCCTTGGCTCGGGTCAGCGCCACGTAGAAAAGGCGCCGCTCTTCCTCTAACATGTTTAAGTCGTCGGCTTCGAGGATGCGGCCGTTTGGGAATTGGCCATCGACAAGCCAGACGAGAAAGACGGCCTTCCACTCAAGTCCCTTCGCTTGATGGATCGATGAGAGGGTGATTTTCTCCCCAGTGGGTTCCGACTTGTCACCCTTGGGTTCGCCATCGACGGAGCTCATCAGTGAAAGCTGGGCGAGGAATTCGAGGATGTCATCGAAGGTGCCGCCGTATTGGGAGAGTTGCTCGATGTCGTTGCGGCGATTTTCAAAATTCTCGAAACTGGCCTGGAGGTATTCATCATAGATTCCTTCCAGGATGCTGAAGATCATGTCCGAGGGTCGTGCAAAGACGCCGCCAGGGGTGAGCTCGTCCATCACATAACAAAGTTGTTGCCAATGTTTGGTGGCCTTCTTGGGGATCTTGAAAGTGAGCAGGAGCTCCGACCACTTCGGTGGCAGTTCCTCCCGGGTGGCCCAACCGCTTTTGAGCCATTCGGTCCACAACTTCTGCGCGGCTACGGGGCCGCAGCCGGGGAGCAGGTTGATCATCCGGAGGAAGCTCACCTCATCCCGGCGATTGACGACGAAGCGCATGAAGGCGGAGATGTCCTTGATGTGAGCCTGCTCGAAAAACCGCAGGCCGCTGGTGATGGAGAACGGAATCCCGCGGACGGTGAGCTCCATTTGGATCTCCAGACTCTGGAAATGGGCGCGATAGAGCACGGCCATTTCTTCAAGAGGCACGCCTTCGTCCCTCAGTTCCAAGATCCGCTGGGCGACAAAGGCGGCCTGGCTGCGCGGGTCTTCAAGCGCGACCAAGGCGGGCCGCACTCCCAGGCCTTCGCGCGAGGCGTTGAGATCTTTTTCAAAGCGGCCGGAGTTCGCACGGATCGCGGCGTTGGAGAGCTCTAAAATCTCCGGAACACTGCGGTAGTTGGTCTCGATCGTAAATAACTTGGCTCCGCGGTAGCGTCTTTGAAAACTGAGGATGTGGTCCACATCCGCGCCGCGCCATGAGTAGATGGACTGGGCGTCGTCACCCACGGCCATCAAGCTGCTGGTCTCGCCCACGAGTAGATCGATCATCCGTCCTTGCACGGAGTTGGTGTCTTGATACTCGTCCACCAGGACGTGGCGGAACTTCTGCTGATAGAGTTCGAGCACGTCGGGGCGTTCTTCGAACAAGCGCACGGTCATGACTAACAAATCATCAAAATCCATGGAGTTTGTCTCCAGTTTTTTGGTGATGTAGCCGGTGCGGACGAGTTCGATTTTTTCCGTCCAGTCATAGAAATGATCATAGCGCGCGGCGATGACCTCTTCGAGGGAAGCTCCCGTGTTTTCGATCAGGCTGAACAGTGAGGCGAGCACATCGGGCTTGGGGAAGCGGCGCTCCTTGGTGTCGATGTCACAGCTGGCGATGACGGATGAGAGCAGGGATTTCTGATCGTCGCGGTCGAGGATGGAAAATGAGCGGGTGAAGCCGAGATCATCCGCGTGGCGGCGGAGGATGCGGCTGCCGATCGAGTGGAAAGTGCCAGCCCACAAGTCCGAGGTGTCATGCGGCACCAAATCGCGAACGCGCTCGATCATTTCCCGCGCTGCCTTGTTGGTAAACGTCAGGAGCAGGACCTGCTTTGCCTCGATTCCATGGTCGAGCAGCCAAGCGACGCGGTAAGTGAGTGTCCGGGTTTTTCCCGAGCCCGCCCCCGCGATGACCAAGGCCTTGCCGGGCGGGGAGGAGACGGCTTGATACTGCTCGGCATTGAGAGCCGCCACGTAGTCGATGCCAGATGTAGCGACGGCCTGTGGACGGTGGAGAGTGTATTGACGGGCCATGCGGTGCTGCATCCTTGCTGTGAAATGGGATGCTGGCAATCCGCAGAATTCCCTCGGGGTGATTTATTGTTTTTTCAACTTGGTGAGGCGGCCGGTTTTATTCCAATCCTCGACGTAGAGATTTCCATCCTTGTCAAAGCTCAGGCCGTGGGGGGCGGTGAAGATCCCAAGCTGCATTTCGGTTGGTGGAACCGGGAACTTCGCCCACTGGGACTTGTCCGGATTGTCGCCGAGGAAGGCGACCGGGGTGCCTGTTTTGTCGAGAATGGTGACGCGGGCCTCAAGTTCTGCGATGGCGATGTGGTCGCCTAGAATGCTGATTGCGCAGGGGCGGCGGAGCATGCTTGCGTGAACGCCGAGCCAGTTTCCCTCAAGGTCGAAGTGGACGAGTCGGCGCTTTTCCCGGTCCGCAACGAGCAGGCGGGGTTCTCCAAATCGGGTATCCACCGCAAGTCCATGCGGCGTGTTGAATTGCTTTTCATCCTCACCCTTGCTGCCGAAGGATTTCAGCAATTTGCCCGAGGCGTCGAATTGATGGATGATCTGCGCCCCGTAGCCAGTCGCGGCGAAGATCCTGCCGTCGGGTGCCACGGCCACGGCGGTGAGCCCCTTCCATCCGCCCGCAACCTCGCCGGTGCCGGCATTAGGAATCTCCAACAAGATCTTCCCATCGGTATCGATCTTGCAGATTCGCTGTGGAGGTTTGTTGCCATTGAGTTGTGCGCCGAAGATGGCGGTCTTGCCATTTTCCTTGGTGATCGCCATCGCGTGGAATCCCTGGCACTCGGGGGCGATGGTGCGGAGGAGCTTGCCATCCGGCTGATAGACCAGCAGTGAGAGTTCCGAGTCCGTGGATGCGTAGATCAAGCCGCTATCGTTATCGACCACGACTCCGCCGTGAGTGGGCCCGATGATCTTGCCATCCGGCAGCTCGCCCCAATGCGGAACCGCCTCGTAAGTCCACGCGCCATTTCCCGTCCGCACGGCGCTGTGCGGGGAGTCCCCCGGCTGGGTGCCTGATTCAGGATGGGCGAAGACCAACGGGGAAATGAGGAATGGAATGAGGTAGCGCATGAGAATGGCAGTCTCATCAACCCACTCCGCTGGATCAAGAAAGAAGAGAATCATTCCAAAAATCGACCTGTTTTTAAAAATCCGAAAATTTTTCTTGAATCCCCGGTTTTAATCCCTACTGTTTCATCCAGATTAACGAATGCACCTTTCAAAAAAAGCTGAATACGCGTTGCGTGCGACCATCAATCTCGGGATGGCCGCGGAGGTCGGGCGCGCGACGGTTTCCGGAGCGGAGCTTGCAGAGGTGAACCGGCTGCCGCTCAAGTTTGTGGAGCGTATTCTTCAAGAGCTGCGAGAGGCAGGAATCGTCGAGACCCACCGAGGCAAGTTCGGGGGGTATTCGCTTGCGAAGCCAGCGAGTGAGATCGGCATCGGCGAGCTGGTCCGGCTGATGGATGGGCGCTTGGCTCCGATCTGCTGCGCCAGCGAGAATGCTTACCAGCCGTGCAGCTGCCCTGATGAGGATCACTGTGGATTGCGGATGATCATGATTGATGTCCGGAATGCCATCGCCAAGATCCTCGACCGTTACACGCTCGGCCAAGTCGTCGAGGTCACGATCCGGAAAATGCGCCGCGACGGGATCGTGCCGCCATTTGCCAACGAGGAGGCTATGGCTGGGGCGGCGCATTCATCGAAGCGCAAAGCGGATCCCTCGGACGGCCTGCTTGCCGGTCTCTCCCAACTTGTCAGTCAACCTCCAGTCATCCATGAGCACGACCCCCTCTGAAAGCTTTTCCGCACCCGCCACCCAACACGATTGGCTCGAAGTGGTTCGCCAGAACGTGGCCCATCTTCGCTACGGATCGGTCCAGATCACCATCCACGAAGGGCGGGTGACTCAGGTGGAAAGCATTGAAAAAACACGCTTCCTCGCGTCGAGAGATGACGCGGCCCTCACCAAGAAATAATTTTACATCACCTCAGTGGGCTGCCGCCCATGCCAGAAGAGACCGACCGGACCGCCGGAGGGATCGATCATTGCCCAAGCACCCGAAGCGTCTTCTACGCGGTGGTTTGTGCACGATCGTCCTCCGCTTCCCGGCGGTCTTTTTTTTACGCCCGCCGGAAATCCGGAGGCAATTTCGACCATTCATGCAGATGCCCACCGGATCACCGGGTGCCGACGCACTCTCCAATACCATGAAACCATTCCGACAACTCATCGCCATTTTAGTGATTCCGTTCTTAGTCAATGCTTGCACCAGCAGGAAATCCAGCAGCGGCGGGATCAAGCTGCTCAATGTTTCCTATGATCCGACCCGCGAGTTTTATGCGGAGATCAATCCGCTTTTTGAAAAGGAATGGCATGGGGAAACTGGCGGTAAAGTCACGATCACCCAGTCGCATGGCGGCTCTGGAAAACAAGCTCGCGCGGTGATGGATGGTCTTGCGGCGGATGTTGTGACTCTTGCTCTTGCTGGCGATATCGACATCTTGCATCAGGAGCGGAATCTTCTGCCCAAAGACTGGCAGACGCTGCTGCCTGACAAATCCGCGCCTTACACTTCAACCATCGTTTTCGTCGTGCGGTCGGGAAATCCAAAAGGGATCAAGGACTGGGCGGATCTGGCAAGGCCCGGAGTGCAAGTCATCACCCCGAATCCGAAAACGTCTGGTGGCGCGCGCTGGAACTACCTCGCCGCCTGGGCCTGGGCCGAGCAGTCGATGCAGGGCGACCGCGAACAGGTTCTGAGTTATATGAAACGTCTGTTCGCGAATGTTCCTGTATTGGATGCCGGTGCCCGCGCCTCCACCACGACCTTCGCGCAGCGGGGGATCGGAGATGTGTTCCTGTCATGGGAGAACGAGGCGCACCTCATCGAAAAGGAGTTCCCGGGAAAAACGATGATCATCTACCCATCGCTCAGCATTCTTGCCGAGCCGCCGGTGGCTGTCGTTTCCAAGAATACCGACAAGCATGGATCGGGTGCGGCGGCACAGCGGTATCTTGAGTTTCTCTATACGGCTGCTGCTCAGGAAGTCGCTGCCAAACACTACTATCGCCCACGAAATCCTGAGGTGGCGGCCAGGTTCAAGTCCCGATTCCCCGAGATCCCCCTCGTCACCATCGATTCCGTATTCGGTGGCTGGGCCAAGGCGCAGAAGGAACACTTCGATGATGGCGGCACCTTCGACCTGATCTATCAAATACGTTAGAACGAACCTTTTTAAATCCTATGGCTTGCAAGAAACGTGTCATCCCCGGCTTTAGCCTCTCACTTGGCGTCACCGTGATCTACCTCGGTTTGATCATCATGATTCCTCTTGCGGCGTTGTTTCTCAAAGCCGCCGGGGTCGGGCCTGCGGAATGGTGGGAAATACTCACCACGCGGCGGGTGTTACAAGCGGCCAAGCTTACCTTTGGCGCGAGCGCCGCTGCGGCGATGGTCAGTGTGGTTCTCGGGCTGTTGGTGACTTGGGTGCTTGTGCGCTATGAGTTCCCCGGGAAGAGATTGCTCGATGGGATGGTGGATCTGCCCTTCGCCTTGCCAACGGCGGTGGCAGGAATCACTCTCACCCAGATCTACGCGCCGAACGGCTGGATTGGCATTCATTTGGAAAAGTTGGGAATCCAGGCTGCCTATAACTCGCTTGGGGTGTTCATCGCGCTCACTTTCATTGGCTTTCCCTTCGTAGTTAGAACGGTTCAGCCTGTCATGGAGGATCTTGGAAAAGACATCGAAGAGGCTGCGGCGACCTTGGGTGCCGACCGGTGGACGGTATTTTGGAGGGTGATCCTTCCGATGCTTACACCCGCGCTTGTCACTGGATTCGCGCTGGCTTTCGCCCGGGCGATCGGTGAATACGGGTCGGTGATCTTTATTTCGGGTAACCTCCCCATGAAAACGGAGATCCTGCCTTTGCTCATCGTCTCGCAATTGGAGCAGTTCAAGTATGGCGCCGCATCCGTGATCGCGGCTGCGATGCTGACGGTTTCGTTCCTGTTGTTGCTCCTGATCAACCTCTTGCAGCGCCGGATGGACTGGCAGCATCGTTAACCATCATTCATGAATCCCAGATCACCCATCACAGAGAGCCGTGCGGTCAGATTCGTTCTTATCACCGGAGCCATTTTCGTTCTGACGCTGTTTTTGCTCCTTCCCTTGTTTGCGGTTTTTGCAGAAGCCTTGCGACGCGGCTGGGAAGTTTTTTTCGCGGCGCTGGAAGATGATGCGGCGCAATCGGCGATTCGGTTGACGCTTCTTGCGGCTGGTATATCTGTGCCGCTGAATACAGTTTTTGGAATCAGCGCGGCGTGGTTGATTACCAAGTTCCGTTTCAAGGGACGGGCACTTCTCCTGTCACTCATCGATCTGCCATTCGCCGTTTCACCCGTGATTGCCGGGCTGGTATGGGTGTTGCTCTTCGGAGCCAAGGGGTGGTTCGGTCCATGGTTGGCAGAGCGAGATATTGAGATCATCTTCGCCTTGCCCGGTATCATTCTGGCGACGGTTTTCGTGACGTTCCCGTTTGTCGCACGTGAGCTGATTCCGCTCATGGATTCGCAGGGAAATGACCAGGAGGAGGCTGCGGTGACCCTGGGTGCAAGTGGCTGGAACATTTTCTGGCGCGTCACGCTGCCTAACATTAAGTGGGGATTGTTATATGGTATCCTTCTTTGCAATGCCCGGGCGATGGGGGAGTTCGGCGCCGTATCCGTGGTGTCGGGGCATATCCGGGGCGAGACCAACACCTTGCCGCTGCATGTGGAAGTGCTGTATAATGAATATCAATTCAGCGCGGCTTTTGCCTGCGCCACGTTGCTTGCCTTGCTTGCGCTTGTGACTCTCGGCCTGAAGGGCCTCATCGAGCGCTGGTCGGGCCACTCGTCTACTGGAAACTAAAACTTCATCATCGCCTCAATCACAAGATGTCTATTTCAATTCAATCGCTTCGCAAATCGTTCGGGAGTTATACGGCGCTCGATGATCTATCTCTTGAGGTGCCGGATGGTTCCCTCACGGCTTTGCTTGGTCCTTCGGGTTCGGGAAAAACGACACTCCTGCGGATTGTTGCCGGGCTGGAATTCGCGGATCCAGGGTCGGGAAGGATCGCGTTCCATGGAGAGGATGTCAGTGCAATCCCTGCCGGCAAGCGGGGAGTGGGATTTGTGTTTCAGCACTATGCATTGTTCCGCCATATGACGGTGGCGCAGAACATCGCGTTCGGGTTGAGTGTTGCTCCCCGCAGTTCCAGGCTGCAAGCTGAGGAGATCCGCCGCAGGGTGATGGAGCTTCTGAAGTTGGTAAAACTGGATGGACTCGAAGGTCGCCGCCCGCACGAACTTTCCGGCGGGCAACGCCAGCGGGTGGCTCTTGCCCGCGCACTGGCGATCCGCCCCAAGGTGCTCTTGCTGGATGAGCCATTCGGGGCGCTCGATGCCCAGGTTCGCAAGGATCTCCGGCGTTGGCTGCGTGTTTTCCATGATGAAATCGGCCTCACCACTCTTTTTGTAACCCATGACCAGGAGGAGGCTCTTGAACTCGCGGACCAAGTGGTGGTCATGCGGAACGCGCGCATTGAACAAGTGGGAAATCCTCAGACGGTGTATGATCAGCCCCGGACGCCCTTCGTCTATGAATTTTTGGGGAATGTGAACAAGCTGGGGTTCGGAAATGATACCCGTTATGTGCGTCCGCATGAAATCGAGGTGCTGTTTGCCGCGGAGTTTGATCCTTCCACCGACTCCCTAGCCCAGGTCCATCACCTGTTTTCAGCCGGCCCGGTCGCGACTCTCACCGCCAAACTCCATGACGGCCAGTTTTTGGATATCGAACTCTCGCGCCGCCAACTCGCAGAGCTCAGTCTGAGCGTCGGCGATGAGGTGGCGGTGCGCCCGCTGGTGGCGGAGCGGGTCCGTTAGATCCGGGAGCGCGGAGCAAGTGGGTTATGAATCCGGCGTGCAAGGCGTATCAGGCGGGTTTCACCGCCTTGAGTGCGATGAACATGGGGAATTCCTCTGCGGCGCGGTGTTCCGCCTTGCTGAAGGGGCCGGACTGGGAGCGCCTGTGGCTGTAAAGTTCTTCGCAGGCCGTGACGGCCAGGCCGCCGCTGCCGATGGCGGTGAGAAGTGTGGCCAGGGGACGATGGTAGAAAACGGTTTGCTCGCCCGTCGCTTTTCCCGGGTGGGTGGTGATGGGGATTTCCTGCGGTGTTGAGTAAGCGTCGAGACGGCGATATTGGATTTTTTGATCGGCATCCCAACCCCAATGGGTCTTGCGCGGGATGCGGAAACAGGGGTGCATGAAGACGAGAACGGCGCGTGCTCCGGGCTTCAGGGCGCGGGATATGTTCGAGAACAGGGCGACGATGTCCGGCACGTCATGGACGGCCATGATGCAGGTTGCGGCGTCATGGGTGCCACCGGCCCAGGGGCCGGGCAGGCAGGCGTCCGCGACAAGCAGTGATACCCGCGGGTCCGCGCCATGGCGGGCCTTGGCGGAAGCGATCAGACGCGGACTGGCGTCGATGCCGGTGAAGCGCGCGATTTTCGATTCCAACAGCGGATTCACCAACACGCCCTGGCCGCAGCAAACATCGATGATGGATTCCCCCGGCTTGGGGTCGAGCATCCGGAGGGTCGCTGGCAGGATGAGATTGCGGTGGTAGTCCGAGCCGGTTTCTCCGACCAGCTTGTCATACCAAGAAGCGACCGGGTCCCAGCCTTGATCCTTGGATGGCGGCTTTTTCCCGGGGTTTTTCGCGAAGTTCCGTCCTTTCTGGGCTTGGAACGGTCGGCGTGGTGATTGCGGCATGGGCGACTGTATGCTGGAAGTTTGAAATCCAGCAAGCGTCGGCTGCGTGCTGCGGAATCCATTCCTTGACGGAGCCAGGGGGTGGTTTATCGTGAAGGATGCGCGTGGTGTTGATTGGATTTTGGGTTTGTCTTCTGGCCTCTTGTTCGAGTCTGCCCTTGCCGGGGCCGCGGGTGGTCGCGGGGTCTCAGCCTGCCGCCGTGGAGGTTCTCGAAAGAGCGGCCAGATTACAGGGGGACCCTTGGAAGAACCGGCAGCGGGTGGACGTGGCTTACGAGGGCGAGTGGAGCTTCATCGCCACCAAGCTGCAGCCCGTGGTGACGGATCCGGAGTTCCGAAGGTGCTCGGAAGAGACTTATCGGCCCCGCCAGCGGCAGGTGGAGCAACTTCACCACGGACCCGGCGGCAGCAAGCGTGTTCTGCGCAAGGGGCGGGATACACAGGTTCTTTTCAACGGGCTGCGGTCGCAAGACGAGGAGGTCATCGGCGCTGCGGCGCTTGTTGCGGACGCCTATACGATTTTCCTGTTCGGTCCGTCTTGGCTTGGCGCGAATGGACGTGATTTCCGTCTTCTCAAGGAGCGCAGCATGGATCACGAGTCGTGTCACTTGGTCGCCGGACGCTTGTCCCCTGGCATCGGGAGTACGGCGGAGGATCACTTCATCGTCTGGATCGGGAAGGACAGCGGGCAGATGAAGCGGTTCCAGTTTTCCGTCAACGGACTTGATAGCACTCGCGGGGCGGATGTGGACGTGACGTTCTGGAACTATATCAAAGCAGAAGATGGTTCTTCATGGCCGACTCGCTTCACCGAATACATCCAGCGTCCGATCCTGACGAAGGCGCATGAGTGGTGCATGACCGGCTTAACCCTCGATGGCCATAAGATCAAGTGACGAGCTTCGGACGGCCACCGAGACCAGAAACCTTCCATGATGTCGAAAGGGTTTGAATGAATGCTTGATCCTGTGACTCTTCCTGCCCAATCCCTGTCATCATGATGCATCGCCTGATCACTCTGCTTGTTTGTTTCTTCGCCAGCTTTGATGTTGGAAGTGCCCAGGTTGCAAGCGTCCGGGTGAAAGTGGCTTCCGAGGCACGGCTTGTGTCGGAGGTGAGTGCGATCGCCCCGGGGAAGTCATTCACGGTGGCCTTGCAGCTGGTCCATCCTGCGGAATGGCACAGTTATTACAAGAACTCAGGGGGGGTGGAGCTGCCACCGACCATCGAGTGGACGCTGCCAGATGGATTGACTGCGGGACCGATTCAATGGCCGGTTCCCGAGGTCAAGGATGGCTATTTCGGGAAAAGCTTCATCTACGCAGGTGCGCCGGTTTTCCTGACGGACATACGGGTGTCGGCTGGTGTAAAAGCGGGGGACTCCGTCGATCTGTTAGCGAGTGCCAAGTGGCAAATCTGCAAGGATAGCTGCATCAGTGAAGAGCAGGTGCTGAAACTTGTGCTGCCGGTGCGGGCGGAGCTGGAGATGGATCCGGCGCATTCGGCGCTTTTTGAAAAAGCGAGGGCGGATCAAGCGCGCGGTGTCCCGGGTCTCGTGGTGAGTGCCCAACCGGTCGGCGACGAGGTTCAGATCCGCATCAGTCCCGCGGAGTCCGTCAAGGGCACTCCCAGCGACTTCATCCCGAACGAGGCTTTCCTGCAACCTGCCAGCGCGGGAGGTGATATCCGGCGCGACGGCGATGGCTGGGTAGTTACGTTAAGGCGAATCAAAATGGATTTCCTCGATAAGGCTGTGCCGCAGGGAAGTTCCGTTTCCGGTATTCTCGTGGGTGTTCCTCCGCTTGAAATTCCGGAAACCCTCATTGCGTCGGCGCCGCCGAAGTCCCTGCCATTTTTCAAGTATCTCCCGATCCTCGGCGGCATGATGTTAGGCGGCTTGATTTTGAACCTGATGCCTTGTGTTTTTCCGGTGATCGGGCTCAAGATCATGGGCTTCGTGCAGCAGGCTGGTGCGGATCGGAAAAAGATCGCGCTTCACGGAGTGATGTTCGCCGGAGGTGTGCTGGTCTCCTTTGGCGTGCTCAGCGGGGTGTTGTTCATCGCCCGCCTGACCTCGGGTGTCTCGAAAGGCTGGGGCTACCAGCTTCAGGAGCCCTGGGTGGTGCTCACGCTGATGTTGTTGATGTTTGTGCTGGCGCTGAACATGTTCGGGCTTTTTGAACTCGGCACATCCGCCACTTCCGTCGGCGGATCGTTGCAATCCAAGCAGGGCCTGGGTGGCGCGTTTTTCTCGGGTGTGCTCGCCACGATCGTCGCCACGCCGTGCTCGGCGCCGTTTCTGGGAGCGGCGATCGGTGTGGCGGTAGGGCTGCCCGCCGTGCAGTTTTTCGCAGCATTCGTGGCGATGGCCATGGGGCTGTCGCTGCCGTATTTGGTTTTGTCGATTTTTCCGAAGCTCCTTGATTTTCTCCCGAGGCCTGGCGGGTGGATGGAGAGTTTCAAGCAGGCGATGTCATTTTTCCTGTTTGCGACCGCAGGATATCTGTTCTGGGTCTATGCGGGGCAGATCGGATTGGAAAACATGCTGGGTCCTCTATTCGGGATGACCAGCATCGCGGTCGCGGCTTGGATTTACGGGCGTTGGAACCTGCCGCACCGACCCCGGAGCGTTCGCTGGGTGGCGCTGGCACTGACTGTGCTTTTCGCCGGTGGTGGTTTTTGGTTGGTCAGGCCTCCTGAGAAGTCCGCGCTGATTTGGGAGCCATGGTCTCAAGAACGGGTGGATGAAGTGCTCGGATCAGGCAGCCCGGTTTTCATTGATTTCACCGCTCAGTGGTGCGCCACCTGCCAGGTCAACAAACGCACCGCCTACTCCAAGGAGGTCATTGCGCTGATGAAGGAAAGGGGGGTGGTCGCGTTCAAAGCGGACAAGACCAATCCTGATCCACTGATCGAATCGAAACTCGCCGAATTGGGCCGCACGGCCATCCCGGTGAATGTGTTGATCACACCCGGGCAGGAACCGATCATCACGCCCGAGATTCTGACCGCCGGCTACCTCAAAGCACTGTTCGGAGCGATTTCATTCGATTAAGTAGAGATATTTGACAAAAACGAGGAGGAATCACACGTTTCGCACGTGCAGCTAAAAAGCCCATCTTCGCCGCCAAAAGCCACCCTTCCCGTGTTTGCCATTTCCTGTTGGATGTTGGCTCTTGTTGCTTTTGCGCAGCTGCTGGTTGCAGGGATGGCCCTGGCAACCCGCTTTGAGGAATCCCGCGAAGTGCGGACGATCATCAAGGAGGTGCCCAAACTCGTTGCGGTTCGGGTGCCTGTTGACGAGGCGGCTCCGGCCGCTTCTTCCATCGTTTCCCGGCCTCCTGCGCCGCTGCCGCCGCCGGCGGCGTCGTTGCCTCTGCCGCCACCCACGCCGTTGGCCACCCCTAAGATCGGTGATCCGAAATCGGAACGCATGGTAACCGAGGCCCGCCAAGCCCGCGTCGCGGGGGACATGGGGCTGGCGATCATGAAACTTGAAGAAGCCCTCACCCAATCTCCAGACGATCCAAACGTCCATTACGAGCTCGGCTTGGTCCACGAACAAATGGGCGTCTATGACACGGCCGCCGCCCATTTCGAGAAAGTCTTTCAAATGGGGGTCTCGGGTGCCGGATCGCTTTATGAACCTGCGGCAGGGAAGTTGCGGGACGGTTTCGAGCAACCCGATGCCATGCTCGGCAAGCTCTCTCTCGGGCGGGTCCGGATTTTCAAAGATCCCAACGATGCCGCCGGGCAGCGCGTGATTCTGACCATACCCGTGCAGAGGGCTCCCGGCGAACAAATCAACGTCGCGGAGCTTGCGGTGTCGGTAAGCTTTTTCAACCGCAACTCCAGAGGCGAGATCGTGCAATTGGAAGACAAATCCTGGGTGTCTGAAAAATGGATATCGCTTCCTTTCGACTGGATTGGAAGTGAGGAAAACTTACGCATGACTTATCTCATTCCCAACCAGGATTCACAAACCGAGCATCTGTTTGGTGAACGAACCTACTACGGCCAAGTCGTATCGCTCATCTATCAGGGTAAGGTGCTTGATGTGCAGGCTTGGCCCCGCGATCTTGCGGCAAGAATTTCCAACGGCCCCGCCGCGAATCCGGGGGAGCCGATGTTGCCGGAGTTTCAGGATACCCTTCCGCTCGATTTTGATCCGAATCTCCCGCTTCTTCCGCCACGTTGATCTCCAACTGCATGAATTCCGAATCGCAAGCCCGCCAATTGGGTGAATACCGCCTCAAGCAGTTGATTGCCGAAACGCCGCTATACAACACATGGCTGGCGGAACAAATTTCAGTCTCGCGCACGGTGCTCGTGGACGAACTCAAAGCGGATCAAGCCGACAAGACCGACTCATTCCTCGCAGATGTCCGCGTCAAGGCCTCGGTGGACCATCCGCTGGTCAGTTCGGTTTACGAAGCGGTGTCCGAGCCGGGGCTTTGCTTCTACGCCTACGAAATGCTCGCAGGCGTCACTCTCGCGGAACGGCTGCAAGGGCATCTAACGCTTTCTCCGGCCCGCCTAGCGCATATCCTGAGGCGCGTGTCAGAAGCCCAGTTGCAGCATGAAGCGCTCGCTCAAGCCACCTCACCCTTGAGCTTGGATGCCATCTATCAGGATCAACACGGCGTGATTCGTCTGAACAACCTCGCCATCGCCGGCAAGCGAACCCCGGACCACTCGCTGCGGGATATTCTCCATCTCGGGAACGCCCTTCCGCCGCTGGTGCCTCAAGGCCAGCCGGGGACCACTCGGATGCTCACTCTCTTGAGTTGGATGCGAGGTGAAGGAATCGCGGCACCCATCGATTGGGCGCAGACGCGTGACGTTTGCATGCAAATCGAGCACCAGCTCACCGATCCACTATCGACTCTCAGCCCCACCAAAACGGGTTCCATCGTGTCCCGGAAGATTCCGATTGGAATGATCGCTCTCGCCACCGGCGTGATCCTGCTGGGAATTGGAGGCATCGCCTTGAAAATGCGCCCGCCTAGGCCAGTGGAAAAGCCGCCTCTTGCACTCCCCGAACCCGTCACCATTCCCGCGGGGAAACACCCGGGGCCCGACGGACTTGAAAATTCACTCCAAGCATTCCGCATCGCCTCCCACGAGGTCACCATCCGCCAGTATGGTGAGTTTCTCGAAATCCTCAACAGTCTCGCTAGAGAGCGCCAGAATTCTTTCGATCTCCCAGGCCAACCTGTGGAGAAAACCTCCCATACCCCTACCGATTGGCCCGCGCTCCTCGCCGCCGCCAAATCAAAGGAACTTTGGCAGAACCAGCTCGTGACCCTCGATTCGCCCGTCACCGGTGTGGACTGGTGGGACGCGAGCGCCTACGCCGAGTGGAAGAAGGCCCGCCTGCCCACTCAAGAAGAATGGTTCGCCGCACTTGCTCTGGGGCTCAATGCGCCAGCCACCCTGCCCCCGGGCCCATGGGCACCCGTCACCTCTCCCACGAGCGATATCACCTCTCACAAAATCCTCGGCATGGCAGGATCTGTCTGTGAATGGACCTCCACCCTCGCGCCGAATCCTGCCAATCCACTCGGTGAATCCCTCTGGGTGATCATCGGCGGCTCATTTCAAAAACCAGGCACCAATGCCCTCTCCCGAGAATGGACTGACAATCGAAGCATGCGCCGGCCGGATCTTGGGTTTCGCGTGGTCTTTGACGCTCCGTGAAACCTCAAAGATACGGATAAGTTAATGATTGTCCGTCGCCCAAAATCCGCCTACCTTCCCGCATGGTTCGCTACCGCCCGAATGTCGCGGCACTCATCGTAAACTCAGATGGAAATCTTCTGATTTGCGAGCGCTGGACCATCCCCGGTGCATGGCAGTTCCCCCAAGGCGGGGTCGATACGGGCGAATCTCTCGAACAAGCGCTCTACCGCGAAGTGCGTGAAGAAGTCGGCCTGCAAGCGAAAGACTACGATGTCGTGGCGCGCCGCGAAGGCTACCGCTACCTCTACCCGCCTGAAGCACGCGGAAAAAAACTCCGCAAACACGGTAACCACGGCCAAGAACAAACCTATTTTCTCTGCCACCTCAAGCCGGGCGCGCCCCAGGTGAATGTGAAGCAAAAACAACGCGAATTCCGCGCCTACCGCTGGATCCAGCCCATCGAGTTCGACCTTGATTGGCTCCCGCCCTTCAAGCGCGACATCTACCGCGAAGTCATGCGCGACTTCTTCCAGGTGGAACTTTGAAAGACTCCCTTGCAAGCAGGAATCGACACCCGCCCATCTTCCACTAGTCTCCCCCGCGAATGAATTTAAAGGAACTCGGCTGGACTCCCGAACTCGAAACCGCCCACTCCGCCTTCGCCGGAAAAGGTTGGGTCCCCGCACGTCTCATCCGCGAGACCGTCATCAATTACAGCGCCTTCATCAAAGGCGGCGATGAAATCGACGTCGTGCTCTGTGGCCGCGTCTGGCATGAAGCCACCTGTGATGCGGACCTCCCCGCCGTCGGAGATTGGGTGATGGTCGAGCTGGGCGATGAAAACCAGCCCCACATCATTCGCGCCACCCTTCCCCGCCGCACCTGCTTCTCCCGGAAAATGCCCGGGAATAGCTCACAAGCCCAGGTCATCGGGGCGAATATCGACTACGTCGCCGTGGTCACCGATGCGGGGCCGGACTTCAACATCCGCCGCATGGAGCGCTACTTCATGTTGATCGCCCGCAGCGGTGCCAAGGCTGTCGTGCTGGTCAACAAGGCCGACCTTTTCCCTAAAGAACAAAGCCGGAAAGCCGCCGAGGAAATCGCCGCACTCTGGGAGGGGGCCACCGTCCATGTCACCAGCGCCCTTAATGGGGATGGCCTCAAGGTTCTTAAAAAATACCTCAAAAAAGGCATTACGATGTGCGTAGTAGGTTCGAGCGGGGTTGGCAAGTCCACCCTCGTCAACCAACTCTACGGGGAAGAATGGCAGTGGACCAGCGAGGTTAACGAGATCACCGGCAAGGGCCGCCACACCACCACTTCCCGTGAACTCGTCCCACTGCCCGGCACCGGCATGCTCATCGACAACCCCGGCATGAGGGAAATCCAAATGTGGACTGACGAGGCGACGCTCCGTGAGAGCTTCGCCGACGTCACCGCCCTCGCCGGGGATTGCAAATTCTCCGACTGCAGCCACCGCAAAGACGCCAAATGCGCCATCCGCGCCGCCGTCGAGGCGGGCACCCTCGAGGTCGGGCGCTATGAGAACTTCCTCAACCTCGAAACCGAAATCGCCGCCCTCAGAAAGCGCTCCGAAAAACGCCAGATGACCGTCGAACGCTGGGCCAAGCGCAACAGCGTCAAAGCCCGCAACCTTGCCGACCGGATCCAGTTGGAAAAAGACAGCCGCGGCGATCTCTAACTTGATCCACTCTTCATGCGACTCACCCGCCTCATCCCGCTGCTCCTTCTTCTGGCCTCCTCCAGCGTGGTGCTTGGCCAGGCGCAGGCCATCAAGAACGCGTTGGGCACTCAGCCCGAAGCTCCTGCCAAAGCCCCCGAGACCCCGGAAGAAACCAAAGAGCGCCTCCTCAAATGGCAAAAGGAAGCCCGCGACTCCCTGGCCCGCCTTGATGACCCTGCAGCCGCCAACTCACTCCCTGAAGGCATCCTTCCCAACGAAGTCGATGAACGCCGCCGCAACACCGAGCAGATCACCCTCACCGTGGATCGCTACGTCAAGGCGGTGGAAAGCCTGAAAAACGCCGCCAAGTCCGTTGCCACCTTCCGGGAGACGGCCAACGCCTGGGTGGGCTTTCCCGACCCTCCGCCGTATTCACTCCTCCTCGTTGACGACCTGCTCAACGAGCAGGATGCCGTTAGAGAAAAGCTCTCCTCGCTGGAATCTTCAGAACAAGTCCTCAAGCGCACGCTGGCTGCCGTCCTCAGTGATGCCAAATCCTCTGACGAAAAAGCCAAGCAACTCGCCGCCGAGTTCAACCAGGCGCCCGCGGGGAATCCTGCCCTGCAATGGCGCTTCGAGGCCTCTCATGTCATCTCAAGATCCCTCGCCGCCCGGGGCGGCTTGCTCCAGCTCCTTTGCGAAATCCTCGGCTTTCAGATTGAAGAAACCAAAGCCGAGATGCTCCTGCTCTCCAAAAAGGTGAAAATCGCCAAGGCGGGAGCCACCTTCACCCAGGAAAATCTAACCACGCTCGAGACCGCCTCGAAAAAACAGGAGGCCACCATTCGCAAAGACATCGAGGGCATGGCAAAACGCCAAAACTCCGCAACCGCCAACCAAAAACAAGCCCGCGCCGCTCTCGACTCCCTGCTCGCCACCAACCCCGACGCCGCGAACTCCCCCAATCTCGAATTGGCAAAACTCCGCCTCGAAGTCGCCAACGACCGTGTCGATACCTTGCAGTCCATCGCCGAGGGACTCGAAACCCTCATCCAGTTGGAAACCATCAAAATCACCGCCTATCAGGAACGCAGGATCCTCATCAACCCTCCCTCCGAACCCATCCAGGCCAAGTCCCTCGGCAATCTAACCGTCTTTGTGGACCGCCTCAAGGCGCTCGACATCTACCTTCAAAACGAAAGTACCAGCAGCAACGCCGAGATCGCCCAGTTCGACCTCAAGGCGGCATCCATCCCCGCAGATGACCCGCGCACCCCGCTCCTCGTCGAGCGCAGGGCTTTCAAGCTGGAGAAACAATCCCTTTACCAACGCATCCGTCAGAGCATCACGCTCCAACGCAAGCTGATGGAGCGCTGGCTGATCGAATACTCACCGAAAAAGGATAGCCAGCCGGTCTTGGAGAAAGTGGCCGCTTTCTCCTCGGATGTTTGGAAGAGAATCAAAGGCGTCTGGTCGCTCCGCGTCATGGCGGGCGAGGATTTCACTGTCGAAGTGGACGGCGTCACCCAGACAATCTCCACCGACGTCACCGTGGGCACTCTCCTGCGCGCCCTTTTCTTCTTCCTCATCGGCTACTGGATTCTCGCGAAAATCGCCGGACACCTGCAGAACTCCATCGTCAGCCGCGGCCATATTGCCGAGGCCCAGGCCCGCACACTCCGGAATTGGGCCATGATCGTCGTCGGCATCTTTCTCGCCATCGGCACCCTGTCCCTGCTCAACATCCCCATCACCATCTTCGCATTCTTCGGAGGTGCACTCGCCATCGGTCTGGGATTCGGATCACAGACGCTCATCAAGAACTTCATCAGCGGCATCATCGTGCTGTTCGAGCGCAAGGTCAGAGTGGGCGATATCGTGGACGTCGGCGGAATCTCCGGCTCCATCACCGAGATCAATACCCGCTCTTCCGTCCTGCGCAGCGCTGACGGTAAGGAAACACTCATCCCCAATTCCTTCTTCCTTGAGAACAAGTTCACCAACTTCACCTTGTCCAACCGTCGCGTCCGCCGTTCCTTTGAGATCAGGGTGGACTATAGCTCTGAAGCACAGGAAGTCATTCCTGCCATCAAGGAGTGTGTCGAGCGCCATGGACTCGTGTTGAAGGATCCTGCGCCCGTTGTCATCCTGAGTAACTTCGGCGATGCCGCCCTCGTGTTCACCGTCTTTTTCTGGACGGAGTTCAATGAAAAAACCGACGGAGACGTGGTGGCGAGTGACATCCGGCTGATGATCGAAAAACGGTTCCAGGAGCTGTCCATCCAGCTGGCGGGCGGCACCACCCGGCAGCCATCCCCGCCCGATGGGCCAGCGCCAATCGAGAGCGGCAGCAAATCCAGCCCATGAACGAGGATATCACATGGATGCAACTCGCGCTCGACGAGGCGCGTCAAGGCGTCGGACGCACCGCGCCTAACCCCCCGGTCGGAGCGGTGATCATCAAGGATGGCATCCTGCTCGGAAAAGGCTGGCATCGCGCGGCAGGCCAGCCCCACGCCGAGCGCGAGGCCCTCGCGGCGGCCGCAGCCTCCATGCATGAGGTCCGCGGCTCCACCATCTACATCACCCTTGAGCCTTGCTCTACCCACGGCCGCACCCCGCCATGTACGCAGGGCCTCATCGACGCCGGAATCGCCCGCGTCGTCTACGCCTGTGTGGACCGGAATCCCGCCCACGCCGGACGCGCGGACCAGCAACTTGCAGCAGCGGGCATCTCCGTCACTTCCGGAGTCTGCGAGGAGGAGGCCCGCAAGTTGCTCCGCCCGTTTTTCAAAGTGCGCGAAACCGGCCTGCCCTGGGTCATCTGGAAATCCGCCATGAGTCTCGATGGTCGCATCACCCGTCCGCCCGATGAAGGCCAGTGGCTGACGGGGCAGTCCGCCCGTGCGGATGTCCAGAAACTCCGCTCCACCGTGGATGCCATCATCACCAGTGGGGAAACCGTCCGCCGCGACCAGCCAGCCCTCACCATCCGCATTCCGGAATTGCTTGCAGGGCGCTTGCAACCCTGGCGTGTCGTCATCTCCGACCAGCCGCAAACCCTCACCCTCACGGGGCCCATGGACCGCACCCTTATCCGTCCACGAGGCGACCTCACAGAAATACTCCGGCGCCTTGCCGCGGAGCAAGGGGTTCTAACGGTCATGATCGAGGCCGGAGGGATTTTTTCCGCGGCGATGTTCGAAGCCGGATTGGTCGATGAGGTGGTCATTTATTATGCCCCGCTCTTGTGTGGTGGTCCCGCGCCCGGTCTCGGCGGCGCGGGTCTTTCCGCATCCATCAAATTGCAGGAGATCGAATACCAACGCCTTGATGATGACATCAGATTGCGCGCCATTTGTGAAAGGGGATGAAAACACCCGGTCTTGATCAATCAAGACCTCGGATCCGTAAGTCAAGGTCTCCTCCGATCGTCGGTTTCCGGGCCGTTGTGTCCACCACGGCCCCGCCCCCTACCATGCCGCGCATGAACAAGCTTGTAGCGGCGTCTCTATGAGCGCCGGAGCGAAAGAAAAAAGCGGGAACCTCCTCTTCATTCACTCGGTCAGTCACAGACAAGCCCCTACAAGCCCTAACATGATC
>CALMKO010000026.1 GCA_937867415.1 uncultured Verrucomicrobiota bacterium | reverse complement strand
AATTCATCAAGCCGACCGCGGAATGTCGGGATGGCATTGGCCTTCACTCGCTCCGGTCCCTTGAGTGCGTCGATGCGATCTTGGTCGTGAAAGCGGGTGAGTGATGATGTCGCCCCACTGGTCTGTCCATCCCCGCCGTCCAAGTTCGTCCGACCAACACGCGGCGGCACGTATTCGGCCGGGATGGCCGCACCGGGTGCCTTGCCAACCAGTTTTCCGTCGAGGTAGAGGTGCTGCCGGTCGGGTTCGACCTTGTCCGCTCCGTCCTTCAGGACCCAGGCGACCTGATACCACCGACCGGGTTCCACCGGCGTGTCGATCCAATCGCCTTTCCAGTTGTAGCCGCGGAGTGGGTTCTGTGTGCCCTTTATGCCATCAACGGTCGCCCAGCTGCCTGCATAAAGCCTGCCCTTGTCGAGGTAGATATTGACGCCTACCTCCGCCAACCCGGAAGCATAGAGCACCTGTCGCTTGTTCACATCCTCAGCGTTGAACCAGAGAGAGATCGTCCTGTTGGCGATGCTTTTCCCGGCGCTGATCACGGTTGGCCTGCCGCGCATCAACCAAATGCCACCGTGTTCTTCGTCTATCTCAAACACTCTGCCACGTTGGGAATCATCAACAAAGCGCCCGCCCGTCACCACTGCTGCCGGAACGGATGCACTGCGGTTGGCTGTGTGGCGGTAGGTTGCCAGCGTCTGACCTTCATCCCCCACTCCGGACCAGGGCCCTTCCCATGCGATGGCATCGTCGAGCGGAAGGTCGTAAGCCACTGATTCCGGCGGTGAATCTCCTACATAGATCGCAATCTGATCGACCAGAGGCGCGCCCTCTTGTGCTTCTGCCGTGGCAGTCACCAGATAGACACCCGGTTTCTCGAAACGGTGCTTCACTTGTCCGGGCTGCCGCGACTCGAGCGTCTTGCCGTCACCGAAGTTCCAATGAAACCGACGGAACTTCTGGCCGGGCGCGTGAATCGCCGCATCAAGCGCGATCTCGTCGCCGGGCTTGATCCATTTTGGCAGCCTCGGCGACGGGGAATCCGACACGCGAACCCGAATCTCGTGTGGTCCACCATCGAGGATGGGACGCACGGTGCGGTCAGACTCACTGATTTCGAAAAACGATCCGCTCAACGATACAGAGGGAAGACGAATATTCCCGTATCCTGGAATCGAGACCCCGGCGTTCATCACGTTTCCATTGGGCGCATGGGCATTGACAAGCCAGCGTCGATTCGGCGCATCGCCCAGGACCAAAGCCTGCGCGAACACGTTGAGAGTCGTTTCTTGATCCCATGACTCCCGTGCAGGGTTCGCATCGGTGGTCAGAATATACCAGCGGTTCAGTTTCTTCATCCAATCCGGCACATCGTCAGGCAACTCGTCGAACCACGGGCGTTCGGCTGTGTTGGGCACAAGTTCGCCATGTCTCCAAAACTCGCCGAGCACCGGATGGTTCCACGGGCGGTCCACGATAGTGACCAAGGATTGCCAGATTCCTTTTCGGATGGCATCCTTCGGTTCTTTTGCGCGGAATTCGATCGAGAGTCGCGGGCGGGTCGCCCAGAGGGAAAACTGCAACCATCCCTCGTATCGTGGGAAACTCCACCGCTCACCCCGCGACACATACCAGAAAGGCTTGGATGTGCCGCGTGTGCCGCGGAAGACCTCCGATACCACAGCGCCGTCCCAAACGAAGGATGTCCACCAGAAATCGGGGCGCTCGTCGAACACCCGCTCCTGCATCGCATAGTAGTTGCCAGACTCAACCTGCATCGAAAACGGGACGTTGTCGCGCTTGCCGGGCTGCCAGTCATTATCATAAAGCTCGGGGATGCTACCCTCGTAGCTCTGCCAGCGCCGCCATCCCTCCTGAGGATCGTAGTCGAAACCTGCCCTGGGACCGTTGCTGCCGATGGCAGAATGCTCCCAAAAGGTGTTGTATGCGAGGAAACGAATGTTCTTCTTCCATGCGGGCGAGACCAGAGCGTTTCTGACCTCTGCGAACATGGCTGTGTAGCGCTCGCGGTAGCCGTCCTGCAAGATCTTGGCTGCGAAAGCCGGCGTGTGCGGGCCTTGGCCATGCTTCGCCTGAAATCGCTCGGATTTCATGAACATGTTCAGGTCGTGCAATTCCCCGGTTTCGGCGTTGTCTCCGAAGAGAACCAATGGCGGGTCGGGATAAACCTCCTGCATGCGTTTCATGATCACATTCCCAGTCCAGAACCGGCCATACTCCTTCCATGCCTCCGTGGGGCCAAGCGGGTCGGCGATCTTGTTGTAGATCCTGTCTCCGACGATGCTCACAGCCGCGCGCTTCTCCTTGGGGATTTCCTCCTTGCCGAACTTGATGCGCCGTGCCTCGTAATCGACGAGATCAACCGCCCAGTTCCCGCCGAAAAACATTATCGGCAACTTGAGCTTGCGGGCCTCCTCCAGGCGAGGCTTCCAGTCCTTCTCCCACAGCTCATCCAACCGGGCCGCGTTTTTCGGCGTAAGGATCGTGTCGTGATGCACACGAAAGACAGGGTTATCGAGCATCGGCATCACATGATGACCTGCCTTGACCAAACCAGCCACATACTGCGGATCGTCATCCAACATGTGCATCGCGACCGGTAGCGGCCGGCCCTGGGGACTGGTGGCGGGCTGCGTGCTCCAGGCTTCGAGGTCAGTGGCCGCCCGGGAAGCATCGACGTCCGACGCTGGAGCCGCGGCCACGAGTTTCAGATCAATGAAGTCTTTGAACTCGACTCTTGCGGGACCGCCGCTGCCGCGCACCGTCTTATCCGACAACCTCGGTGCATATAGACTTTCGGGAGTCCACACTTCCTCCTCCGCAGTCATGCCTGTGCTTAGGACATACAGAGCCCCGGCCGCCGCGGGAATGATGATCGGGAGTTTCTTTAATGATATCATGATACAGTTGTTAGGTAACATGTTCTACTTCTGGGGAGACGGGGAAGCTTTCTCGATCACCAGTCCGGCAAGCAGCGCTTCGCCAGCAGTTCCGGTGAACTTCAAGGTGAGTTTCCCGTCTGTCACCCGGGCTGGCAATTTCACTTCGTGTTCTTTGAGAACACCGACCTTCGCCTGTACATCGAGCCCCTTGAGGACAGTCTTTCCTTGGAGACTCACGTCTATCCGCCGGGGGGTGGAACGATGCTCGGGTTCGATGAATTTGAGCAGCACGCTGTAATCACCATTCGAAAGTGGAAACTGATATTGGAACGAAGCGCCTGATCGAAATGAGCGATAAACATCCTGGTCGGACTCCGCCTCAACCGGAAGGGTGGCCAAGATGGTTTGGACACTGCCGCCGGTGCCACCAGAGTCCGCTTCATAAATGATTCCCGAAGAACCGCGCAGTTTCTCTCCGCCGATATTGATCGCACGCAAAGGAAGATTTTTGACCGTTCCGTTCCGGTCTCCGGCAAGCGCCGGCCCGCCTGTGATGAAGGTGAAGTCTGCAAAGCATCCATTGAAGAAGTTTTCTTTTCCCATCAGAACGCCGCTCTTTGTGGCGGATTTCATCGCGAGTCCGGCCACACTCAACCGCGGGTTGCCGTAATGTTGGGGCAATCGGGCTGCGGAGGCTGAACCGACTGATTTGCCATCGACGTAAAGTGTGGCCACACCCGAACGAGGTGCGGGTTCAGCATCCTTCATGACGAAGCGAACCTGATACCACTTTCCTGCCTCAACGGGCGTGCTGATCCACTCTCCGGGAAAGTTTAGGGATTTGTCCTTGTTCATGCACCAAGAGCCCGCATGAAGCTGTCCTCCTTCCAGATAGATGCTGATTCCCGGACGCTCAGCCCAGCCTTGGGCATAAAGTTGTTGCAACCGTTGAACATCTTCTGCCTTGAACTTGAACCCAATGGCCAAATCCGCGTGGCCTTGAGAATCCATGATCGTGCTGCTTGAACGGGGGATAATCACTCCCTCATCCGCTCCGTTGACTTCGAGCACGGGTCCCATGTTTGAATCATTTACAAACTGCCCTCCAAGCAATACCGGAGCATGATCGAAAGAGATCGAAGCATTCGGTAGGTAACGGAATGTAAGCAGTTTCCCGCTTTTCATCTCAGTTCCCCACGGACCCTTGTCCGAATACGAACCGGAGAGTGGCATATCGACCACGGCATTCTCGGCGGGAGGACTCGGACGCACCCAGACCGGCATCTGACCCACAGTCTTTTCGCCTGCCTTGGTCGAAGCTTCCAAGGTGATCATGTATTCTCCCGCATTGGGGAATGAGAAGCTCTGCTTTCCGAGTGTCGCGTTGGTGCGATCCGCCTGGCCTGGCACGCGCCAGGTGTAGCTTTCGAAAGGGGCGCTGGCGGGATTTCGAAGACTTGCCTCCACTTCGATCGTCGAACCGGGCTTGATATGCCGGGCGTTGGATTCCAAGGCAATTTCCGCAGGTCCCCCGCGTACAAGTGCGTTCGCTTTCCCCGTAGCCTCGTCCACCAAGTAAAAGGAACCACCTGTCGAGATGTAATCCAGCAGCACTGCGCCTTTGCCGGGAAGCTCGACCGAGGAACCGGCCACAGCGCCCAGAGGCGCATGGGCATAGATCAACCACCGGCGCTTGGGGCTTTCACCCAACTGGAGGGCAAGGGCAAAAACCTTCAGGGCATGCTCCTTCTTGAGAAGATTGTAGACAGGCCAAGTGGACTCAGCGGGGTTGGCATCGCTGGTAAGCAAAAACCAGCGATCCATATCGCGAAGCCAAGCTGGCATGGTGGGAACGCTGCCGAAGTAATGATTTCTCTCGCCGAACACAGGATTGTGCACGAGTTTCCCGAATTTCCAGAACTCGGTGAGTGTGGCATCATTCCAAACACGGTCCACCGATTGCACCAGCACATCCCAAGCCGCCCCGTAGAATCCGCGCAAATCGTCCTCACCACGGAACTCCCGATACTCACGTGGCCGCAACATCCACAACCCGAACTGGACCATCCCGGAGTAACGGTTCAGATCCCATTTCGCATTGGGTTCCGCTCCGTCCGTGATGTAACGCCCCGGGCGACCGAAGAGGTTTGACGGCATGTCTCCGCCCCAAAGGCTGGACGACCAATAGAAGTTGGGATTCTCCGCCCAGACCTTGCTATCCTGATACGCAATCAGATTGCTGGCTTCCACTTGAGGACTCCACGGACTGGCATCACTTTTGGCCGGCGCTTGCCAGTGGTTGTCGTAATACTCGGGAGTTCCTCCATCATACTTCCGATGTTCAACAAGGCCGGATTCAGGATCCAAATTGATCCTGCCAGTCCATTGTGTTTTGGAGGTGGCTCCGCGTGTGAGAGCCTGTGCCCCCAGATTGTTATATGCAATGAACAGGGAGTTTTCCCGCCAAGCTGGCTGGACGAAGGCGGCGCGGGCGGAGGCAAAGAGCGCTTCGTAACGCTCGGTATATCCTTCACGAATCTTTTTTGCCCGGAAGTCCAGGTCTTTGCCCTTTCCATACAGCGCTACAAAGCGATCGCAGGTATCATCTATTCCGGATGCACTGGTAATCTCTCCACCTTCATGGTTGTTGATGAAGACCACCATGGGCGGATTCGGATAAATCTCCTGGATTTTCCTCATCACCTCATGCCCCATCCAGATCTTGCCGAATTCCTGCCAACGAGCGATCGAACCGAAGGGATCGGCCACCTTGTTCAGGACTTTGCCGTTCCGAATCAGCTTGGCGGTATCGTCGGGGCCCTGCTCCTGGGTGGCACGACCGCGCCCCGGCACACCATTTTCAACATCGACGAGGGTCAAGGCCCAGTTCCAGCCCCGGATGGCGATAGGCAATTTGTGAGTCCGGGCATATTCGAGGGCCGGTCGATAGTATTTGTCAAAGAATCTTACATATCCGGGATCTTTCTCAAACCTTGATGCAGGACGGTGGATGCCACCAGCGCCGACCACATCTTCAAACGTGATCATCACGTGTTTGCCCTTTTTGATTTCCTCGATCATCCGGTCAGGGCCGGGCCCATGAAGGGGATCAATCACGAAATAGTCATGCACAGGATCACCAATCGACTTTCCGTTGCCAAAGACGAGCCCATAGGGGCCGGCTCCGGCGGCCCAACTGGCGGCGAGAGGCAGCGGACGCCCCAGTGGGCCATTGCCGGCTTTCAACTCACCCCATCCCCGGATATCGGCCAAGGTCTTGGCTTCGAGTGCGGTTGTCGCAGGCTTCTCCGTTTCGGCTGAACCCGCCACCTCGGCGTGGACAGTCGGATGGTTGGCCAGAACAAGACAGGTTAAAACAATTGATTTGATATACCGGGTTTTCATCGGGTGATTTTATTCTGTGGGAAGGGGATATTGTTTGAGGTGAGCTTCTGCGGCTTGCTTGAGTCGCGTGGCGATCTCGGGGTAACTGGCGATAACATTTGTTTGTTCGAGCGGATCGTCGAGTAGATTGAAAAGGGATTCTTCGATGTGCGATCTCTTGGTGAGACCACGCTCGCCGTCATTGCCGGGCCGCACGACATCACGGTAACCATGGGGCAGATGGAGTTTCCATTTTCCATCGGAACTCATGACGGCTTCGAGATTCCAATCGGTGGAGATGAAATAACATTCGTGGGGATTCTTTGCGCCTTCATCGCCACGCAGGAGCGGCCAGACATTTTTGCCATCGATGGACTTGGCGGGCAAAGGAGCACCAGCTAGGTGAGCGATTGTGGGGAAAAGATCGATGGAACCGAACGCGCTGTCGTTGACGGTGCCGGGCTTGAGTTGTTTAGGGTATTTCACGGTGAGTGCCGAGCGGATCCCGCCCTCAAAACTGGTGCCCTTGTGTTGACGAAAAGGAGTTTTTCCCGCGTGGTTGCCGTATTCCTCCCAAGGTCCGTTATCTGATGTGAAGAGCACGATGGTATCGTTCTCGACGCCACTCTCGCTGAGCTCACTCACAATCTCACCCAGCGACCAATCGATTTCCATCATCACATCGCCAAAAAGTCCCGTGCCGGATTTCCCTTTGAAATCATCGCTACAGTAGAGCGGCACATGCGGCATGGAGTGCGCGACGTAGAGAAAGAACGGGTTCTTTCCTGCGTGATCGCGAATGAATTGCGTGGCTCCCTCGGTGGCCCGGCGGGTGAGGTGCTTCTGGTCATCAGGGCTGATGTCGGGGATCTTGATCGCGCCATTTTCCCAGTAGGGCAAGGGGTGCTCGCCTTTGTGTTTTCTCCAAGACTCATTGTGCCTCCACATGTCATTGGAGACGAGCAAACCCGCGTGGAAGTCGAAGCCTCGCGCGGTTGGTCGGGTCGCAGGAACATCTCCAAGGTGCCATTTACCAAAGTGGGCGGTGGCGTAGCCGTGCTGTTTGAGGGTTTCCGAGAGAATCGGGAATTCGGGATCGAGCCCGGGGGCACCAGGTGCAAGAGCGCTGACGACGCGGTTGTGGTGCGGGTAACATCCGGTCAGCAGCGCGGCCCGTGATGCGGAACACACGGCCTGCGGCACATGAAAGCGCGTGTAGCGAACTCCCTCAGCGGCGAGCTTTTCGACGTTCGGCGTGGCGTAAGGTGGTTTCCCAAAGGGATGAAAGTCCGAGTAGGCTGCGTCATCGAGAAAGATCAGGACAATATTCGGGCGCTCCGCAGCCTTTAGAGCGTTGGGGATCAGAAGGGCGCATAAGCCGATGATGAAGAATTTCGTCACTGGATTGAAGAGCGCGCCAATCAGAGAGGGGATGTGCTGAAGTGGCTGCAAGGGTTTTTGCTTTGAGGATGATGGAGTTCGGAAGAGCCGATGGCCGGAATGGGACTGAGGATTATCGAGCCCTGTTCGGCTTATTTCCGTCGCGAGCGCAAAACGTAACGATTTGCGACAAAATCAAAGGAAAGCAGAACCCGAAAGCACCTCGAAATCTCGTGAGTGCTTCATACTCAACGCGACCGTATCTTCGGTGTGGCTGAATTGGAGATTGCTTGGCACACCAGCGAGGTGTTGGCAGCCATATCAATCGTGAAAACAATCCCCTCGTCTCGGCGTGTTGGTTGCCATGTCCGGTTTGGCTCGGATGAGTCCACAAGACTACCGGGAGACATTTTCTGATCATTCAGCCATTCATTAGGAAGAAGCAGTTCAACAGTGGCGGATTTCGCTCCGACCTCGATGTTACCGATCAAGAGCATCAGACTGCCCTCGGCAGTCCACCAGTATTGGAGATGCAGGCATTGTCCGGGAGAAGTCAGGAATCGCGGCCCGCCGATGCCCTTCCACACTTCGGAGCTTAGATCGGAAACCTCCTTTGGCATCAGCTCGTAGCGAAGTCTCCGGCCGTCGCCGAGGGGATCGAATTTCTCTGCCGGGTTCCACTTCAGAGCATCGAATCCAGCGGAGGTGTCGGCAGAACCCACCACCAACGCAATTGGGGAACGTTTCAGGGCAGCAAGAAGGTCGAGCGGCAGATTCACCGGATTGTGAAGCAGAAGAGGCTGGTTGTTCTTGGCAAAGTCCCGCTCGGTGATACGGGATGAGGAAAGAATCGGCAAGCCGGCGCGGACGAGCAGACCGGCGGTTTCGTCAACATTTTCACCATGATAGGCAAACGGATCGGCCGATCCATTGCAGCGCCGCGCGAAATCGTCGTGCACCACCATGTTGATGCCGCCGATTTTCGTAGTGGCGCGGGCATCGGTGACTGCCTTCTCGGTCTCCCGGGTGAGAAGCTCGGTATCCTCGGCGGAAAGCATGCGATCCCGGACGTGGAACCATGAACCGTAGATCCCGCTTGCCATCGATAGCGGGGCTCCTTCCTTCAGCCCCCAGGTGCCTTCGGTATCCCAATAGCGATTGAGCGAGGCATGCGTGTAGGCCCAGATCTCCCAGCGAAGCGCTTGCCAGCGCTCCGCGAAAGTCTTGGTGGTGAGAAACTCATAAGCGTCGAGCATGTTGAACACCGGATAGTGTTTCACTCCCGTCCCTTCAAGCAGGGCCCGGTGGACAAGGATGATCGGCACCTGCATGGCGGGAGTGAGTTCGAGACGTTTCTGTTCAATCCAGTTGCAACCCCATGACTGGGTAATCCAAGCGTCGAGGCAGCCATCGCGAGCCAGCGTTCGCAGATCGAAACTTCCGCTGCGCAACTCCGCAATCGCACTTCCGCCCACCGAGTAACCGATCGTCATAGTCTTCGGGGCAAGGCGCTTGATTTCCCGCAGGCAGGTACGAAGTCCCTCGAAACAATCGTTGTCCCAGGCAGGCGAGGCATGGCGATAGCTGGAAAGACCTAACATCCCGTCGCGAAGAAGCAGGGTGTCGAATCCGGTGGCCCGGCTAAGTTCCGCCCATTGTGCGGCGAGGAAATGAGGCAGGCGGGTCGCGGCGGGGATCCCGTCCGGGAAAGCAGCGTAACGCCGTGAATCAGGGCGAAGGCTTGAAGCGTAGTCGAGAAACAAGTAATGTGGATCGGTCAACGATCTTCTCCCCCAGCGGAAACTCTCAGGATGTTCCTTGAACCAGACCGGAGTTTCGGCATAGTAGATGGACGACCAACCCAGAAGCAGCAGTCCCACGCGAAAATCCTCTCTGCCAAGATGGCGGCGCGCTCCCTCCTTCAATGCGGACACGACTCCTTGAACCTGACGATATGTCCAGACGTCGTCACCCATGGTTTGACCCGAGTTCTCTCCGTCAAGAGGACGAAACACCGCAAGTGGCACTTGGGAATCCAAGGTGCCGGAGTAAGCAAGCACAACATCGGCAAACCAGCCAACATTGAGCATAATGCCTGCAACGCCATCCTTCGACGCCTCGTAGTAGCCTGAAAAGCGCTCGAAGAACGCATCAACTGAGGATTTGGGATTATCTCTGTCGAAGAAGCGGAAATCCCCTTCGAGCCAACGATCGGTGAGCGGCACGCCGCGCGAGGCGCAGTCTCCAGCTGCCGGAACAGCACCTGTCGATTGAAATGGTATCTGGGCGGAAAGGGGTGTAACGAGTGCGAGAAACGCCAGCTTCAGGATGAGGAATGTATGGTGCATGGGGATCATCAAGGCGGTGTTAAATCTGTTGGCGATAGAGTGCTAAGCGAAGTTAAATGTCACGGGTAGCTCATGGCTGAATGATAGGCTCCTTTTCGAAGTCGGTCGGGGCAACCCAACTGGCGTTGTTTTTTTCTCCGCGCATGATCTTCTCATGGAAGCCAGCGTGGGTGGTCACCGGATATTCATCGAAGATTTTGCCGTTTCCGGCCATGCGAGGGTCATTCTGGGACTTTAACTCTGCCTCCATGCGATCGCGCAATTTCGTGATGGTTTCCTTGTAGGTGGGTTCCACGGCAAGATTGCGCGCGGCAGGCGGATCGTCCTTGAGGTCGTATAGCTGCGCGGAGGGAAGCATGCCGAAGTTGAGCTGCCAGAACTTGTCCGCACGGTTTTTGCGACCCATTTCGAGGATGAGTGTTTTGGTGGGGCTGGTGTCGGCGTCCGGGTAGCCGGATTCGGGATTTCCGGCGGGCCAGCGACTCGGCTCGTAGTTTTTCAAGAACAAGTGACTGTCGGTGACAATTCCGCGAATGGGGTAGCCCCAATCGTTCGGGCGGCCGACGTCGGTGCGTTCCTTGCCGATGAGTGTGTGGTCGCGTGCGGCGATGACACGGCCGCTCTTGTCGCTTTCGATGATGGGGCGCCAGCTCGCACCCGTGATGGGCTGCATGCCGCTGTCCCTTTCCGCGATGCCGGCGAAATCAAGAATCGTCGGAGCGATGTCGATGAAGTTGACGAAATCATCGATCACCCGTCCGGTCTTTTTCATGCCGGCGGGATAGCGGATCGCGAGCGGCACGCGGTTGCTGTCCTCGTAACAGTATCCCTTGCAGCGCGGAAAGGGCATGCCGTGATCCGAAGTGACAATGATAATAGTTTTCTCCAACAGGCCGCGTTTTTCAAGTTCCGCCATCATGCGGCCGAGGTGCTTGTCGCTGTGCTCCACTTCAAAAGCGTAATCAAGCATGTCGTGGCGCACAATTTCGTCATCGGCAATGGCAAAAAGGATGCACTACCGTCCCACTGACTGAGCACGGCGCGTCTTGAGCCTTGAGTTTACAAGGCCATGAGTTCAATTCAGGGAAATGGCGATTGCGAATTTTTGGGAGCAGTTGATATATCCTGGTATTCAAGTGCCGATGCTGTCCCATGAATTCATATTCTGATAGGTGCGAATCCCGACAACCAGGCCGTATTGAGTGCTCCGATCACCTTGAATCGCCCGGATGCTGTCCCATAGGATTTCAACAGGGCCAACAGATCAAGCCGCTCCCACAACGCCGAACGCGTGACGGCAAACAGCCGCGTGAAGCTATGCCCCCAGGCCGAAAGGTGCGCCATGAACCGCAGCAGCACATACACCAGCAAAGCCGTGTAAACCTGCCATCTCACCGCGTTGGCGCTATGACCGAGAAAGCTGCCGAGCTTGAGGCTCTGCTTGACCTGTTTGAAAAACACCTCGATGTCCCAGCGGCGGCGATAGAGGTCGCACACGGAACGCGGGCTCCACTCGGTATGGTTCGTGATGAAAACCATTACCCGCCACTCATCGTCCACTTCCACCCACGCTTCGACGCGCCGCAGCGTCATCCCCTTGTGCTTGCCTTGCAACGCGATGATCTGATCCTTGATGATTTTCTCGTGGCCCTTGGTGTGATTTTTGACTACGCGGAATTTCATGTTGTCCTTGGCCCGGGTGACCCACCAGACGCCGCGCATGTTCAAATCGAAGAGGTGTTCGAAATCCACGAAGGCCTTGTCGAACACGACGATTTCGCCCGACAGGATCGTCGCGCAGACCTCGCGAGCGCGTTTGTTGTCGTGCTGTCCGGCAGTGTCCACGATGGCAAACGAGGGCAGGAAGCTGTGGAGGTCGAGCCGCAGGTGCATCTTGGCGGCCGCCTTGCGCCGGCGGTGCTTGGCCCAGTCCATGCAGTTGGCCACCAACTGGGTGACGGTGGAGTCCACCGCATGGATCCTGACCTTGAAGCGTCGCAGCAAGCCTTTGCCTTTGCGCCCTGCGGCGAAATCCGGGCTGGCGTGCTGGAGATGACCCAGCACCGACCAAAAGAGCTTTTCCGCAAACTCCGCGCTGCGCTCCTTGTTGGCGTTGGAGAGGCCGTTCCTGGATGGAGGGGTGACGCCGAAGCGTGCCAGCACACCCGACTTGAGGCGCAGCCAGTCGCAAACGTCGTTGAGTCCCATGGCGTGGGAGAGTTGGGCGAAGAACATCGCGGAAAGATGGCTCACCACGCTGAAGGTGCGGGCCTTGGCCTCCACGACGGTTTCGAGGGCGTGGCGGTTGATCATTCCCCGAGGAATGAGATTGAGCATTTGCTTGAGGACGACCCCATTGGCGCGGGTTGGTGTTGTATTGTTCATAACACCCTACCGAGTGGCAGGGATTTCAATTCAACACCAGCCCGTTTTTCCCGCCGAAGTTATGCCATCCTGTGGGATGGCTGTGAAAAGGATGTTGGGGCGTCCTTGCTTCGCCGGAGCTTCGGAGGGAGAGGCCGCGGCGTGAAGGCAGGTGGCCAGCACGGCGGCAAGCAGTGGGGAACTGGTAGTGGCGTTCTTCATATGTGATGAGCTTAAGTTCGGCCTGGCGATTGACGGGCTTCTTCACCCGTTTCACCCGAAGATGGCTCTGATGATCAATCCATCTTCGAGTCAGGTGACGGAGCCTCATTTGGCCAACCTTGCTCCCGAATGCGGCGTCCGGCTTCGCGCAGCGTTTGCACGTCCTGGCGGTGGATCGAGCCATCGGGCAGCGGGCCGGTGTTGAGCAGGAGGTTGGCATTTGCCTTGCGGGCATTTGTGAGTTTTGCCCATGCCTCATCGGCAGTGAGATGGCGTTTTCCAATGAAATATCCCCAGCTGTCCTCCTGCAGGGTGGAACAGATTTCCAACGGCTTGCCGGACTCGACGGGGATGGCCTGGTGTTCGGGCGCAAGGAAATCCTCGGTGCCTAACAGGCCTTGCTTATACGATACAAGCACCTGCGGTTGCAGTGAATGGATATGGTCATAGAGCTTCTGACAACGGAAGTCCGGAGCATTGTCGGGTTGCGACGGAGGCTGTTGTCCGCCTCTGCGCTTGTCATGCAGGGGCACCGCGATGCCATCGAGCCATATCGCGGCAATCGGTCCGTAGTTGGTCAGCAACTCGGTGATCTGGGCACTCATGAAATCGACATACTTGTTGAGATCATGGTCCTTGCCAGTGGCATAGGCAGGCTCCGGAGGATTGTATTCCGGACGCGCGTTGCCACCCCACACGTCGTTGTTTGGCGCATGCGGATGCCTCCAGTCCCGACCGTGCGAATAGTAGAGACAAAGCCCTAGGCCCTTCTTCCGGCAAGCGTCGGCCAGTTCCGCTACGAGATCCCGTTTTGCTGGGCTGTTCATGCTGTTGAAGTCCGTTTGCTTCGTAGCAAACAAGCAGAAGCTGTCATGATGCCGCGTGGTCAGGTTGACGTAGCGCATCCCCGCAGCCACAGCGAGATCGGTGATGAAATCAGCGTCGAACTTCTCGGCTGTAAACCGATCCTTGAGTTTGGCGTAGTTGGCGACTGGAACCTTCTCGCGAAGCTGCAGCCACTCGTGCCGGCCTTCGAGCGAGTAGAGTCCATAGTGCAGAAACAACCCAAATCGGGCCTCGCGGAACCATTGGAGTGCCGCCGCGCGGGGATTCTCGGCGTAGAGTTTTTCATAACCCTTCAAATAGGACGGGATCGAAGGCACCGGACCTGACGCACGCGCGCCGCCCGGGGCCAGCAGGGTCCCGGCACTAGCGCCAAGGGTTCGCAGGAAGGAACGACGATTGAGTGGATGGGGCATATCTAAGAAGGATTGATCAAAACAGGAGCTACTATTCATAGACACACGAGGCACTGTATCCATCAAATGACGTGGCGGTGATGGTCGCATGGCCAGGTGCGCGTCTCGTCACCAAACCCGTTGACGAAACGGTCACAGTTTCGGGATTGGAACTCGACCAAGTGGCAGAGTGGAGTGCGGATTGAATCAGGATCTCGGCTTCGAGCTGCTCCGATTTGCCAACTTCCAGTTTGGATGTGGATTTGTTGAGCCTGATTCCAACCACCATGTGGTTTCTCTTCGCGTAAATCGTCGCCCCACCATATCCATGGGATTCCTTCGCGTCAGGTGCGATCGCGGAGGGGAATTCCTTCTCATCGCCACTCCCTGTGACTCCGTGGTCGATTTTCGCATAACCCCAGCTTCCTGCGAATTTCCCCAGTCCTTTCCAAGTGTCCCCGCCAGCCATCTCTTGCGATACAACTCGATAGGATTTTCCCGTGTTCAGTATCACCGGTTTGGGCAAGCTCTCATATTGATATCCAAGTTCATCATAGAGCGAGGCGGGAGTAATGGTCGTGGATGCCAGGAGCTTCCGTTCCGCGACACTCCAGAGTTGAACCTTGTGATCGTCTTTCAGGGTGCCGTTCGTAAAGCGTCCCAAAGCAAATACCGTGACATCATTTTCACTTTTAACCGTGAACTGGTAGCCTACATAGCCCGTCTTGTCATTCACGGAGCCTGTATTTGGTCCATTGAAGTAATTTGGAGCCGGAGGCACCGGCACTACCTTAATTGCGGCTGTCGCATTGTGTCCCCCATCAATTGATGTCGCAGTGATTGTGGCATCCCCCAGCCCCATGCCGCGAACTTCGCATGAGAATTCGCCCGGCACCGCCATGATCACCTCGGAACTGCTTGGCAGACCCCACTTCACGGCTTTCTCAATCGCATTTGCCGGTGTGAACATGGGACTCAGCACCTTGCTTTTTCCCACCTCGATGAAGACGGGGGAAAGTCGGATCGAGGTCACGGGCTGTTCTTTCACCACAATCTGACAAGTTGCGGTCAGCTTCGTGTGATCATCCGACGTTGCGGTGATGGTTGCCACTCCTGCCTTGGCCGTGGTGACGAGCCCCTTTTTATTCACAGTGGCGACTTCTGGATTATCAGAAGTCCAAGTGATCGTATTATTGGTGGCGGTTTCAGGTTGTATCCTGGATTTCAGCTGAACCGATCCGATTCCCGTGATTTCCTTTTTCGGAATGTCCACGGCAATGCCAGTTACCGGCACAGTGAGCTGGAAAACCGCATGATAGCCAATCTCCTGTTCCGTAGCCGTGATGTCCGCCGACCCTTCCCTATGACGAGTCACCAGGCCTGTTGGCGTGACCGTGGCAATCTGCGGATCAGAGGAAGTCCATACCACCGACTGATTCGTCGTATTCTCAGGATGGAACTTGACTGTCAGCTGTTTGGTCCCGCCCACCGGAATGGGGGTGTAGGCATCCACGGAGATATCTCGCGCCTGCTGATATTTGCCGTTCATCTGGCTTGCCGTAAGGCTGGGGTACATCCCGTTCTCATCACACCATCTGGAGGTGACTCCACTCGCGTTTTTCTCAACGAGAAAGACCGTTCCACATGCGCGGGCCAGAATCGTGTAGTCACCCAGATCAGGGATGCTTACCTTCACGTTCCGTTCGACACCATCCATGGCCCATGCCGAAACCAACCATTGATCCTTTCCACGTGTTCTCCGCACCATGACTTTCGAATCATCCTGGGTGAATTCGTAGGCTGGCTGTGCAGGACTCCACTTGTGCTTACAAGGGCCTTCGAGCAGATCGCTGTTGCGCAAGACAGGTTCGAGCCAGCTGAAGAGGGCATGAGCATGTCCCAGCACGGCCATTTGTTCGACCCATGGTGGCGGACTATCCGGGGAGAACTGTAGCGAGAAATCCACTTTATCGAATTCGCCGGTGGTGACACCACCCAGCATTCCGGCTGTGTAATTCATCTTCAGGAATCCCATCCACCTGTCCATTGGGGCATAAACACCCTGACTCTCATCACCTTGATATCGTGCGATCTCCCTCGCATAACCCGCGGACAACCATGCGAAATAGTGAGGTGAGTTGTATTTGATTTCCTCGAATCGGGTATGGGTCAATTCGGAGAAAATGTCCTCTTTGCCACCGAATCCGCTATTGAAATAGTTGAAGTAGATTTCTGGAGATGCGTAATCCACGCCTTCGTTCATGTATTTGAAATCAAATCCATACATGCTGTCCCTCTCCTGTTCCAGACCGGAGTAAGTATATGCTGAGTAAAGCGCGTTGGGGTAACGTGCCTTGATGGCTGCGCGAAGTCTTTTCTCATAATTCGCCTTTCGCATGGAAATATAATCCCGCCACGTCCGGTCTCCCTTTGCTTTCAACAAGAACGGATTGGCGTCTCCCATTTCCGTGTATGACATGGGAACATGGAGCCCATACTCAGTCCAGTTCTCAATCGTGCCCACACTCTCCGGCGGAAGCCCCCCCAGCTGCGTCTCGAACATCTTCATGATGTAATCGATCGTGTTGTCGAAGGCCGCATCTGGCATTTCCGGACTGAAGACCTTTGTGCCCGGAATGTAGGACCCCTCAGGCCATTGATATTCAGGCCGGTTCGGCACCGCATCCATGTTGGAGCAAAACAGAGACACTCTGTAGAGTTTGGGGTTCGTCGCGCAGAGATCCGCCAAGGCCCTCTCATTGGCGCGTTCGTTGGTTCTGGATAGCCTTACCCCATAACCATAATGTTTGGCCCGCACTGTACGCGTGTCGTTGCTGAGATCGTCCGTAAAAAGCATCTGTCCCAGCTTTGGCAGGGTGTGACCCGGCTTGAAAACGGGCAATGTCTGTTGTTCCAACCATTGGTGCGCGTTCACCTGCTGTCCACGCAGCGGACCGGACAAGGAAGCCAGCGCACAAAGCGCCATTCCAAGTTTTGCGATATTATTTTTTCTCATGAATTGATGGATTTGTTGATACCGGCCGTGCCTGTTGATATGACGCGCGAGCAGGGTGTCGGAGACTTCGGCCTTAGATGACCTGCGGTGCAAGATTGGCAGCGAATGTGGAGGAATCCACGGTCGGTGCAGGCTCAGCGTTGTCCGGCGGATTGGTTGACAGAAGGTCCCAAGGTGCGGCGACCATCCGGAGGAAGCGGCGAAATTTCATGATCACGGGTGGTTTTATTCCTCGGCTGGTGGGTCAGTTGGATAGTGGAGCAGGGACGAAATTCCCCTCCCCACCCTCTTATCTTTCCGCTACGAGATCCAAACGTAACTAGCCTTTGATCTTTTTTCAGACTCCCGACCAAGGGCGGGGTGTTGAAACTTGGCGTTCCTCATCGGAGGCTTTCAATCCAGATAACGTCCCATCCCCGGGGGCACTCTTCGTTCCCACCCAACCAAAGGGCTTCTCTAAGCCTTGCCAGCCCCGGGTTCTCGCACCGCCCGGGGAGCGGCGCCGATGCGCGGAAAAGGTCAAGTTGGCAGCTTTTTCCAGGAGCTCGGCGGCATGCGCCCGAAAGAAAGATAAAGCCAACTCATACGCTGGGGAACTTGAGGCAGCGACCGACCTCGGCATGATGGAGTTCCGTTTCGGTTGATTTCTCCTACTCGGGTCTTTTCACGCGGAGGCGTGAAAATGCGCATCGCCATATTTCAGACGTAATCTACTGGTTCTCAGTCTGCTTGCGCCGCACCGGGAGCCGAAGAGGCACTCGCGGAGTGGACAACTCGTTCGGTTTTCCGATCAATTTCAGCCTTAATGCGTTTGAAATGGAATTCTTCGCAAATTCTTTCAATTCTTGTTACGTTTCGCACCTCCTGCGGAAAGAATCAATATGAGTTGTCAAAACGACCAAGAAAGGTTTATGCGTCTGTGGACGGCATCGCAGCCTGCGGTCGTGGGTTACATTCGCGCATTGGTCCCGGGGGATACCGCCAATGACATCTTGCAAAACACAGCCCTCACCCTATTTCGTCGTTTCTCCGACTACGACGATTCCCGCCCGTTCACCGCGTGGGCCATGGGCGTGGCAAAATTCCAGATTCTTGGACACCGCCGCGATGCCGCCCGCTCATTCCTTAGCTTCGAACCCGACTTACTGGATCGTTTCACCGAAGAATGGACCGATGCCAGCCAGGCAGCAGACTATCGCGCGACGGCGCTTGAATACTGCTTGGACAAGCTTTCAGCGCGGGCTCGAAAGATTGTGCAGATGCGATATTTCGAGGGACTTACTGGAGTTGAGATTGGCGGTCGACTCGGTTCGAGCGACGCCTCGATACGGATGATGCTCCAGCGCATCCGCGATCAACTCCGCAAATGCACCGAGGAAAAGCTGTCCACGGAAGGGGGGGCAGCATGAAAGATTTTGAGCAATGGATCAACGACGCGCTCGACGGCTCCATCAGCCCCGCGGAGCAGACCCTCCTGAAAGCATGGATGCGAGCCTCTCGCGAAAACATGCGCTTGTTCGTGGAACTCAGCATTTTTGATCAGCAAATCCGTGAGGCTGTGCACGCCAAAGCACAACGAGAGGCTACGGAGTGTTTCGAGGTCGGGGTCCCACTTGATCCCCAGCTGCGGACCCGCCGCCCCGCCAAACTGAGCCAATTCCGGCCTTGGGTAATTGCGATGGGCGCTGCCGCGGTCGTGACGCTCTTCATCTGGTCCCGATCAGAAAAATCCATGTTGCCATCTTCCAGCCCATTGGTCTCGATCGCCCAGATCGTCGCAACACGGGGTACCCAAACCACCCGGGATGGTCAATCCTTCACGACCGGGCAGGATCTCGCTGCGGGCAACATAGCCCTGAACGCAGGGACCATGGAATTGCTGCTCAACAACGGCGTCAACATGATCTTCGAGGGACCAGGGGAGCTCAACTTGATCAATCCCATGCATGCCGTCCTTACTGGGGGCCAAGTTGTCGTTCGAGTGCCGGAAAACGCACATGGCTTCCGGCTCGAAACGCCAGTGGCAGACGTGATCGATCTGGGTACGGAATTCGCGGCTAAGGTCAGTGCTGACTTGGTCACCGATGTGCAAGTTTTCGATGGCAAAGTCGTCACAACTTCAAAGGCCGCCTCTTCTAGCGGCTTTCCGCAACAGATCGACGCAGGCAAAGCACTTCGATTTGACCCCGCCAAGGGTTCCGGTCCCGGTCCCCTCGTCTACGCCCCAGACCGTTTCATCCGCAAGCTCGATGTTTCGCCGCCCATCGAACACGATAGCAGCCGGGTGTTTCCCTTCAACCGTGCTCGCTTCGAGGAAATTTTGGTGTTGCCGGCCAACTCCGCACCAATCCTTGATGGTGATCTCAGCGATTGGTCTCCCGACGGGGCATTCCGTAGCGAGCGCGAAGGTCCAGACTCCGATATCTATTACATCGAAGGACGCATGCGGTATGACAAGGATTTCCTCTACGTTGCCGCTCACATTGGCGACCCATACCCAATGAGAAACATTGTCGATCCAGTAACTGATCCAGAGTTTGCATGGCGCGGCGGTGGCTTGCAAATTCGTCTAGCAGCCGACGCAAGCCTTGGCTGGCCTGTCGAAGCCCACGCACCCGTTTATTTCAAACTTCGGAACCTGCCCGCCGACCCCGCCCAGATCGCAATAGCTTCTGACAAGCGCTTCTCTCACTTCTCCATGTGGCACTATGCTCCTGAAGGGCGGGATTGTCTCTTTCTGGAATACGGCATGGACTTTCATTCTGGGGTCGCCAATCCGCCGGGGTACCGCGGAAGCATGCGTCAGGATGCCGACGGCACCGGATACACCCTCGAATACGCCATCCCTTGGACTCTCCTAAATGCCCCGCGACCGCCAGTACCCGGCGACACATTCGCTATGTCCTGGACAACCCACTGGAGTGACGAAAGCGGCCGAGTTTGGACAGGCGAACTGGCAGAGATCCGCAATTCGAGCGAACCTCCGCGGATCTTCACATGGGAACGCGCAGGGACTTGGGGCCGTGCGGTATTCAAATGAGGCACTCATTGCAGACGATGTCCAGGCAACTACAAAAATCCTATAGGAACGAACACTGTTCATCCTGAAAGCTAAAATTCTTATTCCCCTCGAATTCACGTCGAGAATCTTCATGAAAAACATAGTTCTATGCATCTGTAGTGCTTTACTAGCCCTCCAGACTCAAGCGGCCCCGGCTCAAAATGCCGCTCCGGCTGATCATAACTCAGTCAACACCACCACCTCACCTGGTGGAATGCACGCAGATTCCCCGGTGAAATTCCCGAGTGGAGGGCCGCTTCCAGCTCTTTTCCCTCCGGATCTGAAGGAGGAAACCTTGCCTGTTGAAGATGACTACTTTCTTTTCCTTTCACCGTGTCGCTCAATTTCGCAAATTGATGCAATTCAGGCAGATATGCCCGCTGGGAGATTCACGCAGCCGCTTGCCGATTGGAAGCATCTCACGCGCACGCGACGGATACTCATGGAAGGGGGGGAACTGCGCGTGCTGGCCCTAGGGGACAGCATCATCAATGACGCGATGCGCTCCGGTTGGGTGGCAAAACTGGCAGAATCCTATCCCAAAGCATCAATCACCACAACCGTGTATGTGCGTGGCGGCGGCGGCTGTCATCACTATGCTGAGGAGGGCAGGATTGCAAAAAACCTCCTCCCCCGCAAGCCGGATTTGGTGTTCATCGGCGGCATCAGCCAGCGCGACACCTACAGTATTTTCCGGGTAATCAGGGAAATTCGCGCAGCACTTCCGGAGACCGAGTTCCTGCTCGCGACCGGTGCCTTCGGCACCTGTGACCCACGCAACGGAATTGAACTTTCGAAAGCTCCCCATTCCGGCACAGGCCCCTATGGCCAGGCGCTCAAATCCTTGGCGAAAGTGGAGCAATGCGCCTACCTAGATCTCACCACTCCATGGGTCGAATACATCCGGTCGTCCAAGAAACACCCTCACCTGTTTTACCGAGACGCTGTCCACGCCAACGAATACGGCGAACAAATCCTCGGGAAAATCATGTTGGCATTTTTTACCGCACCCCCAAGCAGCCAAGCTGCTCATCCATGAAAATCACGACTCTACTTATCACTGCTGTCATGGCGATGCCCCCTATCGCCACGTCTGCTCCCGAATCCCCTGCCGAAAGAGATGCCCGCATGGCTTGGTGGCGACAAGCGCGATTCGGAATGTTCGTCCATTGGGGCCTCTATTCAGGGCTTGCCGGAAGCTGGAATGACAAGATGGTCGCCGATTCTGGTGGACTCGAATGGATCCAGAAGCTTGTTGGTGCGGACACCCACACCTACGCCGCACAAGCGATACCGAAGTTCCAGCCTAAGCCGGGCTTCGCCACAGAATGGGCGAGACTCGCCAAACAAGCGGGTTGCCAATACGTCGTCTTCACGACCAAACACCATGAAGGATTTTCTCTCCACGACTCCAAACTTTCCCAGTATGATGCGGGCGACCTGCTGAATCGCGACCTCGTCAGGGAAATCACCGACGCGCTGCACGCGGAAGGACTCAAGGTCGGCTTCTATCACTCTGTGATCGATTGGCACCACCCTCAATACGACTTCACAAAGTCCAAGCAACTGCCCTACCCCGACGGCGGTGCCAAACTTGCCACCAACCCACGGGATCACACACGCTATGTCGATTTCCTTCACGGGCAGGTCGGCGAACTGATTTCAAACTACGGGAAGGTCGATATCCTCTGGTGGGACTACAGCTCCGAAGACTTCCAAGGCGATTCCGCCTGGCGAGCCTCCGACCTCATGAAAACCGTTCGCGCCAAACATCCGAGCGTCATCATGAACAACCGGCTTTTCCGCATCCCGGAAGCCGGATTCAGCGGCATGGGAACCGACGATGTCACCAATCAAATGGATCCAAAATACGGCGACTTCGTCACTCCAGAGCAACACATCCCTGATGTCGGACTGCCAGGAGTGGACTGGGAATCCTGCATGACCATGAACACCTCATGGGGATACAACGCCCACGATCAAAAATGGAAAAACTCGAAGCAGATCATCCAAAATCTCGTCGATATCGCGAGCAAAGGCGGCAACTTCCTGCTCAACATCGGTCCCAAAGGAGATGGATCAATCCCAGAGGAAAGCGTCACATGCATGACCGAAGTCGGTCGATGGATGGATACGAATGCCGAGTCCATCCGCGAAACAACCGCCTCAAACGTTGGTAAGCTCAACTTCGACGGACGCATCACCACCAAGGGGAAAATTCATTATCTTCATATATTCAGCAGGCCGGAAGGCGGGACGATCACCCTGCCGATCCAAGCCACCAAGGCAAGTCTATTGGCTGGCGGACAGTCAGTCCAGCTCAAATCAACTCCTTCACAAACCACGATCCAACTCCCTGCAGAACTGCCCGATCCAGTGGCCACGGTGATCCGCTTGGAATGATTAGCGAAAATCCACCCCCTGCAGCCTCTCAGATTTGAAATTCAACCTCAATGAACAAATCCGGCTGTGGTCATGCAAACTAACCATGTCCGTTCGGTTCGTCATCATTTACCACAACAATCCAACTCTCCTGCCGCTCCTACCCTCGCGGCTTGGATAGCACCCGACCAGATGGTCCGTCGATCATTAATGCGGTTAGTGCTCTCGGCCTGAGTCAGGCCCGCAACAACCAGCATCGGATCGGACACGCCCAATACCCGAAAAGCTAAAGCGAATACCCGCGTGAACAAAAACTCAATTTCAACCCGGAAGGCAGACAAAGTCGCCTACAACCGCTTTCTACTCTTGGTTGCAGGTCTAGGAGGCCTTCTTTACGGCATCGACATCGGAATCATCGATCCAGCGCTCGGCTATCTGGGCAGAACGATGTCAATGACCGAGGAGAACAAATCCGTCATCGTGGCCGCAGTCCTCGGCGGGTCAATGTTCGCTTCAGTAATCGCCGGATTCTTCGCGGATCTCCTGGGACGCAAAGTGATGATGCTCATCAGCGCGGTCATGTTCATCGCCAGTGTTGGGATCATCTTCACTTCGCAAACCTATCTTCCGCTGCTACTCGGCCGCATCCTTCAGGGCATGAGCGGTGGCGTCATCGCGGTGGTGGTGCCGCTCTATCTTGCAGAGTGCCTGCGAGCGGACACACGTGGCCGGGGGGCGTCGATGTTCCAATTCATGCTCACCTTGGGCATCGTAGTCGCGGCCATCGTTGGCGATCATTACACGAAAAACGCGGAGACCGCCATCACTCTCGCCGCTGGCGACCAACAAGCGATTGTCTCTGCTGCGGATCATGCGTGGAGAGGGATGTTTCTCGCGGTAATCTACCCCGGCATCGCATTTCTGTTAGGCGGATTCTTCATCACCGAGTCGCCACGCTGGCTCTATCGAAAGGGCCGCCGGGAACAGGCTCGTGCCGCGATGCATCGGTCGCGAACAACGGCGGAGACAGAGGCGGAAATCGCCGAACTGGAAATCGCTCTCATTCATGAACATGCCAAGCCAAGGATCACTTTCGTCGAATCCATGAGGGAGATCTTCACCCAGCGCAAATACATCATCCCATTCATCCTTGCCTGCATGATCCTAGGTTTGAACCAGGCTACCGGAATCAATTCGATTCTTGGCTTCATGACGACCATCCTGCAACAGGCTGGCCTCGCCGCGGAAGCCGCTTCGCAGAGTGGACTCTGGATCAAGATTCTCAATTGCGTGATGACCGTCGTCGCCGTGATGCTGGTGGACAAAAAGGGCCGCAAGTTCCTGCTGAAACTTGGCACCGGAGGCATCATCATCTCACTTCTGGTCGCATCAGCGGTCTTCTACTCGTTCGAGTCCAAGCGGATGGATATAGTTGAAAAGGTAAACACCTTGATTGTGGATGACAGACTCAGTTTTGATTTAAAGAATGTCGATCTCGGTAACGTAGTGGAAGAGGGGCAGCCCGTTCAACTGTCGATTCACTATGCCTATGGTGACAAGCAAGGAATCGCCGTAGCACTCAGCAATGACCCGAAAAGCCGTCGGGTCGACATCGCGCCGCAGCCCGCCGACAAGGAAAACGCCGGTAAACCTCTCCGTATCCTCCGTGCCAATGCGGGCCCGGTGCCCACCGCTACGACCGGAGGAATTGTGGCCATCTGTCTCGCAGTATTCATCGCCTTCTTCGCCGTGGGGCCAGGCGTCTGTGTCTGGCTCGCTCTATCCGAACTGATGCCCACCCGCATCCGCTCCATCGGGATGGGAGTCGCACTATTGATCAACCAGGGGGTCTCCACTGGCATCGCCGCGTTCTTCCTACCAATCGTTGGAAACTACGGTTACTTCGCGATGTTCGGCTTCTGGTCGGCTTGTACCGTTGTCTATTTCATCACTGCCGCGTTCTTCCTTCCTGAAACCAAGGGTAAAACGCTCGAAGAGATCGAAGGGCATTTCGAAGGCAGATAACACCTCCGTTAGAATCATGATCAAGCCAAGTCACTCAGCGCCTCTCGACCCCGGTTTTCAACCCGCAGTCCTCTTCAACCGCAACTATGTCGGTAGTGTCCATGCTTCGGGCAAGGCTGTGCCACTGGTGCTGGGTCTTGAACGGGAAGGCGGGCTTGTATCCCGATTTGAGACTTTCGTCAGTCCCACCCCAGACGCCGACACACTGCAATATGTCGAGCGCATCGTGAAATTCCTGCTCTGGGGCCGCGGCGGTTGGAAACTCCACTTTGGCGGACCGAAGGCCATCGGTGAGTTCATTCGCAGAACTTACTCGGTACGCGGCGCACGCAAGTTCGACTGCCATATGATGGCCTTGGCCTACGGGCGAAAATTCGAAGTTGTCCTGACCAATCCGAACAAAGTTCCCGCGGCGAAAGACATGCAGGTCGCAGCTGGCGGCCATCTCAAAGGTTGTCGCATCGGCTTCGATCTCGGGGCCAGCGATTACAAGGTCTCCGCCGTAGTCGATGGGGAGGCAATCTTCACGGAGGAAACTCCGTGGGATCCGAAAATCCAGGCCGACCCGGAGTATCACTACCACCACATTTCCGCCGCACTCCACCGGGCCGCCGCCTGCATGCCGCGCGTCGATGCAATCGGCGGCAGTTCCGCCGGAGTTATCGTCGATAACGAAATCCGCGTGGCTTCTCTGCTGCGGGCGATTCCAAAAAAACTCTTCCCCACCGCAGCAGCCGTTTTCAAGCGCGTCGCGAAGGAATGGAATGTTCCCTTGGTAGTGATGAATGACGGCGACGTTACCGCGCTCGCCGGCGCCCTCTCCCTCAAACAAAAAGGCATGTTGGGAATCGCCATGGGGTCCAGCGAGGCCGCCGGCTTCATGGACAAGCGCGGCCGCATTCTCGGCTGGCTCAACGAACTCGCCTTCGCCCCTGTCGATTACAATCCAAAGGCTGTCGCCGATGAATGGTCGGGCGACCAAGGTGTAGGTGCTCTCTATTTTTCACAACAGGCGGTTAACAAGCTTCTACCAGCGGCGAAGATCAAATTGCCGAAGGTCACGGGCCTTCCCGAGCGCCTCAAGGAGGTCCAGAATCTGATGGCTGCCGGAGATGAGCGTGCGGCGCGAATCTATGAGACGATGGGCGTCTATCTCGGCTATACGATTCCGCACTATCTCGATTTTTATGACTTCGATCACATGCTCATCCTTGGTCGCGTGACGACTGGCAGAGGTGGCGACATCGTGCTTGCCAAGGCCCGCGAAGTGCTAGCCACGGAGTTCCCCGAAGTCGGCATCTCAATGCACGTGCCGGATGAGAAATCCCGGCGTGTCGGCCAGGCAGTGGCCGCTGCAAGTCTGCCAAAAGTAAAAAAATAATCTCATGAAACTCCACAATGCCAGCACTTCACTTTTCATCCCCGACAGCAAGCCCGAAGGCGAGGCCCTGTCGCGCGTCACCCATCTTGGCATCGGCGCGCACCAAGACGATCTGGAATTCATGGCCTTCCATGGGATTCTCAATTGTTTTGCCCGCGACGACCAATGGTTCGGCGGCGTCACCTGCACCAACGGTGCCGGCAGTTCGCGCAGTGGCCCATACGCGGCGTTCACCGACGAGGGCATGATGGCAATTCGGCGTCAGGAACAAAACACCGCCGCAACCGTTGGCGAATTTGGTGCAATGATCCAACTCGACTACCCGAGCAGCGCGGTGAAGAGCGCCACCGACCCAAGACTGAAAGAGGATTTGATGGAAATCCTAACCGCAACCCGCCCCCAGGTCGTCTACACCCACAATCCCGCCGACAAGCATGACACCCACATTGGCGTGACCATCGCAGCGCTCAAGGCGATGCGCGAGCTTCCCCGTGATCTCCGGCCAAAGCAAGTAATTGGCTGCGAAGTCTGGCGCAACCTCGACTGGCTGCCCGATTCGCAGAAAGTGCTCATGGATGTCAGTGGTCGCGACAATCTTGCCGCCGCACTGAACGGTGTTTTCGACTCCCAGATCGCCGGCGGAAAACGCTATGACCTCGCCACCCTCGGACGCCGGGCGGCCAACGCGACCTTCTTCGAATCCCACGCCACGGACGCCGCGACTCAGCTCATTTTCGGTCTCGATCTCACGCCCCTCGTCTCGGACGAGACCACCGACATCGTCGGCTATGTCTGCGATCTCATCGAGCAATTCAACGCCGACGTCCACCACAAGCTCAGCAAACAACTCGGCCTGATCTAATGGAAATCATCATCCAGCCCACGACCGAGGCCGCAGTATCCGTCGCCGCGCGGATCATCGCTCGCCTGCTTCACGACAAACCGGATGCGGTCCTCGGTCTTGCCACCGGCAGCACGCCATTACCGCTCTATCAGGCGCTGATCGCGATGAATCTAGACTGGAGCAAAGTCACCACTTTCAACCTCGACGAATACATCGGCCTGCCGCGAGCGCACCCGCAGTCCTACCACAGCTTCATGTGGGAGAATCTTTTCCAACACATCAACATCCCCAAAGAAAACGTCCACATACCGGATGGTCACGCCCCGGACATACCGAAGTTTTGCAGCGACTATGAGATAAAAATCCACGAAGCGGGCGGAATCGACCTACAATTGCTCGGCATCGGAACCGACGGGCACATCGGATTCAACGAGCCCACTTCCAGCCTCACCTCCCGCACTCGGATTAAGACTCTAACCCAGCAAACCTGCGCGGATAACGCACGCTTCTTTGGCAGTGAAAGGGAAGTTCCCCATCACGTCATCACCATGGGAATCGGGACAATCATGGAAGCCCGGCAGATTCTGTTACTTGCTTTCGGATGTCAAAAAGCTCGTGCAGTCGCCGAGGCAATCGAAGGACCAATTACGTCGATGAATCCGGCGTCAGTTCTGCAAATGCATCAAACAGCAAAGGTCTGTCTCGACGAAGCCGCAGCAGCAAAGCTTCAACGCGCGGACTACTTCCGCTGGGTCTATGACCACAAGCCCGAGTGGCAGGATTTCTAAATGCACAACTGTTCAAAACCTACGAAGAACTAAGTCACCTGACAGTCTCTAATTACAGAAGACACATAAAATCGAGCCATGCTTACAACTGCGGAACCTTCTTACTGACACTATCGACCACCGCATCGTTCGCCACCGCGAAGGCGCCTGCGGTCACCAACGACATCTCCGATCAAGTGCCCAATCTGGCCGAGCAACCTGGCAGGTGTCATGAACATTTTCCGGAAGAAATACAATAAAACTATGAACTCATACGATAGCGAAGATTATCTCAAACCAGCAATAAGGGCCAAACCGAGTTTATGGCAGAAGATCGGTGGCGGATCCCTGCTCATTGCCGCCTTGTTTCACGCCGTTCTGCTGGTGATCGGCGGTTTCTGGGTGTTTCAAATGATTAAGCAACCTGAGAAAAAAGTCGATTTCATGCCACCCGGAGGCGGAGGCGGCGCACGCGGCGCGGAAACTGTCGCGGTGAAGAAGCGCGCGCAGATCACCCCATCGACCAACGTCAAGCGTGTCTTCGCCGAAGGAGCCACTGCGTCCTACTCCATCCCCGAGCAGGGCGACGATTTCGGTGAAATGTCCAGCCTCAGTTCCCTCGCTGGCGGCGGCATGTCGGGCGGTCTCGGTGGCTCAGGCACCGGTTCCGGATTTGGCAAAGGATCTGGCCTCGGCGGCGGCATGGGCACGGGTGGCGCGCTCGGAATCAAGCTTTTCGGCTTGCAGACAAGCGCGAAACGAATCGCTTTCCTTCTGGACTATAGCGGCAGCATGAGTGGCCAATTCCGCAAATTCATGGAACGCGAGCTCGAGAAGTCCTTGAAAATGGCCACTTCCGATACGCAGGTCCTCATCATACCGTGGGCAGGCCCTGCGTGGCTCTACAATCAGACGGCTCCCGAGATCATGAGTAAATGGAAGAAGGTAGATGAATACGACAACTTCGAACTGGTCGCAAGAGCCAAGCTTGATCCGCCCACCTGGATGGCGACCGATGCCTCAAACGTGAAAAAAATCATGAATGGCGTTCGCGCACAAGTGGCCGCGCCCGGTGGCACGGACTGGCGCCAGCCGTTTGGATACGCCATGGAGGCCAATCCTCCTCCCGATGTCATTATATTCATGACCGACGGGCAGATTCCGACGAAGAACGCCGACCGCGCTTTCAGAGCAATTGACAAATCGCTCAAAAAGGGGATTCGCGTCCCGGTGGTAAACAGTCTCTGGATCAAGAACAAGGACCACAACGGAGATCAACTCAGAAAGCTCGCCGAGAAATACAACGGTGAATTCCGTGAAGTTTCGGAAGGATCGACTCCCAAGGACTAGGCGTAACCTTTCACTTTTCAAACCTAAGTATGCTACAAAAGATTCCCAGAAATCCCGCGTGGCAGCCCAGGCACCACCGGCAGCCCCTGCGGTTCCGGTCGCACCGGACGCATTGAACCACCTTTTTAGTGAGGCGGAGGCCGCGTTCGCCGAGTAGGGTTATATGGGTGCTGTCCGCCAAGATCGAGGAACTTCTCAAAGGTCTCGAATCTTACAAGGATGCGCCGCTGGGGTTGCTTTATTTCAATGTCGGACTCGGAAACCTGCTGGGTGAGGAACCGGTCGAAGCGGAAGCCGCGTTCACCGAGGTAGTGTAAAGATTCGTCTGTAAAGCCCGCTACCCAGCAAAAGCTCACCGACCTCTCCCCGGCTTCCGGGGGGTGTAGGCGACCGTCCAAGACCAGATACTGAAGGTGCTCAAACCAAACCAGCACCAGCCATGAACGAATTCAGAAAGACGCTCGCCTCCTGTAAGGATTACCCCTCCAGATTCCCGGATGGCAGCTATACCGACGACATGTGTTACCGCCTCGCGTTCATTGATTTCAATGACAAAGAAGTGGACCAGTCGAACAAGACCATCAAGGATCTGACCACTTTCCTGCAGCTACATCCCGACGACACTTCCGCCGGCTCGATGTATTGCCTGCTCGCATACACCTATAAGAAGAAAACGACGGACAAGCCCAACGAGCTCGCGAAGTTCCAAAGTCTTGCCATTGAGGCTTACTGCAATGCGGTGTGGTCGGACAGCTCGGATGACGTCATCCAATACGCGCTGAATTCCGCCACCACGCTGATGTCCGACAACAAGGACTGGGCCGGCATCGCGACGATGTACAGGAATTTCCTGCAGAAAAAACGGGATAACGCACTTGCATTGCTATCCGCCACTTGGGTCGCGAAAATGAAGCCCCGCGAGGACACAGGCGCGGAAGCCGCCCAAATGTTAGCCGACGCCCTCAAATCACGCATTGGCAATCCCTCCGCCGAGCAGGTCGAGTTCCTCATCCACGAACTTATCAAAACCATCGTGCCGCGCAAAAAGGCGTCCGAGGTCGACCTCGACGCCCTCGATAAGCAGTTGATTACAATTCTCACCAAGGCGATCACCGGATAAGAAAACGCCACCACCCACTCCCGTGCGGGCCGGCATCCTCCCTAGCCAACCACGAGCAATTGTGGGTCTGAGGATTTCGGCACCACAGGACGAAAAACTGCCCCCGGTCGATCCGGCTCCGCAATTGAAACTGCCTGAGCAACCGTAACAATGAGGGGGCTCTTGATCGAGATTAATCCTTTTTTCGAAGAACCGTCGCAACTTGGATTGAACGGAGGCAATTCTCTGCAGCCACCCAAACCAGGCGGTAACTTCGAGCATGCCTACGCAGCGTCAAAGGCTGATGACCGCACGAAAGCCGAATCCGAGAGGATCATTCTCCAGCACCCAACCGGACACCTCCGGGCGGATGATCGGCGGTAGGTCCGGCATGAAACGGTTCCTTCCGTGGCCCCCTCTGTTGTGCCCAATGGTTTGGCCAAACTCCCCTTCGCTCTCGCCCCGTGGTGAGCCACTTTGCCATTTCGATCGCCTTCCAGCGAACAGATGACACCGCCTACTATCGTATTACTCGAAAATGGTTATTGAAGCTCCCATTCAAGCTGCTCATGCTCCGCCCGCTAGGTTAGAGAATGATCATGAGCCTTACGTTCCTACACACCGCCGACTGGCAACTTGGGAAACCCTTCGCCTCAATCGAGGAGCCTTCCAAACGTCACCGAGTCCAACAGGAACGTCTTCACGCGGTGCAGCGATTGAAGGAGGTGGTGGAGAAAACGGGTGCGTCGTTCGTTTTGGTGGCGGGAGACCTCTTCGACTCGTCCCATGCGACGAAAGCGACGGTGTCCGCTGCATGTGCCGCGATTGGATCCCTGAAAATCCCGGTGTTGGCAATTCCCGGAAATCACGATCACGCCGGGCCGGGCAGCATCTGGGAGCAGGAGTTTTTCAAACGCGAACAGCAGCAGCTCGCTCCCAATCTCCGGGTAATCCTCACCCCGGAATCGGTGGTATTGGAAAACGCCATCATTTTCCCCGCCCCCCTCCTCCGTCGCCACGACTCGGGAGATCCTACCGCCTGGATTCGTGCAGCGCTGGAGGATCCATCATTGCCACCCGAGTTGCCGAGAATCGCTCTCGCACACGGGACCATCCAAGGATTCGGCTCCTCGCAAGAGGATGAGGACGGCGGTTCCACCGTCGTAAACTGGATCGACCTTTCTCGTCTCCCGATGGAACAGCTCGATTACATCGCTCTCGGCGATTGGCATGGGACCAAGCAGGTCGGCCCGAAAGCCTGGTACAGCGGTACTCCTGAAACCGACCGCTTTCCTAAAGGCGAAGGGAATGATCCCGGGAATCTGCTCAAAGTCACCGTCTCTCGCGGCCAGGCCCCGGCGATTGAGAAGATTTCCATCGGTCACTTTCTCTGGAAAGAATTGGAATTTCGTTTCTCCGACGACGCCAGCCTCGGTCTCTTCGCATCGCGGCTGGACGAAGCCATCGGTCAACGCGGCGACGAACATTTGCTCCTACTGTCACTTGTCGGCTCACTCGGCATCGAAGCCTCCGGGCGGTTGGAAAAAATCCTCGAATCCTGGGAAGCCCGCCTGCTGCGTCTGAAACTCGATCACCGAGTAACGATCGCACCCACCGAGGAGGAAATCATCGCTCTTACTCAACGGGCGGAAGATCCCCTCATTGCCACGGTCGCGAGCCAACTCGTCGCCCAGATCGACGGTGATGACGAGGATGCGGCCATCGCCCGGATTGCCCTCCGCGAACTCAACTCCTCCTGCCTCGCCTAAGCCCCCCCCGATGCGACTTCTTTCCGTCACTCTCCGTAACTATCGGGTCCACAAGGAACTCTCCGTTTCCTTCGATCCCTCGCGCAACCTGATCGGCGGACCCAACGAATCAGGCAAAAGCACCCTCGCCGAAGCCATCCACCGCGCGCTCTTCCTTCGCGCCAAAACCGGTGGCGGCATTCAGAAGGAAATGGCGTCCAGCATCCACCACGGAGAACCGGAGGTTTCGCTCCGCTTCGAGGCCTGTGGCGTGACATGGGAACTCGAAAAACGCTTTGCCGGCTCCAAGGGCAGCACCCGGCTAACGGGAGCCGGGATGACCGCGCTTAAGGACGAGGAAGCCGACTCCAAGCTTTCGGAAATCCTGAAAACCGAATCCGGCAGCCGTACTAACGCCAGCCAACTCGCCTCGACCTGGTCCCACCTGTGGGTCTGGCAGGGCAGTTCCGGCGAGGATCCCGCCGGGCATGCGTCCATTCACAAGGACACGCTCGTCCAGCGGCTTCAAAAGGATGGCATCGCCGCCGTCATGCAATCGGCTACCGACCAGCGGGTGCGCGAGCGCATCGCCGGCGCTTACGACGAACTCTTCACCGGCACCGGCAAACCCAAGGCCGGGTCCACGCCCGAGCTTGCCAGAGCCCAACTGGCCAACGCCGAGGAAGATCTGCAACGCACCCGGGAAACCGCCGCCCGCCTCGATCAAGCTGTCAGCGAACATGCCCGCGCCGAGAAGGAAATCGCCGAGGCTGTTTCAGTAATCCCCGGCCTTCGCGAGCAGCAGGCCGCCACCGAAGCGAAACTCACCCAGGTCAAGGAACTCCGCAGCCAGGAGGAAACGCAACTTCGCGCTTTCCAAGCCGCCACCGCGACACGCGAGCAGATTTCCAAGGATGACGCGAAGATCCTCCAGCTTCACCAACAGGTCGCAATCGCACGAACAACACTTGTTCCCGCGGAGGAAAAACAGACGGAGCTCACTCTCGAAGAAGAAACCGCCCGCGCAGCAAGCCAAGCCGCTGAAACTTCCCACCGCCAAGCCGCCGAAGCCGTGCGGCAGGCGAGGCTTCATCACGATCTGGCAACCGCCATCCTCGGAGCCTTGGAGAAATCGGAAGCTCATCAGCGCCTCGCCGTTCGATCCCGGGAAGCCGACACAGTCCGCCTCGCACTCATCGGGGTTCAGACCGAGCTCTCCAAACTCCC
>CALMKO010000025.1 GCA_937867415.1 uncultured Verrucomicrobiota bacterium | reverse complement strand
GCTCCCACCGTCCTTAACGAGATCGAGTCCCTGAGAAACCGCATCGCCGAGTTGGTCGCTCTCCCGGAAACCGATGATCCGATCATCAGCGCCTATCTTGATTTACTGGAGCCTCCCGATTCATTACGGTCGAAGCTCCAGCATTGGGCCGTGGCAGCGCGCAGCACGTTGAGTGGAAAACAGCGTCGTTCATTTGATGATGCCCGCCATGATGTGGATTGTGTGATCAAGCAGGATTGGCCCGAGGATACCCGCAGTGTGGCTGTTTTTAGCCGCGGGGGGGAGAGTCCGTATTTATTAGTTTTACCATTCAGCGCGCCATTGGAGCTCCATTTCGATGTCTCAAGCATGCCATTGATTTTTCCGTTGGTGCAACTGAAAGACCGTTTTCACCGTTTTGTTGTGGTGATTGCCACGGAGGATGCCTCACGGATTTTTGAAGTCACTCTGGGAGCGATCAGTGAAGAAATTCTAACGCAGAAGCCAGATCTTGGTGGGAGGCTTGGCCGTGAGTGGGGTCGTGAGCATTTCCATCAAAGGAAACGTGAGAGCGACCGCCGCTTTCATCAAGATCAGGTCACCATCATCACCCACCTCATGGCCAAGCGCGGGCTCAATCACCTGATCCTGGCTGGAAATCCGCGCCACGTGGCAGGCCTGCGTGAGATCTTGCCCAAGCAGATCGCCAGCCTCTTGGTTGGTGAGTTGCTGAAGACGCCGTCAGGTGGAGATTTTTCCGTGGTGTTAGGTCAAGCTGTTGACAAGTTCATCGAGGTTGAGAGCGCCGAGTCCCGCAGCACGGTTGAGCGCTTGCATGAACAGGTGAGGCGCAGGGCCCTGGCCGTCGTGGGAGTCGAGAACTCTCGCGCAGCGATTCTTGGTGGCCACGCGGCCGAGTTGGTGATTTCAGAGGAGTTACCGGTTTTGGTCCGTGAGGAGCTGACCCGGCTGGCAACCTTGCGGAATGTTCCCATTGAAGTCTGTGAGAAAGATGAACTTCTTGCGACCCATGGTGGTGTGGGTTGCCTGCTGCGTTACCGGCCCGCGGGCCTATCAGAAAATTAGATCATTAGCTAACAATTGCTTGTAATCCTGATCTAGCAGATTTAGGCTACCGCCCGCCGGGGATAAGGCAAATGATTTCCCGCGCGTCTAAAATGCATGAAGCCACCTCATAAAGCTGAAATCGCCGAGTTGGAGCCGTTTCAAGGCCTTGGAATCGAGCAAATCGTGGTGGTGGGTGATCAAGCCCAGGCGGCAGTTGCGTTTGGAGAGCTTGAGCGTGCGGGTCGGGTTGGCTTTGACACCGAGTCGAAGCCGACGTTTTTCAAAGGCCAGAAGTCGGAAGGGCCGCACGTTCTTCAGTTTTCCACCATTGAGAAGGCTTATATTTTTCTTGCCCATATCGAGGAGACCCATTCTGTGATCATCGAACTTCTCCGCGCCACGCACATCACCAAGATCGGCTTCGGCTTGGGTGGGGACCTTCATCAGATTTCGAATCGTTTCGGCCTGCGGCCGGAGTCCATTGTCGATCTTGACCGTTCGTTCAAGAAGCTGGGCTACCGGAATGCCGTCGGGGCGAGGTCGGCCATCGCCATTCTTTTCAATCAAAAGCTGCTCAAATCGAAGTCCGTCACCACGTCAAACTGGGCCTCCAAGCAGCTTTCAGAGCGCCAGCTTGTCTATGCGGCAAATGATGCCTATGCGGCGATCATGGTCTTCCACGCCTTGGAAAATCAATCATCACCGGACGGAGCGGCCGAGGGGGCGGCAGGGACCTGAGGTTACGCTTGGCGAATTTCTCTGAAATTTGCGGTTTGCAAGTTGGCAATCCGAGCATTGAATCCCGTCCTGTCCATGAGCCATCCTACCTTTCGCATTGCCATCGGCGCCGATCACGGTGCTGTCGATCTCAAGAACGCAGTCGTCAAGCATCTCAAGGCTGTCGGCCATGAGGTTCTTGATTTGGGAACCCACACCCATGATTCGGTGGATTACGCAGACTATGCGAATTCCGTTGCGCGTATGGTTGGAGACGGCACTTATGACTTCGGGATCCTTGCCTGCACGTCAGGCGTGGGCATGTGCATCGCCGCGAACCGCCACCGCCATGTGCGTGCGGCGAATGTGCGTTCTGTCGCGGAGACCATCACGACCCGTGAGCACAATGACTCCAATGTGTTGTGTCTGAGTGGGTTGTTCACCGACGAGATCACCGCCATCGCCATGGCGGACGCCTTCCTCGCCACAGCCTTTTCAGGTGGGCGCCATGAGGGGCGGGTCTGTAAATCCTCCGGCAGCCGTATTCAAGAGACGGATCCGGCGATATACGCCGCGATCACCGCTGAGGAGCGCCGCCAGCGGAACAACATCGAGCTGATCGCGTCGGAGAATTTCGCCTCGCCCGCGGTCATGGAGGCTCAAGGGTCCTTGCTCACAAACAAGTACGCGGAAGGCTACCCGGGCAAGCGTTGGTATGGGGGGTGTGAGAATGTGGATGTAGTCGAGCAGCTTGCGATCGACCGCGCCAAGCAACTTTTCGGAGCCGAGCACGCCAATGTGCAGCCCCACTCCGGGTCACAAGCCAACACCGCTGTTTATTTCTCCGTGCTCAAGCCGGGTGATAAAATCTTCACCATGGACCTCGCCCACGGTGGGCACCTCACTCATGGTCACAAGGCGAACTTTTCCGGCCGTTTTTACGATGTCACCCACTATGGGGTTTCACCGGACGATGAGCGGATCAACTACGATGAATTGGAAAAAACCGCCCGTGAGCTGAAACCCGCGCTGATCACCGTGGGAGCGTCTGCTTACTCACGAATCATCGACTTCGAGCGCATGGGCAAGCTTGCCCGCGAGATCGGTTCTTATTTGTTCGTGGACATGGCTCACATCGCCGGCCTCGTAGCCGCCGGGGTCCATCCGAGTCCATTTCCGCATGCTGATTTTGTCACCTCCACCACGCATAAATCGCTGCGTGGCCCGCGTGGCGGGATCATTCTTTGCAAGGAAGAATTTGCGAAGAAAATCGATTCCCAAGTATTCCCGGGCATCCAGGGTGGGCCGTTGATGCATGTGATTGCCGCCAAGGCAGTATGTTTTGGCGAGGCGCTCAAGCCTGAGTTCAAGGAATACTCCGCGCAAGTCGTCAGGAACGCGCAGGCCATCGCCGCCCGCCTCACGCATCATGGGTTCCGCATCTGCTCAGGCGGCACGGACAACCACGTCATGCTTGTCGATCTCCGCAACAAGAATCTGAATGGCACCGACGCCTCCCATGCCCTCGATGAAGCGGGTATCACCGTCAACAAGAACGGAATTCCTTTCGACACCGGCAGCCCGATGAAGCCCAGCGGCATCCGCATCGGCACGCCAGCCGTCACCACCCGCGGCCTGAAGGAAAAGGACGTCGAGCAGGTCGCGGATTTCATCGCCGAGGCTCTCGCCGACCACACCAACACGGAAAGGCTCCACGCCATCCGGGAGCGCGTATTCGCATTCAACCGTGCGTTTCCGCTGCCTTGGTAACGGTTCGGGGAATCGTGCCGTGACCATTTTCCATCACCCGGGGCTTTCGCCAAGCTAGCAAGGGGCCTACATCGCCTCGTCGCAGTTCGCTTCAGCGGAAGCACGGGCCAGTCGGTCGGTTCCTAGGTAGCGCATTCGAAGATTAGCGATCACCCGATCGCGGATCGCGGCGAAACGCAGTCACGCGAGTGTGAAGTTTGTTCTGGCGTCAAAACGGAGGCTCGGTAGGTTGTTGAATCCGCAAAATTTGTGACCACTCAACCGTTCTTCTCACTCTTCGGAGATCCAGCGCAATGGCAGGTGTTTGCCTCCGGCCAATCGGAGGGGCATCTCAGCCAGATCCATGCTGCGGATGGCTCGTCCGGCCTACGGCTCAATTATGACTTCCACGGCGGTGGCGGGTTCATCGTCATCCGCCGGGAAGTTCCATTCACTCTTCCAGGGACTTTTGAAATGGGTTTTTCGCTACGTGGTGAAGGACTTCCCAACCACTTTGAGTTCAAAGTCGCGGATCCGGGGAACACCAATGTCTGGCGGCGATTGCACGAAAACATGGAGTTGCCGGAGTCATGGACGGACATCCGTTTTCATGAGCGCGACCTGCCTTTTGCCTGGGGTCCCGCTGGCGGGGGCGCGCCGACCGCTGTCGGCTCGGTGGAATTCGCGATCGTCGCTGGCAGCGGCGGCAAAGGAGTGTTGGAATTGATGGCTCCATTTTTTGAAGACCAGGGGCTCCAGAAACCTCGCTCGATCAGCGCATCAAGTCATCAAAGCGGCTTCCCGCCGGGAGCCGTTTTTTCCGAAGATTCCCATACAGGCTGGCGGGCGGCTACGGAAGACCCAACCCCGCAGTGGCAGGTTGACTTTGGAAAATCACTGCGCTTCGGGGGCTTGGTCATCACCTGGCCTGACTCACTGCCCGGACGGAACTTCGTCGTGGAGCGTTCTGATGATGGAAAATCATGGACATTGGTCCATCATTGCCCGTCCGCGCTCGGCGCAAAGACCCACATTCCAACACCGGACACCCAGGCTCGCCATCTACGTTTCACATTTGCGAACAGCGCCTGCGCCGCATTCTGCGCCTTGGCCATGCGGCAGGATTCCTTTTCCAGAACGCCGAATGAATTCGTGCATTCGGTCGCGGCGGATTACCCGCGCGGGTGGTTCCCCCGCTACTGGCTGCGCGAGCAGTCGTACTGGACGCCCGTGGGCGGACCGGAGGGAAAGCGGCGGGCGTTGATTAACGAGGAAGGCCTTATCGAAGTGGATGAGGCCGGGTTCTCGCTGGAACCCTTCGTGATCACAGCCGGGAAAAACATCACATGGGCGGACGTGAAGTGCACCGCCCGTTTAGCGAAAGGAGGAGCACCGGTTCCCTCCGTTGTCTGGAACACCGAGGGCCTTGTGTTGGAAATCCTGCCTTGGGTCGACGGCGGCGCGGACGACCTGACGCTCCATGTGACCTATCGGCTGACTTGTGATAAACCGCAGTTAGAAACCCGCTTGATCGTCTCCGTGCGCCCCTTCCAAGTGAACCCACCATGGCAGGCGTTCCGCAATCTTGGCGGACGCAGTCCCATTCACCAGCTTACTTGCAAAGAAAACGGGGTGCTGGTTGAGGGCAGGCAAGTCATCGTCAAGCCGCATCCCGATACAAGCGGTGCCGGGGCCTTTGAAGAGGGTGGCGTGCTGTGGACTTTGGCACAAGGAGAGGTTCCACCATCCCAAGAGATCGATGACCCCTGTGGACTCGCCTCCGCAGTCATGGAATGGAGCTTACCCCATGGCGTGTCAGTGATGGAAGTGACCGTCTCCGTTCCCTATTTCGAAAAAGCCAGGCTCTCCACGCCGAGCGGCAGAGCGAAGGCCCTTGCCCGGTGGAGGAAGACTCTTGGAACCGTGGAGTGGCGGGTTCCGAAATCCGCACAGCCCGCGTTTGATGCCTTTCGCACGGCGGCCGGTCACATCCTGATCAACCGCGACGGTCCCGCGATCCAGCCCGGCCCACGCCGCTACACACGCTCGTGGGTGAGGGACTGCGTGATCATGGGTGCAGCCCTTGCCAAGGCCGGGCTGCCATTCGCGCTGCATGAGTTTCTCACATGGTATGCTGATTTCCAACGCGAGGACGGATTCATTCCCTGCGTAGTTGATCGCGACGGTGTCGATTGGCTCGTGGAGCATGACAGTCACGGTCAATTCTTATGGGGCGTGCGCGAGGTTTATCGAGAAGGAGGCGACTCCGAATTCCTCGGGAAAATGCTGCCACATGTCCACAAGGCCGCATCTTATCTGACCGCGCTGCGCGCCGAACGCATGACTGAGGATTACCGAAAGGGTGCTCAAGCCGCCTGTTTTGGCTTACTCCCGGAATCCGCCAGTCATGAAGGCTACCTTGCCCACCATGTGCATTCTTACTGGGACGATTTCTGGGGAGTCCGCGGGCTGGAAGCAGCTGCGGATCTCGCCGAAACCGCAGGCGATCTATCCGCATCTAACCGCTGGAGGTCCGAAGCTGTCCGCTTCCAAGAAGACCTGCTGCGCTCCATTGACAAAGTCATCTTGGAGAAAAACCTGGAATACATTCCAGGATCTGTCGAATGGGCAGACTTTGATCCTACCGCAACATCCAACGCTGTTGCGATGCTGGACTTCGCGACCGCGCTGCCGGCCGCCCCGCTTGATGCGATGCTCGCTACCTACCTTGATGGTTTCCACCGCAAACACCGTGGGGAAATGGTATGGACGAACTACACCGCCTACGAGATCAGAATCATCGGTGCCTTCGTCCGCCTTGGGAAACGTGACACCGCAAACGAATTGCTCGATTTCTTTCTCTCAGACCGCCGGCCGATCGAGTGGAACCAGTGGCCGGAAATCACTTGGCGGGATCCACGCTCCCCGGGGCATCTTGGCGACGTTCCCCACACCTGGATCGCTGCGGAGTATCTGCTAGCACTGACATCGATGGTGGCGGCGGAACGTGAAGCAAGCGCGGAGTTGGTTCTCGCGTCCGGCATGCCTTGGGCATGGATTTCGGAGACTGGGGGATTTTCCGTCCGGAAGCTGCCAACTCGTTTCGGGCCTCTTGACTTCAAGATCCGGTCGCGCGGCACGAACAGCATCCTTGTTGATATCAGCCAACTGAACACCCTGCCAGCGGATGGTCTCACCCTTGTTCCGCCGTTGCCGGAAGGGAAGCGGATCACCGCGGTGGAGTGCCGTCCGGAAAGCCGTTGCCGCATGGAATCCAGCGGCAAATCCGTTAGAATAGAAAGCCTGCCATTTGTCGCCGAGTTCCACCTCGGAGAGAGAGACATTCTTGGGGTGTGAATCCCACATGCGCTGATTCGCACCATTCTCCGAGCCGCTAGCTTCGGGGGATGGAGGCACTTAGAGTTCTTGCGAATGATCGCGGGCGGATTGGATGGCGGTGACGGCGATGGTATAGATGATGTCATCCACCAGGGCTCCGCGTGAGAGATCATTGACCGGTTTGCGCAGTCCTTGCAACACAGGCCCGATGCTCACAAGGTTGGCACTGCGCTGGACCGCCTTATAAGTGGTGTTACCGGTGTTGAGGTCTGGAAAGACAAAAATCGTGGCCTTGCCGGCGACCGGGCTATCCGGGGCCTTGGTTGCGGCGACCTCGGCGATGGCCGCTGCATCGTATTGGAGCGGCCCATCGAGCAGAAGGTCAGGGCGGAGTGATTTGGCAATCGCCACCGCCTGCCGCACTTTTTCCACATCCTCGCCACTGCCTGACTCGCCGGTGCTGTAGCTGATCAAGGCGACGCGGGCCGGTATGCCGAACTGCTCGGCGGTTTCAGCACTCTGGATGGCGATGTCTGCGAGGGCTTCTGCATCAGGGTTGGGGTTCACCGCGCAATCCCCATAAACCAGCACCTGTTCCGGCAGACACATGAAAAACACGGAGGAAACGACCCTTGCCTGCGGGTGGGTCTTGATGAGTTGGAGCGCAGGCCGGATGGTATTGGCGGATGAATGCACGGCACCGGAGACCAATCCGTCCACCTCGCCCAGAGCCAGCATCACGGTGCCCAGCATCACGTTATCTTCCAGTGCTTCAAATGCGTCATGTTCGCTGAGGTTTTTGTGTTTCCGCATTTCAACGAGCGGCGCGACGTAGCGCTGACGCTGGGCGGCGGCATCGAGAATCTCGAGTTCATCCGGCAGAATGATGCCATGGGTCGCTGCAATCCGGCGAATCTCAGCGGGATTTCCTAACAAGACACAACGGGCGATCTTGCGCTGGTGACAAGCGACAGCGGCCTGGATGGTGCGGGGCTCGTCCCCCTCGGGGAGAATGATGCGCCGGTCCAGCTTGCGCGCCCAGGATGCGAGTTTATGCCGGAATGCCGCGGGAGACATGCGGATGGCGAGCTCGACCTTGCAGCGGTTCTCCAGCTTCGCGGCGGAGATATGGCGGGCGATGAAGTCCATCACCAGGTTCATCCGCTCGGTATCATCCGAGGGAACTTCGGGGCTCAACTGGGAAAGATTGAGAACGGTTTGGTAGCTCCCCGTTTTCACCTTGAGAACAGGCAGGCCTGTCTCAAGGGCGCGGTGACAGAGATTCCATAGACTCGGATTGGGAGGCGAATCTCCTGTTAGAACAATACCCGCAAGCGGCACTCCATTGACGGCAGCAAGCGCTGCGGCAAGAATGACATCTTCCCGATCTGACGGCATGATGAGCAAGGCTCCCGAAGAAAAGACATGATGGATGCTCGATACCGGGCGAGCGCAAAGCGCCATGGACCGGACCCGCCGCTGGTGCATATCTCCGGCAGAGACAACCTCCGCTTTCAAAGGACGGACCACATCCGAGACGCGGAATGACTTCAGCCTGCTGTTCAAGGGGATGGCTCCGAGCATTTCAAACTGACCGCTTTTAAAAAGCGAGCAGCCAGCCACGAGACGGTCCACCGCAGCGGTGACGTCCTCTTCCGAGCCGGCTTCTGCGCTTTTCCCGTCAACCGGGGAATCCACGACCGGCACGACTCCGCTCGTTTGCTCTTCCAGGGTCCTGCCGATCTTGTTGATGATGCAGCCGATGAGTTTGGGGTTTTCAATGCCACCGTAGAGCGCGGCGTGGGTTTCCACTTTTCGCTCGAACTCCAGCGGGCATTCGTCGCCCAGAGTCGTGACGAGGATGACCTCCGCATCCAGACTGCTGGCCATGAGCCGGTTCAGCCGGTTGTTGAAAGTGCGACCCGGGGCGGGCAACAAGCCCTCGACGATGACCACATCCGCGTCCTTGCCCGCTTCAGCGATTTTTTCGACGACCCGCTCCATGAGATCTCCCGTGTGGTTCTCCCGCACATCATCATCCGCATCCTCGATGGGGATCGATTCGGGCGGGGTGATCCCCATCGTGGTCCGGATGAAAAGGGCGGATGGGTCCGGCTCGCCACCGCCAAGATCGGATTGGGTGATGGGCTTGCAGAAGCCGACACGGATTCCACGGCGATCAAGCGCACGGACGACCCCCAGACAGACCGAGGTGAGGCCGGCTCCGCTATCAGATGCGGCGAGAAAAAAAGTGTGTTTCATGGCCGGGGAAGATCGGTTAGGGAAATCAGACACAGCGCTTCGCGGGCGATCATGAGTTCCTCGTTGGTGGGAACGACCAGGCAGGGAATACGGCTGTTAGGTCCACTGATCCATCCATGGTTGGATTTTCCGTGGTTCGCATTGTCTTCACAATCCAAGGAGACCCCAAGGATTTTCAGATGGGCGACCGTAAGTGCGCGGACCTCGGAGGAATTCTCCCCGATGCCGCCGGTGAACACCAGCGCGTCGAGCGAATCAAGTCCAGCCATCAGCCCGCAAATGGATTTCGCAAGGCGGTAACAGAACACCTCGATGGCCAGCTTCGCACGCGGGTGGCCGGCGCGTGCCGCGTCAGAGAGGGTCCTCATGTCATTGCTGAGTCCGGAGAGACCGAGGAGGCCGCTGCGTGAGTTCAGTATGGTGGTGATTTCGCCAAGGGGCATCCCGGTTTGATCGTGAAGAAACTGGTGCAATGCCGGATCGACATCACCACTGCGCGTTCCCATGACGAGGCCCTCACCGGGGGTGAGTCCCATGGTCGAGTCCACGCTGGCACCGTTCTTGACCGCGCAGGCGCTGCAGCCGTTTCCAAGATGGATGGTGATCAAGCTCGTGTGCTGGGGCGGCTTACCCAGGATTCCCGCTGCTTCCAGAGACACATAATGGTGGCTGGTCCCATGGAACCCATAGCGGCGGATTTGAAGATCCTCGTAATAGTGAAATGGAATCGCATAGAGAAACGCCTTGGCCGGCAGAGTCTGGTGGAATGCGGTGTCGAAAACAGCGACCTGCGGAAGATCCGGAAAAAGCTCGCGAGCCACTCGAATACCGATCAAGTTCGCCGGATTATGCAAAGGAGCCAGGCTGCTGCATTCTTCGATCGCAGAAAACACCCGCTCATCAATCAAGGCGGAGCGGGTAAACCTTTCACCCCCATGCACGATGCGGTGTCCGAACCCACAGGGCTTCAAGTCACCCAGCTCCGCCACGGATTTCTGAAGCGCGGTATGATGCGATCCCCAGGGAATCGCCAGGACCTCGGATCGCCCGTCACGCGTGAGGGTCAAAACGGCATCGGGACGATCGAGCCTCTCGGCGAGCCCTTTGAGCAGCACCGTCTCCCCAGCGAGCGAAAACACCGCAAACTTTAACGAAGAGCTGCCACAGTTGATGACGATGAGGCATTCCACAGCGTTGGGAAGATTGATTTCCATGGTGCATGTTAGATGATTGATATTCCACGCAAGGATGAATCGCTGCGATTTGGCGATTCCCACCCCGTCACCGGCCGGGCTGCTTGAATGCTGAGCCCGCCCCATCGATCATCAAGTGGATTTTTTCTGGAACCCGCAGCGAAAAACCGTGAGACGTTGACCAAAGGTCCAAGTTGACACTTCCGGGGCATTCCACTATTCCAAGACGGTAGGCGGCATTTCCTTATCCAGCTAGCCCGGCTGTGGCATCCGTTGCCGCTTTGCCTGGATTTAACCACGGCTGCATTTGAACCACCATCACCGAGCGAATTTGAAAATGAAACATCGAATAGCCACCAACCGCGAACGCCATTTTTTTACCTTCAGAACTGGGATATTCATCGTGGCCGGCTTGGGCCTTGGGGCGTGTAAGAAGCCCGAAATCGCCACGCCACCGCCACCTGTGGTGGAGGTGGTGGACATCGTCACTTCCGAGGTCCGCCTGTCCTCGACACTGATCGGTCAGTTGGATTCCCCACAGAATGTCGAAATCCGCGCCCGCGTGGAAGGGTTCGTGGATCAGGCGCCTTTCAAAGAAGGCTCCGAAGTCAAACAAGGAGATGTTTTATTCGAGCTCGATCAAAAGCCATTTCTTGAGAAGCTTGCCGCCGCAAACGGTGCCCTTGGAGAAGCCAAGGCAGCGCTGAACAAATATCAGAAAGATGTGGACCGGCTCACCCCACTTGCCCAGCGGAAGGCGATCCCCCAGCAGGACCTGGACAATGCCCTGGCGTCGGTGGATGTCGGCGAGGCCGGAGTCGTCACGGCCCAAGCCCGGGTGGAATCTACCCAACTCGATCTTGGCTACTGCACGGTCAAGGCACCCATCACCGGCCTGATCGGAGCCTCCCAGGTCGCGATTGGTGAACTGGTCGGCAAGGGCGAGCCCACCTTGTTAGCCACCATTTCCACCCTCGATCCCATCTGGTTCTATGGCAATGTCAGCGAAACGGAATACATCAGGGCCGAGACCAGAAGCCGCGAACAAGGCAGGGACGTCGCAAGCCTCCCGCTCACCTTGATTCATTCCGACGGCGTGCAACACTCCGATCAGGGACGTTTCGTCTTCATCGACCGCGCCGTGGACGCCAAGACCGGCACCCTGCGGGTCCGGGCCGAGTTTCCTAACAAATTAAAACTCCTCCGTCCCGGCATGTTCGCTCGCGTGATTGTGGACTTGGGCACCCGCAAGAACTGCGTTGAGGTTCCCCAGCGTGCGGTTGTCGAGTTGCAGGGCAAGAATTTCCTCTGGATCATCACCCCGGAGAACACGGCGACCCAGCGCCCGGTGAAAGTGGGTGAGCTCAACGGATCAAACGTCATCATTCTCGATGGCCTGAAAGCTGGCGAGCGGATCGTCGTCGAAGGTCTGCAAAAAGTCCGCCAAGGCGCGCCAGTCAACGCCATGACCGCCACCCAGTTGGCCGCCATGAAGTCCGCACCTGCCGCACAGGGTAAACCATCCGAAAAATAATCCATCATGGCCGAATTCTTCATCCGCCGACCCATCGTGGCGATGGTCATCTCGATTGTGACCTGCATCGTCGGGCTCATCTCACTTTCCCGACTGCCGATCTCGGAATACCCAAATGTCAGCCCCACGCTGATCCAGGTCACTTCAAGTTACCGCGGCGCGGCCGCTGAGGCGGTCATGGAATCCGTGGCCACACCGATCGAGTCCAAGGTCAACGGCGTGGACAAGCTGCTCTACATGCAGTCCTACAACTCGAACGACGGCAAGATGATCCTCAACGTCACCTTCGACGTCGGCACCGATGTGGACATCATGCAGGTAAACACGCAGAATCGCGTGGGTCAGGCGGAGGCCCAGTTGCCAGATGCCGTGAAACGCGAAGGCGTGGTCACGAACCGCTCCAGCCCGGACATTCTGTTAGCCATCGGCCTGTCATCTCCAAAGGGCACCTACGACGGCGTGTTTCTTGGAAACTATGCCGACATCAACCTTGTCGATCAGATCAAGCGGGTCCGTGGCGTAGGCGACGTGAAAAACTTCACCGCTCAGGATTACGCGATGCGGATCTGGCTGGACCCTGGAAAACTCGCCTCACTGGGCATCGCGCCCACCGATATTTCCAACGCCATCAAGGAACAAAACGCCCAGTCCCCTGCCGGCAGAATCGGTGCGGAACCCGCACCGGCAGGCCAGGAAAGCCAGTTCAACGTCCGTGCCCAGGGCCTTCTCAAGGACCCGAAGGAATTCGAGGAAATCATCGTCCGTGCGAGCGCGGATGGCCAACAGGTGAAAATCAAAGACGTCGGACGTGTCGAGCTTGGCGCGCAAACCTACGACCTCCGCGCCCGCTTGGATGGCGCGCCCGCCGGTGGACTCGGCGTCTATCTGGCACCCGGGGCCAATGCCCTCGATACCGCCGCCAACGTTAAAAAAATCCTGGAGGAAGCCAAACTGCGCTTCCCGCCCGATATGGACTATAGCATCACCCTCGACTCGACCTTGCCGATCAAGGCCTCGATGGAGTCCATCGTCCACACACTCTTTGAAGCGATCATTCTGGTGCTCATCGTGGTGTATATCTTCTTACAAAGCTTCCGCGCGACCATCATCCCCATGCTCACCGTGCCGGTATCCCTGCTTGGGGTGTTCATCGCCTTCCCGATGCTCGGCTTCAGCGTGAACACCCTCACCATGTTCGGCCTCGTCCTCGCGATCGGGATCGTGGTGGATGACGCCATCGTCGTCGTCGAGGCGGTGCAGCACCACATCGAGCACGGGCTCTCGCCGGTCGATGCGACCCGCAAGGCGATGAAAGAGGTCTCCGGACCGGTGGTGGCCATCGCGTTGATTCTCTGCGCGGTATTCGTGCCGGTGGCCTTCATGGGCGGCGTGACCGGGCGCCTCTATCAGCAGTTTGCGATCACCATCGCGGTATCGGTGATTTTCTCGGCGATCAATGCGCTCACGCTCAGCCCTGCGCTTTCCGCATTACTGCTTCGCAAGCCAAGTCCCGGCCGTGGCCCGATCGCCTGGTTTTTCAAGAAGTTCAACGCCTTCTTCGACTGGGTCATCGAGCGTTATGGCAGGATCGTCGGCGGGCTGACGCGCAAGGCCACCTTCTCGATGCTTTTGCTCGTCATCGTCTGCGGCGGCATCTATGGCCTCGGAAAAATCGTGCCCGGAGGATTCATCCCGGACGAGGACAAGGGCTACCTGTTCGTGGCCATCGAGCTACCGGAAGGAGCCTCCCTGCAGCGCTCTGACGAGGTGCTCAAGCAGGTCGAGAACGTCGTGAACAACACCCCCGGCGTGCGCTCCGCCCTCGCGATCGGCGGCTTGAACATTCTGAACAACCTGAACGTCCCGAACGCCGCGCTCATGTTCGTAGGCCTTGATGACTGGAAAGAGCGCGAGTCTCCCGAACTTCATGCCAAGGCCATTGCCGCGCGCTGGAACAAGAAGTTTGCGACCATCCCCAGCGCCCGTATCTTCGCTTTTGGACCACCGCCACTCCCTGGCTATGGCAACGTCTCCGGGTTCACCATGCAGCTCCAAGACCGCTCCGGCGGCGACGTCGAGCAACTCGCCACCATGGTCAGCCAGGTGCAGGCGGCCGCCGCAAAACGTCCGGAAATCGGCCGTGTGACCACCACCTTCAACCCCGCCACCCCGCAGGTCAAGGTGGAGATGGACCGCGAAAAGGCCCGCACGCTCGGCGTTCCGGTGGACAGCGTTTTCCAAACCTTGCAGGCCTATCTCAGCGGGATGTATGTCAACGACTTCGTGAAATTTGGCCGGGTTTACAAGGTCTTCCTCCAGGCGGAGCCCGAGTTCACGAACAAACCGGAGGACATCGGGAAATTCTATGTGCGCAACAGCAACGGCGGTATGGTCCCGCTCAGCACCTTGGTGAACATCACCAAGATGTCCGGCCCTAACTTCGCCACCCGCTTCAACCTCTACCTATCCGCAGAAATGATGGGCGCGCCCGCTCCCGGCTACAGCTCCGCCCAAGCTCTCAAAGCGATGGAAGAAGTCATGGCAACCATGCCGGCGAATGTCGGTTATGAGTGGTCAGGACTGACACTTCAGGAAAAGAAATCCGAAGGCCAGGCGGGGCTGATCTTCGGCATGGCGATTATCTTCGTGTTCCTGCTCCTTGCCGCGCAGTATGAAAGCTGGTCGCTACCCTTCGCCGTTCTCCTCTCAGTGCCTACGGTGATTTTCGGAACCATGGTCGGCTTGCTTCTCAACAAGTATGAAATGAACGTCTATGCACAGGTCGGCCTGGTGATGCTCATCGGCCTAGCAGCGAAGAATGCCATCCTCATCGTCGAGTTCGCAAAGATGAAGCGCGACGAGGGGATGCCCACCTTGGAAGCCGCCTTGGAAGCTGCAAAACTCCGCCTGCGCCCTATCCTGATGACCTCCTTCGCCTTCATTCTCGGTTGTGTCCCCTTGATGTTAGCGACGGGTTCGGGAGCTGCATCCCGCAGCACCATGGGGACCGGCGTGGTTTACGGGATGACCATTTCCACGCTCATCGGCCTGTTTCTCATTCCGGTGTGTTATGTCTTCGTCCAGAAGTTTTCCGACAAGAAAAAGACCGAGGAACCGCAGGCTTCAGAGTGAATCGTGGGTCTCTGATTTCCGGACATCATCTTCTACAAGTGCTGCGGCTTGAGCAAAGTGCCGCAGATTCTCCGCACTGAGTTCCGCCAGTGACGGTTGAGGCGGATCAAACCACGCGGCAGAACCTCCATCCTTGTCGCGGAAGCGACAAGGATGGTGACGGGAGAACCAACCGGCCGGGTCCTGGGAGGACTCAGCTTTCGAAATAGGTGTAACCGGCAAGACCCTCGCGGAAGAGATCCAGGATCTCGCGGCGCTCTTTGGGGGAGATCCTGCCCTCGGTGACAGCCTTTTCCGCGAAGATGCGGAAGCGGCTGACCAGTTCCTTGGGGTCGAACTCCACATAACTGAGCACATCCGCCACCGTATCACCTTCCACCTCATGGGTGTAAACGGCTTTGCCATTCTCGAGGTGCACTCCGACCACATTGGTATCGCCTAACAGGTTATGGAGATCTCCCAGTGTTTCCTGATAGGCTCCGACGAGGAAGACGGCGAGGTAGTAGGGCTCATCCTGCTTGAAGTCGTGCAAGGGGAGGATTTTGGCAACGTCCTCCTTGTCGATGAAGCGGTCGATCTTGCCGTCGCAATCACAGGTGATATCCGCCAGCACGGCGCGGTGGCGGGGTTTTTCATCAAGCCGGTGGATGGGCATGACGGGGAAGACCTGGTCGATGGCCCAGGAGTCCGGCAGGGATTGGAACAAGCTGAAGTTACCGTAGTAGAAATCCACCAGGGTCGAGGAAAGTTCCCGGAGGTCCTCGGGGATGTCATCGAGCTCGGCGATGAGGTTGGAGATTCGGGTGAGGATGTGCCAGAACCATGCTTCCGCAAGGCCACGCTCCCGCAAGGTGGCGGCACCGTAGAAAAACTGGGCGCGCATCTGGTCGCGGTAATACATGGCGTCATTGAAGCACTCCTGAAGGTTTTTCTTATGAATGACCTTGTTGACCTCGATGATGTTCATGAGGTTCTGCGGAGCGTTTTCAGGAATGGGCGGGGCTTCCTCGCTGGTTTGGGCGCTGGTGACGTCCAGGATATTGAAGACCAGCACCGAGTAATAGGCGACGACGGCCCGGCCGGACTCGGAGATCAGGTTCGGGTGGGTGACTCCGGCCTTGTCGCAGATTTGGGAAATCACCTCCACGATGTCCGTGCAGTATTCCGCCACGGAGTAGTTGCAGGAAGAGTGGAAGTTCGTGTGTGAGCCGTCGTAATCCACGGCCATGCCACCGCCGATGTCGAGCACGCCCATGGGGGCGCCTTCCTTGACAAGGTCGCAATACATCCGGACGGCCTCGGTGGCTCCTTCGCGGATGGCGGCAATGTTCGGGATTTGTGAACCCTGGTGGTAATGAAGCATTTTCAGGCATCCGATGTAGCCGGAGTCCTTGAGGCGATCCACCACGGCGATGACTTGGGAGGCATTGAGGCCGAAGACGGATTTATCACCCGCGCTGTCCTGCCAATGTCCCGAGCCTTTGGTGGACAGCCGGACGCGGACGCCGAGGTTTGGCAGGACGCCGATTTTGCGCGAGCGCTCAAGGATGAGGTCGAGCTCGCTTGGCATTTCCAACACCAACATGACCCGCAGGCCCATTTTCTGGGCGTGGAGCGCGAGGTCGATGAATTCCTCGTCCTTGTAGCCATTGCAAATCAGATAGGCCTCGGGATCATGCATGTGGGCAAGAGCGGCGATGAGTTCCGGCTTGGATCCAGCTTCAAGGCCGTAGTGATACTTTTTCCCAAACTCGGCAATTTCCTCGATGACCTGGCGCTGTTGGTTGACCTTGATGGGATAGACGCCGCGATATTCGCCCCGGTATTTCGAGTCCTTGATGGCCTTGTTGAAGGACTCGTTGATCTCGGTGATGCGCGAGTGGAGAAGGTCGCGGAAGCGGAGCAGGACCGGCAGATGGGTGCCGCGGTCGCGAAGTCCGTCGATCACCTCGTAGAGCGAGACTTCTGCCTGGGCGTTGTCGTCCTCAAGGCGGACGGTGACGTGGCCCTGTTTATTGACGCCGAAGAATCCGCTGCCCCAGGTGTTTACTCCGTAGAGTTCGGCGGATTTCTGAGAAGTCCAAGCGGTCTCGGGTTTACGCTTGGGGGATTTGGCAGGCGCGGCGGCGGTGGCGGGCGGGGTCATGGATGAACGGTGGGAAAAAAGGTTTAGGGTCCGGGTGGTTTCCAACCCGGGAATTCGGCTTGGAGTTTTTCGGTGTATTTTGCGGCTTCGGTCAGGTCACCTTGCTGTTGCAGCGCTTGAACGAGTTTTGAAAGGGCGAGGGGGTTGAGTTCCTTGTCGTCGTGGAACTGGACGACGACCTGGTATTTCCCGGCAGCGGTTCTAGGATCGCCCGCCTTGAGTTCAAGGTCGCCGATGAGGATGTTCAAGCCGGCGCTGGTGTGGCCTTGGGGGCGGAGGGCAAGTGCTTCATCGGAAGCCTTGCGAGCTTCTGCGGGGCGGTCGAGCATCAGCAGGGCGCGACCACGGTCTAACAAACCATCGGCTTTCCAACCGAGATCTTCTTCGACGGCGAGCAGGTGGTTCACGGCGGTGAGCGCAGCTTCCGCATCGCCGATTTTCAGCCGCGACTTGGCGAGGTAGCGCCAGACTTCCTTGGGGGTCTCGCGGGGTTCTTCGGGGTTGGAGACTCGGGTGAGAAACTTCGCGGCCGATTGGAAATCCCCGGCGTTGTAGGACTGCATGGCAGACCATTGGATCGTCTGGTCCGGGATATCTGCGGCGTATCCGCCCTTGATGGCGAGATTGATTTCCGCAGCGAGGCTTGAAGGGTTTTGTGAGGCGAAGTAGCCGAGCACGAGGAGCAGGCCGGCGTGTTTGCGGTATCCGTCGGGGTTGAGTTCACGGGCTTTTTCGAGGTAGGGTGGTGAGTCTTTGGCAAGATTGGTTTTCACCAGGCCCCAGCCGATCCAGTAGTTGGCCTCTGCCTGCAAGCCGTCGCTGAGTGTTTTGACATTTTTAAGAAGCCCTTGATAACGAGTCATCATGTCGGGAACATTGTTTTCCGAGCGGCGCAGACGTGCCGACTCCAGCCATGCGAATCCGGACAAATCCGCAGGGGTCTTGGAGTTGTTGATGAGGAGATCAAAGTCCGCAATCGCCTTGGCCGGTTCCGCGCTTGCAGCGTAGGCGCTCGCACGCTTGGCGATGGCCGAGGGGACCCGCGAGTCTTGAGGATACTGGGTGATGAATTCCCCCAGCGAACGCACCGCCCCTTGGGCATCGCCTGCTTCTGATAGACACCAGCCGCGCTGAAACAGGAGGTTCTGGCGGTTTTCTTCCGTGAGCACGGTGGCGTTGATTTCATTATACACCTGAGCCGCCTCGGTAATCATTTTATTGGAGAACAGGGTTTCAGCCTTCATCATCAGGGCGGTGTGGATGCGGGGATCATCCTTGCGTGATTTTTGATAGAGCTGGAGGAAGGCGTCGACCTGGTCCGGCAGGTGGCGGCCTTCGATTTGGAAGAAGCACAGGAGCCGGTAGTAGGATGCTTGGAAGGCCATGTCGGACTCCGGCTTGACCAGCTTCTCGACATCGCGGAAGAGTTGGAGGCCTTCCGTGGGGAGCTTGAGCCGCATGTAGGCCCGGGCGGCGATCATGAGTCGGGTTGCTTCTTTTTCCCCTTCCCCTTTCACGGAGCTGCGGCGGAAGATATCGATGACTTCGCGGTATTCCTTTTTGGCGAAGTGGTTGCCCATCAATGCGGTTTGGGCGTCCGGGCGGAAGTCTTCCATCCCCGGGGTGCTCAGGATCAAACGCAGGTATTTTTCGGAAAGATCGGTTTGATCCAGCTTGGTGCTGGTGAGAGCCGCATGTAGCGCGGCCTCCCCACGAATTTTTGGCAGATAGGGAGCGGCGACTACCTCTTCGAAAATGGCAAGTGCTTCGGTAAGTTTGCCTGCCTTGAGCGTGAGGTGACCGAGGGCGACCTTGGCCTGTGGCGCGAACAGGCCACCAGCGGGATCCTCGATGACTCTCCGGAAGGATGCGATGGCTTCCCGATCGCGGCCGAGCAGTCGATAACAATTTCCGGCGAGGTAGTTTCCGCGGGGACGTTCTTCGGGTTTGGCCGCATTCGCCGCAAAGCGCTCAAACATGGGAGCGGCAAATGCATACTCCGACTTGTTATAGTAGTCCGCAGCCAGGGTGTAAGCCGCCGCCGCCGCCCACTTGCCTTTACCATAGCGGTTGAGCAAGGTGCTGAAGCAGCGTTTTCCTTCGTCGATCTGGCCGGACTGGTAATAACTGTTTCCAAGATACCACCATGCCATCTCGGCGTTGGGATGATTTGGGAAATGGTTCAGGTAGTCTGCGAAGATTTGCCCGGCACGCTGGAAATAGTCGATCCTGCTGGCTTGATCCACGCTGGCTTGGGCGCTGTCGTAGAGATTTTTGCCACGCATGAAGAAGTCGTTTGCGGCATCGACTCCGAGAGTTGGGTCCACAGCCTCGGCCCGCGGAATCTGCGCGATTACGGGGCTGGCGAGCAGGAAGATGGAAGCGATGGTGCTTTTCAAGAGGAGGAAGAGCTTGGTGCGGTTTGAGGCGTTTGCCAAGCCAATCACTTGGCGGGTTCCGGGCGCTGGGTGGCGAAGGAGATGTTCCAGATTCCGGCCTTTTGGCAGGTATCGATGACCTCGACGATGCGCTGGTAGGCAACGCCTCCATCACCGCGGATGCGAACGGGTTGATTCTTATACTGTTTGGCGATTGCAGAGAGTTTTTCCAAGAGTTGCGGGCGGTCGACGGCCAGGCCCTCGACGCGGATGACTCCGTCCGCGAGCACATTGATGATGATTTCACCGCGTTGGCGGTCGTTGGGCTCGGCCCCTTCCTGAGCGGTTGGAACAGCCACTTTGAGCTCTGTTTCCGACTTGCTATATTGCCAACTGATGATGAAGAAGCAGAGCAGGAGCAGGAGGATATCAATCATCGGCGCCAACTGAATGGAGACTGGCGGTGGCTGACGGGTGGTGAATTTCATGCGCGTTTCACTTAAATTCCATGAACATCGGGCCGCTCGCCAACAAGTGGCGAAGCGACAGGCATGGCATAATCTTCCCGCGGGCGAAGTGAGGGTTGGGCGTAGGGTTGTGGCGCCGAAGTGGTAGACCGGTCGAACTGCATCTGGAGGATGGCAATGAAATGAGTGGCGGCGGCTTCCAGTTCAGAGGTGTATTTTTGAACTCGGCCACGGAAAATCGAGTAGAACACCAAGGCAGGAATGCTGATCGCAAGTCCGCCCGCGGTGGCGATGAGGGCCTCTGAGACGCCTTCCGCCAAGCCCATCTGCCTTACTCCGGTGCCCTCACCGGCGGAAATTTCCAAGAAGGCCTTGACCATCCCGATCACCGTTCCCAACAGACCTACCATCGGCGCGATGCCACCGATGTCGGCGAGGTAGGAGATTCGCGATGTCAACATGTTGGCCTGGTGGGAACCCTCCGCCTGCGCCACATCACGCACATTGTCAAAAGAGGTATTTGGGTTGGCAGAGATGAAATCCAGGGTTTTCTGGGTGATCCGGGCCATACACTCGTTGCGGCGGTGACTCAAAGAGTTGAGCGCGAGCAAGTCACGTTTTCTCACAAGCGTATCCACGCTGGTCATGAAGCGATCGCTGACGATGGCATTCCGGCGGATGGTCAGGAGGAATATCAAAATCAACAGAACGGTAAAAATCGACATCAAGCCGAGTGGATACATCATGACGCCTCCCTTGAGCAGGATTTCAAGAAAGTTCAGTTCCGTAGGCAACTTTGCGGGAGCTTCTGGGGCGGCGTTGGCAAGGAGTCCGGCAAGGAAAAAAACCGTGACTGAGAGATGGCAGCACTTCATGGACGTCCGTGGAGTGTAACGGAGCAAGCGGCGAACGCAAGCACGGTCCGCCGGCGATTGAAATATCCCGGATCGGGAAAGAGCGCTAGATGCCTGGCCGCCCGCCACGTTGGCCTCCACCCGTGTTGAGGAAGCGATAATATACTTCCAACATGAGGATGCAGAGGGTATTGCGGTAGAGTTCATTTCCCCCTTGTCCGTGGCCTGTGTATTTGGGCGCTTTCCAAGAACCGTCCGGGTTCTGGTTGTTGAGGAGCTGGTCCCTGAAGAGTTCGTTGTAGTGTTTCCACTCATCCCCGCCGGCCTGCATCATGGCTTGGGATTCATAATAATGGGCGTAAAGATCGGAGTCATCCGTGGACCAGTCTAACTTGCTATTTTCACGAATGTACTTCACCCCTTTGCGCACTTCGGATGCGCTTCCCTTACCCCACATTTGGAAACAAAGGACTCCCACGCCGGTGAGTGAACAATAGGTGCCGCCTCCTGACGGTCTGCCGCGCCCGTTATAACCAAAGCCACCATCTTCGCCTTGTAACTCGCTGAGGTAGTCAAGGCCCTTGTTCACGCTGCTGGAGATCCCCTTGTATTTGATACCTGTGTGGCTGCATGCTTTGAGAGCTTGCAGCTGCCAGCCGACCACGGATGAGTCGGTATGCCCACCCTCAGTTGCAAAAAGATAGGCCCAGCCTCCATTTTTGTTTTGGTTGTCGATGATGAATTGGCCGGCTTTTTCAGTCACTTCGACCAGACCGGGAATTTCGAGTTTCAGTTCTTTACAGAAGGTAAGAGCCTCGCCCAGGGCGTAGGTGGCGATTCCATGTTCGTAGCACCATCCGTTCTGAGTGAAGTTGCTTGCCAGTTTGCCTTCGTTTTTCATGCCGAAGTTGGCGAGATAGACAATGCCCTTCATGCAGGAATCACCGAATTCCTCGGATGCGGGAGTTTCGCAGTGGCCAAAGTAGGCGAGCAGGACAAGTCCGGTCATGGCAGGTTTGTTCGACCCACCCCAGGAACCGTCTGAATTTTGTTTTGATTTGAGCCAGCGCAGGCCACGGGTCACAGCCTCATCGCAGGCTGGCGTGCCGCCACTTTCCTTAAGTCGTTCGAGGCGGTCTTCCTTTGAGCAGCGTTTCCGCATGTTCTCGGGGATCAGCCCGAAGAGCTTGCCAACGCCAGCGCCCATTCCGAGTCCGCCACCGCCGAGGCCGGCTCCCTTGCCGAAGCCACTTCCTGCGCCGCCGCCCCCCAGGCCGCCGGACATGCCACCGCCGCTCAGAGAGCTGAGCGTAGACATCTCACCGAAGCTATCACCCTGCTCCGGGATGGCATAAGAAGCTGTAGCGCCTTCTGCGAAGACACGTTTGACGTTCGTGGTGGGCGTAATCTGGGCACGCTTTTTTTGAATTTGGTGCTCGGCTCCGCGTTCGCCGCCACCACCGCCGGGAGGCATGAAGTCGACCTTCTTCTCAGGCTCTTGGTAAATTTTGAAAACCCAGAATGCACCTACAAGCAATAGAATCGCATGGAAGGCTGCGGCGATGGTAAGCGAACCAGCGCCCAACTCCTGCCACCAAGAGGGCTTGGCCTCCTCGACTCGGATGAGGTTACCTTCTTCATCGTATAGCTGCATGGAAGTGGTGGATTAGAGGATTATGGGAACTGAATGGGTGGATGGCGGCAGAGGATCACTCATTGCTGCCCGCCTGGAAAGTAACATCGGTGATTTTCGCGCGACTCAAGGCGTCGAGAACGTCGATCACTCTGGAGTAAAGCGCAAGTTCGTTTGCGTAAATCGTTACCAGGACTTTCGACTTCGATGCGTCGCTTGCCTCACGCAAACTATTCAAACTGCTTGCCAGCTCGGGGAGCGCCTTTGCCTCTGGAGCGTCCAGAGGATCGTCATTGAGGTAAACCTGGCCGTCCTCTTCGATACGGATGGCGATCTCGTCGGGGAGGTCCACCGCTCCTACGGCCTCAACGCTTCCAGGGAGCTTGGTTACGTGGGCGTTTTCCACTTGGATGTTACTAGCCTGGGCGATGAAGAACAAGAGGATCACGAAGACCACGTCGATCATCGGTGCGATCTGGAAGCCGAGATTCACCTCGGCAGAACTTTTGCGGCGTTTTTTGTGTTTTTTCGTCACAATTATTTACTTGTTAGAAGCTGCGAAGGCGATGTCCGCGATACCTGCCTGCCCGATCAGGTCCATGACGCGCTGGATTTCACCCGCTGGGACTTTCGCATCCCCCCGGACGACGACGCGAAGTTTGGCGTCTCTTGAAAGGCTGTCCTTCAGAATAGGGATGGCATCCTGCCAGTTGTCGATGATGCGGTCATCCAAGACGAGCACTCCCTTGTTGGTTTGGGCATCGTGGCGGAGATTGACCGCCATCTCATGCTTGGCCATTTCCGATTCACGGGGCTTTGCATTGGGAGAGGTGGGAAGAGTCAAAAGCGCGTCAACCTTGAGAACCTGGGCGGAAGTAATCACCACGAAGAACACGAGCAGCACCAGCAACACGTCGATCATCGGAGCAATCTGGAACTCGGGTTCCCCATCACCACTACCTGCACTGGCCATAACGTTCGATTCGAAAAGGGTTGGAGTAAACGGTATACAGATCGGCATTAGCCCTCCGGAGCCTGAACCCAGTTGGGAAGCGCGGCGTAGGTTTCCTCTTGGCCGACGTCGGCATCTTTCAGATAATCGTAAGGGGCATTCCGGAAAAGGTGTTCGGTCACTTCATGAAGGTGATGGATGGCGCCTTGGAGTTTGTTACGAAGGAAGTAGAAGGCCATGAATGCGGGGATGGCGACCAAGAGACCCGCAGCCGTGGCGACGAGCACGTGACCGATGTGTCCGGCAAGTTCATTGACACCGCTGGAAAGGCCGCCGCCGCCCAAGCTTCCGAATGCGCCCTTCATACCTGCAACGGTTCCGAGCAACCCGATCATCGGCGCACAGACCCCGATGACGGAGAGGTAGTTGATCCGAGTTTGAAGAGTGGAGCTGGTTTTTTCCACGGTGTTATAGATGGCTTCCTCGGTGGCGTCCTTGCCATAGCCCACGGAGCCAAGGCCGGCGCGCATCACTTCCGCAAACGGGCTGAAGCTGCCTTTCATGGCTTGGTAAGCGGCGACGTAGTCCCCGGCACGGAACAGTTCCTGGGCGAGTGTGACGTCCTCAGGGGGAGTCATTTTCTTGACCCCGGTGCGCATCCAGACATCGATCACGAGCCACACCATCGCGATCGAGAAAACGAGCAGAATGTGCATGACCCAGCCACCTTCGTTGTAGGTGTCGAGCATGGTCGTTTTCTTGACGTTTTCCGCACCAAAAGCGGCCAGGGGCATGAAGAAGAGGACTGCGCAAATCGCTTTTTGGATCGTGTTTTTCATAAATTTCGTGGAATGAGGTTCTTGTTGGGGAATGTGAGTGGTTATTTGATACTTTCAAGTCGCTTATTTGCATCCGGAATCAACACTGTTCCGGCCGCCTGGCGGATGGCAGAATTCAGGAGCGCGACAGCCTCCTCCCGCCGACCGAGGGTGACCAGGTAGCTGGAGGCTTGAATTTCTGAAGCGGCGTTCACAATCATGCAGCCGGCGGGATAGGCACAGGGTGCGGTGAGGAACGCCTCAAGGACCTCGGCGTCCTGCTTGCTTGCCTGAGCCGCATCGCTATTGCGTTTGGCACTCTTCAGGAGCCGTGCCCGGAAAAAACTCGCATACGCGCAGATGTCGGAGGCCAGGTTATCCGTGGTAAGATCACTGAAGGCGAGCGCGCGGTCGGATACCGGGGTGGTTTCAGGCAGCATGATGGCTTTGCCAAGAGAGACAAATGGATCGATTCCCTGCGCTGGGGTCGCATCGGAGACAGCTTTACCGATTTCCACGCATTTGGCATTGTTGCCAGTCAAGGCGTAGGCGATGAGGGAGGCCCTCGCTGCTTCTAACCAGAAGTTTCCGGGGATTTTAGCGGTGATTCTTTGCTCCGCCACGATGGGCTCGACCAGCTTGAGCGCGTCAGCGGGCTTGTCCGTGAGGATCAGTGCGACGGCTTGGTTGATCTCGGGAGGTTTGGTGCCGTAGATATGGTCTGCGGAGGCAAAAGGAAAGGCTTGGCCCACATTGAAACCCGGCGCTGCTGCGATGATGGTCAGCTTGTCGCCCTGGAGAGCCACGGCATTGAGAGGAACCGAACGGCCGTTTTGAAACACGATGTTGATGGGCTCTGCGGCAGCGAGTTGACCGATAGCAGGCAACAGGGCCGAGAAGAGAAAACCGGCAAAGCGAAGTGGTGTTTTGAAAAGCGTCATGCGATTGGAGAAGTTCATTGGCCTACCTTTTCCGCTGCTTTCTTGGCACGTTCGGTATTTTTGAGTTTGGGATCGGCGACGAGCGTCTTGAGGGTTTCCTCGGCAAGTTCGCTATTCCCCATTTCAAGCAGGGTTTCGTAGGCTTGCCACGCGCCCTCGGCACAGACGTCCGGCGTGCTTTTGTAAGCGGTGAACACCCGGTTGTAAGTGCCGTGAGCTTGTTTGTAGAAATCCAACTTGGCTTCAGGAGTCTCGGCTTTTTTGGCGCGAGCACGGAAGATTCTCCCCTGAAGCAACAGCGCCTTGCCGGCGAATTCACCGCGGAAGGTCTTATCACCCGCGGTCGCGGTGGCGAGTTTCTGGGCCTCATCAAGTTGGCCCAGCTCTACCAAAGCTTCGAGTTGTCCGACCGTTGCCTCCTTGAATCGGGAAGTTCCGGGGTTGTTTTCAGCGGCTTCCACAAAAATCTTGAGCGCCTCGGCATACTGTTTGCGCTTCAGGGCGATATACCCGAGGCCCACGGGTCCTGCATCGGCAAACATCCCGTCTCGATAGCGCTCGCTCAGACGCTTGAACATGCCTTCCGCGTCGTCCAAGTCCCCCAGGTTGAGGAGGATGTCTCCGGAAGCTGCGAGCAGTGCCGGACTTAGCACTGAAGGGTCCTTCGCATTGAGCTTGGCGATCCCTGTGAGGTGCCGGTTTGATGAGATGGGATCCTTCAACAGTTGAGCAAGGCGAGCGCGGGCGTAATAAAGACGTGCGTTGGTGGTGGCGTTTTCCTGACCGGCGATCGCCTTGTTGAGGATGTCCTGAAGCTGCTTGTCCAAGGCCTCCTTGTCGACTTCAGCGGCCTTTTTACGTGGAACGATGGTTTTTACCAATTCATCGATGAGGAACTCGACCTGCTCAGCGGTCGGGTTTGCGATGCGAGATTTGAGGGCATTCGCCAGCATTTCGGCCGCTTCGGCCCCTTTGCCCTCGCGGGTCTTCATTTTGGCGACCCATGAGGCGGAAACCAGGGAGAGGGCGCTGTCTGGCTTTCTTTGAAGGAACTCTCCGTGTAAGGCGGCGATGCCGGCCCAGTCCTTGTTGCCCGAGAGGAGGGTGGTGGCGTTATCCAAGGCGTATTGGATCACGTCATCCGGACTGTCGGACCAGACGGCGTTGCGGTATGCTTCGAGTGCTTTTTGCTGGAACTTGGCGAGTTCGTCAGGCTTGTCAGAAGTTTTCTTTTTGTAGGTGTCGGCAAGCAGGCAATACATGGAACCCGCCGAACCATCCTCGGGATTCTTGGCGAGGAATGCGGTCAAATCACGGACGATCTTGTCTGTCTGGTCTTCTTCCTTATCGTTGAAATCAATGAACGAGAGCCGATAGCGCATGTCACCCGCATAGCGTCCGTCCGGGAACTTCGAGAGGTATTCCTTACAGGCGGCAAGAGTCTTCTTGTAATCGTTGGTGAGGAAGTAAGACATGGCGAGATAGTACATCGAATTCTCTACCAAGGGGCTGTTGGGGAAATTCTTGAGGAATTTGAGGAAGATCGGGTTCGAGTCCTTGAAATTGCCGTCTTGGAACAAAGACAGGCCTTGGAAAAACGTGTAGCGGTCCAACGCTTCCGATGTGGGGAACTTGGATTCAAGGCTCTGGTAGAACTTTCCGACCTCCGCCCAGTTTCCACTCTGGACAAGCACTTCTCCAGCGAGAGTTGCGACTTGCTCGACGTTCTCTGCGTCAGGATACTTTTTCAGATAGTCATCACAAAGCTCCTTGATTTTGGGGATGTCCTTGAGCTTGTTAAGAATGACAATCTCGGCGAACGCGGCGGCTTTTGCATCCGACGAAGTGGAAAACTTGTTCCGGATCATGCGGAAACAGACAAGCGCCTCTTCAAAACGATCCATGTAGTAGAGGCATCGGCCGCGCCGCATCAACAGGGCGGCATCAAGATCGGGGCGGTCGCGAACCGCAGTGAGAGCGACCTCCGCCAAGTCGATGGCAGGTTTGAGGCTTCCCACCAGCGAAGAAGCACTCGAGCGCTGCTCGATCGGCTTATCCTTCTCCAAGTTAACCCGGTTTTCCAAGATTTTGAGGTCTTTCCGTTGGGACTCGAGAGCGATGGTCTGGACATCCATGATCTGGCTGCGTGGCGGAACCGTGCGGTAAATCGCAAGAGCTGCTTCGTAGGACTGAGATCCGACCAACTCGTCGCCGCGTGCAATCACCTGATTGGCATACCAAGCAATGGCATCGCGAACGCCTGCTTGGTTGCTCAGCCGATCCAAATAGGCAATCAGATCCTCGATTTTTCCATTGTCGGCGATCAACCCAATCACCTGAACCGCAGCCGTGGTCTGCTGAGGAGAGCGAACGTCTGACCCCATGAGGCTCTTGAAAACAACCAACGCCTCCTCGCGCTTTCCGACATCCATGTAAACCTCTCCGAGCGAGAGTCCCGCCTCAGACCGATAGGTCGGATCCTGCGCGGCCATTTTCAGGGCTTCGATCGCGCGTGCTTTTTTCTCCTCAGTCCCCTGCATGATAGCGGCACGCCCGATGCCAAGATAACAGCGGCTTGCATACTCGCCCTTGGGGAATTTTTTCAAGCAGTCCGTAAAACCGGCTTCGGCTTCGGGCGCTTTCCCACCGAGCAAATTCGCGAGCCCGAGATTGAAATGAAGCAATTCGAGCGGGGCATTCTGGTTACCGCCCAGGGCCTTGAGGAGTTCCTCGATTTTGGACGCCGCCGTCGTGTAGTCTTTAGCAGAAAATGCCGCCTCAGCATCCGTGAAAAGCCGGTTTAGCGCCGCTGGCGACATGGGCGCGGCGGGTGCCCCCGGCGTCTCCTGCGCATCCAACCGGGACACCGACATCGGTCCGATCAGGCAGAGAACCGCAAGGGCGCAAACTTTCACAGGAAAAACTTGAGGGTTAACAGGCATACGAACGTGTTGGAAAGAGGAGACCCCACTTGCTTTGCTGTCAAGCTAGAATCGCCCATTCTTTCTTGGCTTTTCTCGGATCACGGCAGTGGTTAAGATCCGCGAAACACCGTCGCCCGGGAACGAATCATTTGCTTTTACAAACTCAAGCGATGATTACCATGGCGCACTCCGAATTCCTTGTGATGTCCGCACCTGATTTGAAAGCCAAGCTCCGCGACTTACCCCACCAACCCGGGGTTTACCTGATGAAAGACCGCCTGGGGTCGATCATCTACGTCGGCAAGGCTCGTGATCTGAAGCGCCGCGTATCATCTTACTTCATGGCCTCCCAGAAAATGCGGTCCAATATCAAGACCCGCGCCCTCATCGATTCGATCCATGATTTCGAGTTCCACACGGTCCGCAACGAAGAAGAGTCGCTTTTGCTAGAGGGCAAGCTCATCAAGGACTACCGTCCGCGCTACAACGTCGCCTTCCGGGATGACAAACGCTTCTTCCTCGTCAAGATCCGCCTTGCGGATACATGGCCACGCTTCCGCGCCACCCGGATGAAAAAAGACGATGGCTCACGCTACTTCGGCCCTTTTCCCCACTCCAGCGCCCTCCATAGCACACTGGAGTGGCTCAACCGCAGCTTCGGCCTGCGCGTTTGCCGCCCGGATGATCCCACTGAAGCCGATTACAAACACTGCAACGCCGACATCATCCGCAACTGCTCCGCACCATGCATCGGACGCATCAACCGCGAGACCTACCTTGCAAAAATCGAAGAAGCCTGCCGGATCCTCGAGGGGAAAGGCCGCCGCGAGATCCTCGATACCCTTCGCGCGGAAATGACCACCGCCGCTGAGGCCCTCGACTTCGAAAAGGCGGCCTCGCTCCGGGACATCCTTCAGAATGTCGAAAAAACCCTCAGCCCCACCCGTCAATTCGCCCGTGGCCGGGGAGTGCAGACCACCGTCAAACCCGTCGAAGACCTTGCCGAGCTGGGTGAGGAACTCCACCTCGCCGGACCACCACGAGTGATGGAATGCTTCGATATCTCGAACGTCTCCTCAAATCACATCGTCGCCTCCATGGTCCGCTTCACCGATGGCAAGCCGGACAACCAAAACTACCGCCGCTACCGCATCCGCACCGTCGAGGGGCAGGATGACTTCGCCTCCATGGCGGAAGTCATCCGCCGCCGCTACTCACGCATCCTCATCGAAAACCGCGCCGCCAACCCCAGCGATGCCGAGTTTTCCCAAGAAAGCCTCATCGACTCCCAACGCCGCCTCGCTCGCGAAGGCAAAGCAAAAATCGTGCTGCCAGACCTCGTCATTGTCGATGGAGGGAAAGGCCAACTTTCCATGGCGGTTCGGGAGCTCAAAGCCCTCGGCCTTCATGATCTGCCCGTCGTAGGCCTCGCCAAGCAGCACGAGGAAGTCTTCATTCCCGGCCGCAGCGAATCCATCCGCATCCCGCACGACCGCGGCGCGCTGAAACTCCTCCAGCGCATCCGCGACGAAGCCCACCGCTTCGCCAACGGCTACAACGCCCTTCTTTACCGCCGCAGGATGAAAGAAAGCCTGCTCGATGACTGCCCCGGTGTCTCAGAAGCGAAAAAGAAAATCCTCTTGGAAAACTTCGGCAGTGTCGCACGACTCAAGAAGGCAAATGCCGGAGAGCTTTCGAAACTCCCCGGTATTTCCCAAAAACTCGCCACCGCAGTGATCGAGTTCCTGCAGCGGAACGATTGATCCGCAGACTTCAGCCCCGCTTATTCATCCTCCTCCATGAACTTGTCATGGCCGGCCTTTTTCATCTCCTTCAAGGTATCCACGATCTTCGCCACATCTTCGACTTTCCCGTTGAGAAATGCCTCTTCCACCTCGCAAAGCGCCACCAACAACTTCGCCATCATTTTGCGATACTCCACCTGCGCCTTCGCCTTCTCAGGGCCTTCCGGCATCGCCTTCACCAACTCCGGAACTTCGGCAGCACTTTTGATCGTCGCGACCTGCGCCTCACGGGCTTGGGCAGCCCCCTTCACAGGATCCGTTTCGCGGCGAAACGCCTTGAACGCATCGTTCATGGCCTCCATCTGATCGTGCAATACCGTGGATTTCTCACTTTCCGCTGTCGCTGGAAACAACAGCAAGCCCATCGCACAACCTAAAAGCATCAATTGTTTTTTCATACACCGCGGATACGAGCGAAAGCACTCGGCTTTTCCAATTGAATTTTTCAATTTGTTTTTCCCCCCGGGTCCGCTCATGATCCAGACCTTGCAGGGCAAATCAAAATGGCCGCGCCGAACCATCCGCCTTCTCGGCACCGCCGTCCTGGCTTGGATGCTCGTTTGGTTTGTGAGTCCATTTTTCGTATCCCTGCCACCTGGGCTAACAGACAGCCCGGCCGGCTCACCGGTCCTTCTGGACCGTTATGCAAGACCCATCGTGCACCTGACCCTGCCGGATTCCACCCGCTCGAACCCTCAGACTCTCGGAGCATTTCCTGCCGACCTGATCCGCTGCACGCTCGCCGCAGAAGACAAGCGGTTCTACTCGCATGGCGGAATCGATCTCCTCGCCACCGCCCGCGCGACCAAGGACCTTCTCTTCAACCGGCGGATCATCTCTGGTGCCTCCACCATCACCCAGCAACTCGTTAAAATCTCGTCCCCGCCAGCGCAACGCAGGCCGATCACCAAGATCTACGAGGCACTCGCGGCCCGCCGTCTGGAAATGACATGGACCAAGGACACGATTCTAACAATCTATCTCAACCGCCTCGACTACGGCAACCTTCGTACTGGTGCGGCCGAAGCCGCGCGTTTCTATTTTCAGAAACCCCTCGCGGATCTATCGCTCGCCGAGTGTGCACTGCTGGCAGGACTACCCCAGGCACCATCGCGCTTGAATCCGATCAAACATCCACAACGCGCGCTTGCCCGCCGCAACACCGTCCTCACCCGTCTCGCAAATACCGGACCACCAATCCATCCGCGGATCGCCGCCGCAATGACCGAATCAATCACCATCCGCCCGCTCCCGGATTCCCAACCTGCCCCATGGTTGGCACGACAAACTACCGCCAACCCGCTCACCGGGAAAATTCAAACGACCCTCGACCTCTCCATCCAACAAGACGTGGAAAAAATCGTCCGCGAGGAAACGGCCAAATTGAAAGATGCAAACCTACGCCATGCCGCCGTGGTTGCGATTCATAACCCCACCGGCGAAATCCTGGCCCTCGTTTCCTCTGCCGACTGGAACGACCCACGAGGCGGCCAAATCAATGGCGCGCTTGTGCCCCGCTCGCCCGGTTCCACGCTCAAGCCCTTTACCTATCTGTTAGCCATGGAAAAGAACCATCGCATTCCCGCATCCATCATCGCGGATGTTCCTACGCCCTTTCGGACTCCTCAGGGACTGGATTTACCTGAGAATTACGATAGGACCTACCGCGGCCCCGTCACCCTGCGAACAGCCCTTGCCTGCTCGCTGAATGTCCCCGCGCTGCGCGAACTCAATGCCCTCGGCGGCCCTCAACCCCTGCACGAATTACTCCAAACACTTGGACTGACCACCCTCGGCTCCGACAGCTCAATCTATGGACTTGGCCTCACCCTTGGCAATGCCCCCGTTCGCTTGTTGGAGTTGACCAACGCCTACGCCACACTCGCCCGCCTCGGCTTGCATTCCCCGGCGGTTCTGTTTCCGAGAACCAGCCATGAGGCTCTCCCGCAAGTTTTCAACTCATTATACGCCTATTTGGTAGCGGATGTTCTATCAGACAGCACGGTCCGCGCACCATCTTTTCAACCCGGCGGCCCTCTCGACCTTCCATTCCGTTGCGCGGTGAAAACTGGCACCTCCTCCGACTTTCATGACAATTGGTGCATCGGTTACACTCCGGATTTCACCGTCGGTGTCTGGGCTGGAAACTTCGAACAACAACCCATGAAAGGCATCTCCGGTCTCACGGGCGCAGGCCCTGTTTTTCATCGTACCATGCTCCGCCTGCATCGCGATCAAAGGCCAATCTGGTTCGACAGGCCAGCAGAGTTGCAAAGGATCACCATCGACACCCGCAACGGAAAATCCATCCCTCCAGGGTCTCACCAACTGCACGCACTCGATGACATTTCTCCGGCTGGACGCATCCCCCTCAACGCCACAGGTGCCGATTACGACGCGACCGGCAAGGCCCTGTTGGATCCTACCTACGGAGAATGGTTTGCCAGCCACTACAATAATCGCCGCAATGACTTAGCGCTGAGTTCCACCACGGCCGCTGCCGAAAAGCTTCGTATCATCAGCCCTGCGAATCGGACTGTTTTCCTGCTCGACCCGGAAATCCCCTCAGGTAGCGAACGCTTGCGCCCGGTGACCAATCTTCCTGGAAAAACTCGCTGGGAATCCCCAACCCTTCGGATCGAGCCGGCAAGCCCCGAACCAATCATCCACCTCACCATCGGCAAGCACATTCTAACTGCCACGGACCCGAGCACCGGAGTCACTGAGACTCTCAACATCGAAGTCAAGTCACTCTAGAAACAGCCCCGATCAGCCCCGATCAAAAGCCACCGCACCATCTCGCTTCAATCTTCAATCCCCCTCCGTAGATCCCGCGCGCTCCAGATCACCCCGGCCAACGCCGCTGCCGCCCCTCGCAGCTTCCTTGCTCCCGTCTT
>CALMKO010000024.1 GCA_937867415.1 uncultured Verrucomicrobiota bacterium | reverse complement strand
CCACAGAAGAGGTCGATAAACCGCAGGGCGTTTGGATCGTTTCGTTCTTCGTTTGGGCTGGGTGCGGATGGGTTGAATCGGTAAGGTGTCGGATCTTCGCGGACGACCGGCACCTTTGTTTTGACTGTTGCCTTTTCCGCAGCTTTTTTGGTGGCTTTCTTGACTGGAGGCGGATTCCCCTTCCGTTTGGCACTCACGCGTCCACCCCCTTGCAAAGTGCGGCGGTAGTAAGTCCAAGCGCTTTGGCGATTTTGGCGACATTCCTGATGCCCGGATTTCGCAATCCTCGCTCTATTCCGCTGATGTAGGTTGGATCAAGACCGGAAAATTCCGCTAGTTTCTCTTGGGTTAGCTGCTTAGTCTCGCGGGTTTGGCGGACGTTTTGCCCCAATATGGTCAGGACTGGATCGCTTTTCAACATGACTCAAAGTCCATGCGGAAACCAGCTCTTGGTCCATGGACGATCAGTCAAGAACTGGTTAAATTTTGACCATCACGCCCTCTTAGGCCTCGCTCTCTCCTTCAACTACCGAAACATCCTCCGGCCATTTAGTTCGCTTCTGATTTAGGCCAGCAAGTTCATGGGTGCTAAGGCGGCGGAAAACCGCCACATCCCGATAATCCAACCCGAAACCGGCGGCGTCTACGGCCACAGCCTCACCTGTAGCGGCACGTCTACGGCCCTTGCGCTTACGCATCTTCCTCCGGAACCCTCCTCTTATTCTATTCTTCCACAGCTCACTGAAGATTTTTCACTCAGCATTTCCCCCCAACATCCTCTTCGTGCAAAGCAGCAAGGGCCTTGAGTTCCGCTCCGTGATCTTCATCGGCCTCGGCCAAATCGAAACTTTGAAAACCCAGGCCGCCCAGAACATGAAACTCCTTTGCAGAATGCTCGGCAATTCATCCCGGCATAGCCGAGGCGGCGACGGATGACCCGAGCCAAGGAACGGCTGCTGATCACGGCTTCGGGGAGGAATAAGTTTACGGAGAGGCTGGCAACTTTGACGGAGCTGATTTTCACAGTTGTGTCGCAATGGGCTATTTCGGCAGTGTGTTATCCGGATAGGTCTGCCCCAAATAGACCTACTTAAGACCGGTTTGGGATAAAATAAGGCAATCAGGCGGAGTAGGATGGCAGGAGCGGAATTACTCAGAAAACAAAGGTAAAAAGCTATGGTTCGAAAAATTGACGCTCTGCTTACGCAACCCTTGGAAATCGCACGTTTTCTCCTTAAGATGCCGCCATTCAGGACAGTTACTATTTCACAGTCACCAGTACACGCTCAAAGATCTTGGATTAAACGCTGTAGAGCTTTCTGCCTTCGTGCTTGATCCAGTATGCAAACACTGCTGGTTTTCCATCGACCTCACGCACTCCTTGCGAATAATCGGGATGATAGACACGCGGCTGCGGATAATAGACCGAGCAATCCTGCTTTGACGCATAGAGACACATCGCTGCGGAAAGAGGCTTCGGGCCAAATGGAGCAAAGGCAGGCTTCATCTTGGCTTCTGACGCTAGTTGGTTAATGCGTTGAAACGCACCTGAGAGGTCTGCTGAGTCGATCCTAAAATTCTGAAATTTCCCTAGTTCACTTTTGGATTCGAGGGAGCACACCGAATCCCATGTTCTGCGAAGAATGGTGAGCGGCGCGGGAAACGGAATAAGCATTTTTACAGATTCGTGCCGATTGATCGTGGTGAGATGGCTTCTCAAACTTTCGACCATGAAGCCCACACTCACGATCAACATTTCTGTCTGACCGCTTTGGGCAGGGAAACCCGGTAGAGTCAACCAGTCGGTGGCGTCTTCGCTGAGCACATCTTCATCCAAATAGCGATCGGGCGAGGTATAGGTAACGACGAGATCACGCACGCGGATGCTTCTTTCGAGATGGCGAAGCAGCGGAAAGAAGAACCGCTTGGGCAGGGATGTGATATCGAGCATCACGGAATCGCTGGCAGTTTGTTCGATAGCCCGAGCGATAGCTACAATACGGTGAATCTCCGTCATCAATTCTAGTCCGCGAGCGATTTCATTCTCTACGCCTCCATCCGCGATAAACTCCTGAGTCCGCTGTATGGTCAATTCTTTAGCGCGGACGGTATGGCGGGAAGGTCTATCCAAGACTTCGAGTAACCGGGTGGTCGAAAGGCCTCCGAGATTCTTTAACCAGTGCCATGCGGCAAGGCTACGCTCTTCTGTTCCAAGCGCTCCTATAAAATCCCAATCGCGCGGTTTGCTAAGCCCCAACGCCCAATCCAGTTGTCCCCAAGGTCGGTAGTCCATACGAGAAAGCTTAGAATAAGCGAAGCTGTTTTGGGTCGTCAGGTGTCAGGTTGGCCGCTTGGACTTCCGGTTCTATCTCGAACGGCAGCTGTGCCCCACGTGCAATTTCCATCAAATCAGAAACCTTCCAGTAGAGTGGTTCCTTTGTATGCACCGCAGGAATTTGGAAAACCGGTGAAAGCACCGGATTTAGGTAGAATTTTATGCGAGCCTCCCCATGTTTATTTTTTGTAGTGTGGTCAGTTGCAATTAAATCTCCATATCCAACAGCATCACAAAGGAAACGCCACAAAGCGCGATGCTCGATTGCTTCTAGTTCGTCTTTTCGGATAGAGAATCCATTGGCACCCGGGTAACTCATCTTCAGATCATCGCGCAGTTGTTCCCGGAATCTACGTCCAAGATGGTCAATAAAGCGCCGCCTCAAATCACCACCTGGCTGTTCACCCAGCTTTTCGTGCCATTCCCGGCTTGCGGTCTGGATAGCGACAGCCTGTGTTTCAGCCGGGATGCTTTGGCCATTCAACAAATCTAGCCGAATCTCTGCAACCTTCAGCGATTCTTCTCTTAAGAAGCGATCCCACACAGCATGGCAAAGATGGAGGAAGACCATAATGTTGCCGCCGCTGAGCATGATCATGTCATCGTATCCCCACCACAAGAGGCGTTGAGCTCTCCGCGCCACGAGTTGCAGAACAGCCTGAGGTAGACGCTCTTTGATCCACCATTTCTTCTTCCATGATTCATCGTCTACTGGTGGCGAGGAATCGCGATTAGCTTTCTTTTTTGCTCCACCAGTTTGGCGTCCCCAAGCTGCTGCGAGTACCGCATCGAGGGGATTTGCGGAGGCGAGCGTCCTCAACCACGTTTTCCATTCCTCAGTCCAATTCTCTGAGTCTGTGAGGCGTAGAATCCGGTCGACCTGATCAGGAGATCTCGCTTCTTTCGCTAAGCGTTCCGCCCGTTCGACAGGCTTGGGCTGACGTCCAAAGATATTCTTCAACAAATCGAGATTCGGCAATGCATCCAACTGGAGGTCATATTTGATTCTGCGACGGAAAGCATCGGCGGCAAAATCTGGAAAGGTCCAGCCTTTGCGACGTTCTTTGCGCTCCAATTCTTCGCTAAGGTCAATGAATAGATAATCCCGCCGGGCTTCCAACCGAGCACCGCTCCCATGGACGACGAGACGCTCGGGGCGGTTCCAGCCGTAGCGACGGGTTCCGATGCGGTAATGCAAACGATGATCGCGGAATGAAAATGCGCGGTTAAGCATTTGACGGAACCCTGCCCGCAGAAGCTGTTGATGCTGGGTGGTGTCTTGATGCAGCTCTTCGAGTTGATCTACGCGAATAAACACCTTCACCTCCTCCGAAAGCACACCGCTACTTTTCAAACACTCGATTGTGCGCGCGATTGGTTCGTGAATAGCTGTCTTTGTTGTGGCGACCTCATCCGGAGCACCACCGCCGTGGTTGTTCATCATAACCCAGCGCCGATAAAGTTCGATACGCGTATTGATACGCAGCTCGATGTCATCTAACGAACTGCAACCACTCATTTGCCCGAACCAGCAATCTTGTTTAACTAGGCAGTCCGCGAACTTGTCACCACGGCTGAGATCAACGATTTCCCCGAACACGTCAGGACGTTCCGCGATCTTCCTCAAATTCTGTAGCAGGTCCCGGAGAACCCAGTAGTTGAAGAAGTCACCGAAATAGTAT
>CALMKO010000023.1 GCA_937867415.1 uncultured Verrucomicrobiota bacterium | reverse complement strand
CGGAAACCACCTCTTCGAAAATACAAAAATCATAAAAATCAGGCGGATGGCGCGGTGATCGGAAGTAGCTGGGTTGTGGATGCAATATTCCAAAAATCCCGCCGCTTGTTTGACCCGAAACGAAAGACAGGCGCGCGAAAGTCAAAGGCGGCGGCAAGGCGGCTCAGGAACGCGAGGGATCTGGTGAAGTAAAATCTGGAAGAAAGAAGAATAACCGTTGGAGATTGGGTGGGTTCCGGGATGGAGGCCAGATGATTCTCCATGCCCCAAATTCCACCGGGCGGAGCGTTCGCTGCCTTAGGTGAAGACCTCCCGCAGGGCGCGGATGCCCTAAAGCTCGGAGATGGCGGCTATGCCGTTTGTGCAGTCAGCCTCGGAGACATCGACGAAGCAAAGGCGGGCGACGACTCTCCATTCACGGTGCTCGATGCTACCATGATTTCAAGGGTTGCAAGCTGCCTCCGCATTTGTCATTTCATGGCGGGCGTTGATGGCAGGGCCCCGCCTTTTTTGACAGAATCATGAAACCTACACTCTTAGTTCTCGCCGCCGGAATGGGCAGTCGCTACGGCGGCCTCAAGCAAATGGATCCCATGGGGCCGAACGGCGAGACCGTTCTCGACTACTCGGTGTATGATGCGATCCGCGCGGGCTTCGGGCGCGTGGTTTTCATCATCCGCGAGGATTTCGCAGAAGCCTTCCGCCAGGGGGTGGGTGCCAGGTTCGCAGATATCATCGAGGTCGCCTACGCATTTCAAAAACTTGATGATCTCCCGGACGGCTTCACCGTTCCCGAGGAAAGAACTAAGCCGTGGGGCACCGCACACGCCATCCGGGCCGCCCGCCACATCGTCGAGGGATCCTTCGCCGTGATCAATGCGGACGACTTCTACGGCAGCGACGCCTACGTGCAGGCCGCCGAGTTCCTGCGGATCCCGCGGGATGAGCATCAGAAAGCCCACTACGCGATGATCGGCTACCCCTTGATCAATACGCTATCCGACCATGGCGATGTGAACCGCGGCATCTGTACCCGCAACGCGGAGAATCTCCTCACAGGCGTCGAAGAATACGTGAAAATCGAGCGCGACGCAGACGGCGTGGTCCGTGGCAACGGGCTCGACGGTGTGCGCAGGGAGGTTTGTGAAACGTCCCCCGTGTCGATGAACTTCTGGGCCTTCACCCACTGTTTCATGGGCCATCTTGAGTCCGAGTTCAGCGAGTTTCTCAAGCAATTCGGGCAGGTGGAAAAATCCGAAAACTACATCCCAACCGTGGTGGATGCCCTGATCCGCGCGGACAAGGCGGATTGCGCGGTGATCCATACCACCAGTCACTGGTTCGGCGTGACTTACCCGGAGGACAAGCCCTTCGTGGTGGCCTCCATTCAAAAGCTGATCGATTCCGGCGAGTATCCGGCGGATTTGAAAAAGGGTGCGCTCGATGCATGATCTTCGTGAGATTTCCTCGCTTTTCGAGATGCGCGGCGATTTCATCGACGCGCAGGCATTCGGCTCGGGGCATATCAATGACACCTACTGCGCCTCCTACCAACAAGCCGGGGTCCGTGTCCGCTACATCCACCAACGGCTCAACCATCACGTTTTCAAGAATCCGGTCCAGGTCATGGAAAATGTCGCGCGAGTGACTCGCCACGCCTTGGATCAGCTCGTGAGCGAAGGTCATCCGGAGGCGCACCGGCGCACGCTCACCTGCATTCCGGCCGTCGGCGGAGAGCCCTACGCATTTGACCCGGCTGGCAACCTTTGGCGCACTTACCTCTTCATCGAAGGGGCGCGGGGCTATGATGAGATCGAGTCGAACGAGCAGGCCTATCAAGCGGCCAAGGCATTCGGGGCCTTTCAAAATCTCGCCGCGAGTCTGCCTGGGGCAAGGTTGCACGAAACCATCCCTGACTTCCATCACACACCGAAACGCCTGAAGGCCTTGGAAGAGGCCGTTCTGCAAGATCTCGCAGGGCGCGCGGCGGGTGTTCGGAATGAGATCGCGTTCGCGAAGGCGCGCGCTTCCGAGTGCGCCCGCATCACCGACCTCATCGCCGCTGGACGGATTCCCGAGCGTATCACTCATAACGATACCAAGCTCAACAATGTTTTGTTAGATGAGGTAACCTCGGAAGGCATTTGTGTGATCGACCTCGACACCACCATGCCGGGGTCCGCGCTGTATGACTTCGGCGACATGGTCCGCACCGCTGCCCCCGCGACACGCGAGGATGATCCGGACTTTGGCGAAATCGGCGTCCGGCTTGACCGCTTCGAGGCACTGGTCCGGGGTTACCTTTCCACGGCCACCTTTCTCAATGATGTGGAGCTCGATCACCTCGCATTTTCCGGCAAGCTCATCACGCTGGAATGTGGAATCCGCTTTCTAACGGATTATCTGAACGGCGACACCTATTTCAAGATCAAGCGCCCGAGTCACAATCTCGACCGTTGCCGGAATCAATTCGCCTTCGTGTCTAGCCTCGAAAAAGCAATGCCCGCGATGGAAGAGATGGTCTCCGGAATCATCGCGGGCACGGGTGGAGCCTGAGCCACCTTGTTGATCGATTACTCTCTGCGGCCCAGGGCGATCATGATGAAGTAGAGCAACTGTGCCAGCGAGCCAACGGCGGCGGCGACATAGGTCATGGCGGCCCAGAAAAGAGCGTTTTTCGCCTTTTCATGTTCCATGCTAGCAGCCACGCCACTGCTTTCCATCCAGATCAAGGCCCGGCGGCTGGCATCGAACTCGACCGGTAAGGTCACTACGGAGAAAAGCGTGGTGACCGCGAAGAGCCCGATCCAGATCCAGAGGAAAGTCGGATTCCCCATGACGCCCACGCCGATCATCCCCAGGATCATGACCCAGTTGAGCATGTTGCTGGAAAACTGCACAGCGGGCACCATTTTCGACCGGAAGCCCAGCCAGACGTACGCTTGCTGATGTTGGATCGCGTGTCCGCACTCGTGGGCGGCGACTGCGGCGGCAGCCACGGAGTTCATCCCATAGACGTCCTCGCTGAGGTTCACGGTCTTGTTGGTCGGGTCGTAGTGATCGGTCAATTGACCGGGAGTGCTGATCACCTGGACGTCCGTGATCCCGTTCTGGCGGAGCATCATTTCCGCGACCTCCGCACCTGTCATGCGGATGGGAATCTGGGAATACTCGTTGAAACGACGCTTGAGCGTGCCGCTGATCACGAAGCTCGCCAGAAGCGATACTCCGATGATTAAAATGTAGGTCATGCTGAAGCCGCCCGGTGCGGGTGCGAGCATGGCCAATGAAGTGAGTTCTGAAGTCATAAGCTTATTCCTACCTTGATCTATCGTTTCCGCAATGGTTTCCTGTCTGGAAAATTGAGATGATTTTCTTCTCGCAAGAGCCTCGGCACACCGGTTGTGGATGTGAAGCTTTTAGTGCCATGTCTACGGATTTGGGTGAATCGTTGGTTCCCGCTCGGTTCATGCGCTCGGGCGCTCACAGAGACGCCCCTACAAGCAACCCAGGCGC
>CALMKO010000022.1 GCA_937867415.1 uncultured Verrucomicrobiota bacterium | reverse complement strand
GGGAGCCGCGGCGGCGGGGATGATCTGGAGTGTGAGGGATCTGCGCAAGGAGGTCGGAGGGTGATGGGGACATCTCGAGGATCAACAACCAAGATGGAAGCTGAGTTTTGAGGGAAGGGCGCTTCAGGCTTGCCGCTCGGGCCGGGCTTGATTTGACTTGAAGCATGACACGTCCTGATGGTCGCCTGAACGACCAACTCCGCCCGATTTCCTTTGTTCCTCATGTGGCTCCTTATGCGACGGGATCAGTGCTGGTCTCCTTCGGCGATACACGGGTAATCTGCTCGGCTTCGATCGAGGAGGATGTTCCGCGCTGGATGCGGGCACAGCGGGTGGAGGGGGGGTGGTTGACGGCGGAGTATTCGATGCTGCCTTACTCGACATTGGAGCGGAAGCCGCGCGATATCTCACGTGGCAAGCTGGACGGGCGTTCATCAGAGATTCAGCGGCTGATTGGCCGGGCACTGAGGGCTTGCGTGGATTTAAGGAAAATCGGGCAGCGGACGATTTGGATCGATTGCGATGTGTTGCAAGCAGACGGAGGTACCCGGACGGCGTCGATTTCCGGTGGCTGCGTGGCGATGGCGATCGCGCTGAACAAGCTTTTTGCGGAGGGGAAGCTGAAGCATTTTCCCATCAAGAAGCTGGTCGCAGCGGTGTCGGCGGGGGTCTATCAGGGGGTGCCTGTATTGGATTTGAATTATCCTGAGGACAAAGACGCGTCGGTGGATTTCAATGTGGTGATGACGGAGACTCTGGAGTTCGTCGAGGTGCAGGGAAGTGGAGAGGAAGCGGTGTTTTCGGGGGAGGAAATGACGGCGATGTTGGAGCTGTCGCGGAAGGGGATCGCGGATATTGTGTCGTTGCAGAAGGCGGCGATTTTGACGGCGGATCGTGCTGCACCGGCGGATTTAGCGTCGTTGACGGCGGCATTTGGAAAGAGGTGAGCATTTTTCTTGGCGAAATCTGCAAGCCGAATTACAACGCCCGTGCCATGACACGCACATCCATAGAAGCTGCCGCGAAGATTTTCATCGTTGCTTTGATCGTTGTTTTTATTTGGACGGTGATCAAGGTGATGGCGCAGCTTGGCTGGGCGTGATCATTTCCAGTCCACGGTGACGTCGGCGATGCGGCCGCTTTTGTCGTCGTATTTGAGGAGTCCGTGTTGGAGGGCGTATTCGTGGACGCATTTGGTGACCTTGACGTCGAAGGCGCAGTATTCTGCGATTTTCCGGAGGGGTGCGAAATCGCCGGATTTTTTATGTTCCTGCCACCAGCGTAGGGCGTCGAGACCGTCGGCGGTTTTGCCGGTGCCGAGGGATGCTGAGGCCACGGAGTCGAGCTTGAGGCGGAAGCCCACGATTTTTTCCAATTCGAGCATCATGTCGAGGTTGACCGTTTGTTCGGCAAGGGTGTGGAAGACGTAGGGTTGGAGGACGGGGTAGTCGAATTGGAGGTGGTTCCAGCCGACGACGAGGTCGGCGCGGACGAGTTCTTCGCCGAGTTTCTCCATTTCATTTTCCGCATAGATTTCGTAGGTCCCGCGGGTGGTGCTGTAGGTCACGCCGACGGAGACGCCCATTTTGGATTTATTCGAGAATCCCCCGACGTCGCCGAAGCTGCGTTGGGTTTCCAGATCGAAATAGACGATGTTTTTGTCGGTCACGGATTTTTTATAGGGGTTCGGCTTGGATGAGGGCAAGTGCGATGCGGAGGGAGATGTAGATTCACAGTGGACCCGCTTGGGATTACGGCTCATGGTTGGCGGATGATGAAAGGTGCGGGATGGTTGCGGATCTTGGCGGTGGTGCTGAGTGGACTGCTGGTTGCAGGGATGTTTCCGCCGTTTGATATCGGGGCGTTGGCATGGGTGGCGCTGATGCCCTTGTTGTGGGCGCTGGGGTCGATGGCCGGGGTGCGCGTGGGCTGGAAGGGTTTCGGGCTCGGATTTCTGGCTGGAACGGTGAGTGGTTTGGTGCAGTTCAGTTGGCTTGCGACCGTGTCGTCTCTGGCGGCGCTGTTATTGCCTTTGTATTTGGCGATTTTCTGGGGTTTATTCGGGATGGTTGTGGCGAGGATGAGGGTGGATGGGTCCGGGTTAGGGCTTGCCTTTTGCCAGGCGGCGGTGTGGGCGGGACTGGAGTGGTTGCGGGGTTGGTTGTTCACGGGTTTCAGCTGGAATGGGTTGGGAGTGTCACTCCATGAGAGCTTGGTGATGGCGCAGGGGGCGGATTTGCTGGGGCTTACCGGCCTGAGCTTGGGATTGGTGTTTGTGCAGGGCTTGGGTGTATTTGCGCTACGGGCGCGGAGCTGGAGGCGTCTTGAGCTGGGAGTCGGGATCGGAGTGGTGGCCTTGTGGTTTGCTTACGGCAAGGTGCGGTTAGGGATCGAGTCCGGTCTGGATACGGTGCCGCTCAAGGCCTTGTTGGTGCAGATTAACATTCCACAGGATGCGGGACAGGTTTTGTGGTCCGACCTTGAGATCCACCAAGCTTATGAGGATGAAACGTTGAGGGCTTTAGAAGGACTGAAGTCGGCGGATGGCGGGCTATCTGAGAAATGGCCGGACTGGGTGATCTGGCCGGAATGCGCATTGACTGGCCGGATTCTCCGCACGCCTGAGGGGGAGTGGGCGACCTGGCAGATCAATCACGACACGATTTCCCAGGTCCGCGGAGCGGGGCCGTTTTCGCTGATTTACGGAGTCAATGAGCTGGAGGCGGAGAAGAAGGGAGACCGGATCTTCATGAAATCGAAGGGCCGTGCTTACAATTCCATCGCAGCCATGTCTCCGGATGATGTGCTTCAGACGTATCGGAAGCAGCACTTGGTGATTTTCGGGGAGACGATTCCATTCGTGGAGGCCGTTCCGTTTTTGAAGAAAATCTACGAGCAGCAATCGGGTATGGAGTTTGGGGGATCATTCACGCCGGGTGATTCGCTGGAGCCACTTCCGATTCGAGCGGGAGGTGTGGTGATCGGGGCGATTCCGACCGTTTGTTTTGAAGACACGGTGGCGCGTTTGACCCGCAAGTTCGTGCGTGCGGGGCCGCAAGTGATTTTGAATGTGACCAACGACGGCTGGTTCAAGGAGTCTGCGGCAGCGGCGCAGCATTTTGCGAATGCCAAGTTCCGAGCCATCGAGCTGCGGCGTCCGATGGTGCGTTGTGCGAACACGGGTGTGAGTGCGGCGTTGGATTCCACGGGTTCTGCGAGGGGGCGGATCTTGACAGATGACCAGGGCAGCCATTTCACCCGCGGGGCGCTATGGGTAGAGATGGATGTTCCACGCAGTGCGAGTTTCTCGCTTTATGCCGTGGTGGGTGACTGGGGAATCATCTTGATTTCCCTTGCGGGCCTCATCCTGGCATTGAGAAAATCGAAAACTCGTCTAGGCTGCGCAGCATGAGACACCTTGTGATTTTGGCCCTGATGATTTTCCATGTGACCGCGGTGCGCGCGGATTTCGCCGAGTTGGTGAAATCAGGTGACATTCATGACGCCAAATTCGAGTGTGACCAAGCCCTCAAGTTCTACCTGCCCGCTGAAAAACTGGACCCCAGAAATGTCGATCTGTTGGTGAAGATCTCGCGGCAGTATGCGCTTCGGATGAGTGATTTACCCAAAGAAGCCGACAAGCTGGTATCCGGCCGAACGGCTCTCGCGTATGCGGAACGGGCGGTGGCGGTCGCCCCCGACGAGAGTGACGCCCACCTGTCGGTGGCGATCTGCCTGGGTAAGCTGACACCCCTAGCGGGATCCCGGGAGAAGATTGAAAACTCCCGAAAAATCAAAACCGCGGCGGAAAAGGCGGTGAAACTCAATCCCCAGAGCGATTTCGCCTGGCATCTGTTAGGCCGCTGGCATCAATCGCTCGCGAACATCGGAGGCGCCACCCGGGCCTTGGCAAGCGTCATCTATGGAGGATTGCCCGCGGCTTCGAACGACGAGGCGGTGAAGTGCTTTCAAAAAGCCATGGCCTTGAACCCGAAACGGCTCGTGCATGTCGTTGAGCTCGGAAGAACCTATCAGATGATGGGCCGCGAAGCGGAGGCGAAGCGGTATTTGGAGCAGGGCTTGGGCATGCCAAACAAAGACAAGGATGATCCTGAGACGAAGGCACGCGGAAGGGCGGCGTTAAAGGAGGTTTCCTGAACATTTTGCATCGAGGGATTGGAAAATCTCGTGGAGTTTCCATCGCGACATTTTCGTGAAATGGCTAAATTGGAACGATGACCGTTTCAACAAATGCTCCCACCGTCCTTAACGAGATCGAGTCCCTGAGAAACCGCATCGCCGAGTTGG
>CALMKO010000021.1 GCA_937867415.1 uncultured Verrucomicrobiota bacterium | reverse complement strand
TCCCATCTCATCGAACTCCTCAACCCGGATCCAAAGGGAGATTTCTCCTGGGTCAAACCGGGCGTCTGCGTCTGGGACTGGCGCATCAACGGCGCGGAGGTGCCCGATTTCAAATACGGCATGAACCTGCCGTCGTGGATCCGCATGGTCGACTTCGCCGCCTCTAACAACATCAAACACCTCGTGCTCGACGCCGATTGGTATGGCCCGGAATTCGCCCATGATTCCGACCCGGTAAAGGGCGACAAAGCCGGCGACGTCAAGAAGCTCATCGCCTACGGAAAATCCAAGAACATCGGCATCTGGCTCTATCTGAACGACGTCGGCGGTCGGAAATTCCCACTGGAAGAAACCCTCACCCACTACGGTGAATGGGGTGCGGCCGGGGTGAAATACGGCTTCATGAACGGCAGCCCCGAGGAGAAAAACGCCCGCACCCGCCTGATCACCGAACTCTGCGCCAAAAACAAACTGCTCTGCAATTTCCACGACGGCCCGGTCCACCCCTACGGCCAGATGCGCACCTGGCCGAATGCCGTGACCCGCGAGTTCTGCTTCGCCCAACTCGACGCGAAGCGCGTTTTCGAGCCGAAGACCTTCGTCTCCTCCGTCTTCATCAACATGCTTGCCGGCCCGCTCGATATGAACAACGGCTTCTTCGATCTCCGCCAAGGCAAGACCACCCGCGTGGACAACCCGATGGAATGCCCGTCCACCCTCGTCGCCGAGGCCGCGCGCACGCTCATCACCTTTTCCGGAGCCACCATTATTCCCGACATTCCGGAATTCTATCAGAAATATCCCGAGCTGCTCAAGTTCATCGCCAGCCAGCAACAACCGTGGCGTGAAAGTAAAACTCTATCAGGCGTCATCGACGAGCACATCGTCATGGCCCGCCAGTCCGCCAAGGGCACCTGGCTCGTCGGTGCCGCCACCAACGAGGAAGCCCGCGAACTCGATGTAAAACTCAATTTCCTCCCGCCCGGCAGTTATCTGGCAACCATTGTGCAAGATGGCGAGGGTGGCCACTATCAGAAAAACCGCGAAACCCACCGCGTCGAAAAACGTAAGGTCACTCCGGCAGACACGCTCCGCCTGAAACTCGCTCCCGGCGGCGGCGCCTGCATCATCCTCGACGTGCCGAACAAACCTTGATCGAACTGAAGTTGATCTTTTGGACTGCTCTCAGCGCAAACCGGGGCCGGAAGATTTGCCTTTGCCCTGCCACTTCAAGATGGCATCGGTGCGCGAGTGGGCGTGAAGCTTCTCATAGATTTTCTTCACATAACTGCGCACGGTCTCAAAGGTCAGATTGAGCTGCCCGCCGATTTCCTTGTAGAGCAGGCCGGCGGCGAGCAGCTCGATGATTTCCTGCTCCCTCGGCGACAACGCGGTGTCCACTTGCCGTGCCGGGCGGGAGTGGAAAAAGCCCACCACCTGACGCGCGATTTGCGGCGACATGGGCGCACCGCCGGTCACCGCATCCCTGATGGCTCCCGTGAGTTCGTCGGGTGACGCGCGCTTGAGCAGGTAACCGCAAGCCCCGGCCTTCAAGGCCTCGAAAATCAATGCGTCCTCCTCGAAGGTCGTGAGCACGATGCACAATAACTCCGGACAGAGTTGCCGGAGGCGGGCAATGCACTCGATGCCGCTCATGCCAGGCAGGTTGATGTCCACGAGTGCCACCTGCGGCACCGCGTCCGGCAGCTTTTCCAGCGCTTCCTCCGCGCTCGCATACACCGCGTCACACTTGATCCCCAGACTGGGGCGCCGGAAATGCCCTTCGATCATCCGTGCGAAAGGCGCGTTGTCTTCGATGATGGCGACGTGGACGGGAGACACGGCATGAGCGTAACGCTGACCCGCCCGCAGGTAAAGATAATGTGGCATTAGCTCGCCGCCTGCCCTTGCAAGATTCCCAGGATACTTCATCCTTCAGATCGGGATCTCCAGGGTGACCAGAGTGCCACCATCGTCGCCCGCGCGCACTTCGCAGGTTCCGCCGACCTTTGCCATGCGCGCCTTCATGTTGGTAATGCCGCTGCGGGTGGTGGCCGCCACGGCATCCGGCAGGCCGTGCCCGTTGTCGGCGACATGCAGGACGAGGCGTCCATTCACGAGTTTCAGGCTCACGACAACCGCATCCGCTCCCGAATGTTTGACGATGTTTTGCAGGGCCTCGGTGAAAGCCATCGAAACCTCGTGCCGGACTTGTGCCGTGACCGCGAAATTTGGCCAGGACGGCATGCTGTCGATGCGGCAGGTGATGCCAAGTGGCGCGAGATAGCGGGTCGCATGGCCGCAGAGGCGCTCGCACAACGGGCCGAGCAGGTCGTTTTTCGGGTTCACGGTCCAGACCACCTCGTCCAGCGAGGTCATCGTCTCGCCGGCAGCCAGGTTGAGCCGCTGCATGCCCTGCTTGGCGGCGGGTGGCAGGTCCGGCGCGGTTTCCATCGCCTTGAGCATGAAGGTGAGCTGCGACAAGCGGGCCCCGATGTCGTCATGCATATCGCGCGCGATGCGCGTGCGCTCCCCCGCCAGGGCCGCCTGTGTCTTGAGACGCTCAATCCGTCGGGCAGCCAGTGTCCACGCGATCATGCCGCCCAGCGCCAGCGTCGCCAGCAAAACCAGCCAGAAAAAGGCACGGGTCCGCGTGAACGGCACCAGGATCGTCATCGGCACAGTCAATACCGACGCGTCCCATTCCCCGTCGCTGTGCGCTGCCTGCACCTCCAGGGTGAAATCTCCGGCAGGAGGGCAGGGGATTTCCAATAGCAATAAGTTCGACGATTGCCAGTCCTCGTTGATTTCCTTCACCCGCCAGCGATAGAGGCTGGCGCGCGGTTTCCCGGCTTGTGGGATTTCCAGTTGGAAACCGAGCCGCAGCACGCCGGGCGGCACCCGGATTCCCGGCGAGGTCGGAAGGTCCCGCTCGTCCGCCTTTACCGCTACGAGCCGCGCGGTGCGCGTTTCATACACCTCGACCTCGGCCAGCATGGGCGAGCCCGGCACCTCGCTCTCGGAGGAAATCCGCAGGTAGCGCCCGCTGAATCTCCCCTGGCCTTGCGCGCCCCGCAGGATGTCGATCCCGCCGACCGCAGGGAAGGAGCCATCGGCCCGGTTGAGGGTCTGCCAAACCGGCTTCGCACCAGTCGTGGGATCCTGCTCGTAGAGTTTCACGCGCATTTTCCCGAAGCGGTCGAGATTGAACTCATCCCCACGCTGGAGAAGGCCCAAATGATCAATGTTCCGTGCCTGCCCCAGATCGACTTGAAAAAAGAAATCCTTGTTCGGCACATCAACGATCGGGTGCGCAATCGTCGAGGGCCAGCCGTCGGTCAGCGCGCCGGGAGTCATCATGGTCCATGCCAACATCGGCCTCTTGGTGTTCGAGTGCATCTGGGAATACAACGCGTGGGTTGCCGTGACCGGCGCATCCAGCGCCACGTTGGTCGTCGAGGAGAGCACTTCCACGGCGAATTCGGTCAGCACGAAATCACCGTTGAAAGCATCCCATGACATCACGGGCTCAGCCGCCGCCGTCGCTTTACGCTTCACCGGAAATGCCGTGACTCTGAAGCCGGTGATTGTTTTGCCGCGCATCCGAGCGCTGAGCCAGTAGAGGTCGTCCGGAATGGTTCCGGTTCGTAGCGCCGGCTCCTCGGCGGACTGCAGACGGTTCCCTTGTCCTCTTGCCAGTTGGCAGTAGCTGGCCCCAAAATTGAGAACTGGTAGATTCTCCCACTTGCCTTCGGGACCGGGATTCGGGTCGGTCGTGAACTCCACCGAAAAATCCGCGAACGAGGCGTTCGGCCGGCCCGACATGAAAAACATCGTGATATACAGCAGATCCGCGTCGATGGGAGAATCCGTCAAAAAGATGGCCGACTGCGGCAGTTCGAACCGGGGTGCCACGCACCAGCCATCGGGAGACGCTTCCAAGCCATCGATGGTCTTCAGCAAGGCTTCCGGAGTGCCGCCATGGAACGTCGCCTGCACCGATTTGAAATCCACCGGAGCCGCATCCAGCCGCAGGCAAAAAATCAGCAAGCACCCCACAAACCACCAGTCCTTGAGTCTTAATCGTGCCCGCACTGTGAAGAACCTGCATCATTTTCCCTGCCCCGCCACCCCCAATTTTGGGGGAACATCGCCGTCATTCACTTTCCCGGCGTTTCCTTAAGGATGCGTCGCAGCCACTTGGGTGCGGGTTTTCCCTCAAAGATCCGGCGGCCTTGCTCATAAACCGCCACTTTGCGGAATGGCTCCCGCAGGTCGTCGTTGTCGAAGATCCAGACGTGCGGCAGTTCGCGAATGGCGCTTTGCAGGTTGGTGAGCGTTCGCGGGTAACGGGTGACGAGTTTTTCCGAAGGCACGTCGTGCCCGCCTTGAGAAACGCACATTGCGACGCGTTGCTCGGACACCTTTGGGCCAGAGATCCCGATGAAACAAAGGATCACGGTGTATCCCCGTGCCGTCGCGTCTTGCAAGAACGCCAACTTGTCGCCGACCGGGTCGGAAAAGACGGTCTCAAACACAAAGCTCTCTCCTTGTTCCATCAGCGCACTCCGCAGGGTTCCCGCCGCCCGTGCGGCGGTGTAGGCCTCCATGTCCAATTCCAGTGCCAGAACGTCCGCATTGATGAAACGCAGTCCGGCGGACTTGAGGTGGGAGTGGTAAAATGTGGTCTTTCCCGCGCCGTTAGGAGCGGTCACGGCCACGATCAAGGGACGTTGGTCGATGGGGGAACTCATCGTTTCGCGGCTTCGATGACTTCGAACTGGCGATTGACAAAGCGACCGATGCTGCGTTTCCCATCGGCCGTAGTCCGGATGAGCAACCCCGCCGTTTCGGACTGCTCGTAATGGGGATACGGCAGGCTCGTGAGGTGCTCTGCAACGCGCTTGCGGCCCTTGGGTGAGTCTGCGGATTCCAGACATTCAGAGATCGGCCTGGCTGCCCCGGCGCGTGACAAAGCCAGCGCCTGAACTCCCTGCAGGAGTGGTTCCACGGCGCGCCCCAGTTTCGCCCAAAATTCAATCTGGCCGGCAATCGAACGTTCCGCAGTCTCGGCGGTGAGGCGGGCGTCAAGGACCAGCGCGTCGGAAAGTTTCACAGGTTGACTCATGGGCGCAAGGTAGCAAAAAGCTACCCGGAGTCAAGCGACAGGGTTCTCAAGATTCCGGGCAATAAGAGTTGTGGCATGAGTGGATCGGGTTTCGCTCCCGTGCTGCGGATGGCGTTGTTCACCCCGCCCAACAGCACAGTTCTTCCACCTCGACGTTCAATGTTGGAAGTTCGACGTTCAAAGTTCCTCCCCCCGGCATCATTCCCCCTACCC
>CALMKO010000020.1 GCA_937867415.1 uncultured Verrucomicrobiota bacterium | reverse complement strand
CCCCACCACCCCCACCTCAAATTCTCTGTAAATTTTCCGTGAATCGTTAGTTAAGTTACAGCCAAGTGCTGGTTTGTCATTGGTCATCCCCCCAACCAATTCCCCCTCAAAAATGAATGCAACATCCCGTTTAATCCGGGGCGAGTCCCCCCCGGCTCGTTCCGCCATCGCGCCGCTTGAAAATTCCGAAACGTTTGGCCTCAGGCACCGTCACCGACCATGGGTGGCTCACCAGAAATTGGTGGCCATCAGCTTCATTGGCGACTCGGCAGTCGTTTTCCTGGCTCTTATGCTGTCCTACTTGATCCGCTTTGAAACCGGACTTCGTGAGGTAGGCGTATTTGATGCAGGTAATTCCATCGCTGGCTACTGTGGCCATGTTTTGCTAGGTAGCGCTGCGCTGATTTTCCTGTTGGCGAACTTCCGCCTGCATGATCCACGCAACTACCTTGCCATCCGCGGGACCAGCGCCACCATCGTCAAGGCTTGCTTGCTCTGGGGCGTTTCATTCCTCGCTCTTGCCCTGGTCTTTAAAATCGAACCTGCGGTGAGTCGGCTCTTTTGTGCGATCGGTTGCGTGATCTCGATGGTGGCCCTGCTCGGCTGGCGCTGGATCCTCTACTGCATCTTGCGCCGTGAACCATTCGCGACCGCTCTGCGCCAAAAAGCGATTTTTGTCGGCTGGAATGGCGAGTGCGACCGTGCGATGAAGCGCTTCGGGACCGGACGTGCCAATCAGATCTCGGTCATCGGTGCGGTGGCTCCGCCGCGATTTGCCTTTGAGGTGATTCCCCCGCAGCAAGTGCCCGTGTTGGGGGCTTACCAAGGACTGCGGTCGATCATCCGGAAATCGGGTGCCGACGTGGTGATGGTGGTCGAGGGGACGCTGGATCGTCATCAGATGTTAGAGCTGGCGGAAACCTGTGGCCGCGAGTTCGTCGATTTCAAGATCATCCCGAGCTGCTTCCAGATTCTGGTATCCACTCTCACCCTGGAGAGCATCCACGGGATGCCCGTGCTGGGGATCGGGAAAATGCCGCTGCACCATGCTCTGAATAATGCGGTCAAGCGCGCGGTGGACATCATCGGGAGCATCTTTGGAATGATCGTGTTCGCTCCGGTCATGGCGGTCTTCGCCACCTTGGTCTATCTGGAATCTCCGGGGAGTGTGATTTATCGGCAGCGCCGTATCGGCCTCAACGGCCGCCCCTTCAACATCTACAAAATCCGCAGCATGAAGCTCAATGCCGAGTCTGCGGGCGTTCCCGGTTGGACCGTCAAGGACGACCCACGCCGCCTCAAAGTCGGTGAGCTGATGCGCGCTTGGAACATCGATGAGCTTCCCCAGTTTTGGAATGTCCTGCGCGGGGAGATGAGTCTCGTCGGCCCACGCCCTGAGCGCCCTGAGTTGATCGAGGGCTTCATGGAGGAAATCCCCCACTACAACGTCCGCCACAACATCAAGCCCGGCGTTACCGGTTGGGCACAGGTCAATGGGCTGCGTGGTGACACCTGCCTACGCGAGCGGGTGAAATTCGACCTCGACTACATCGAAAACTGGAACTTCGTGTTTGATCTTCAAATCATGATGATGACCCTCTACAAACGAGGTGGCGCGTGTTAAGCACGGCTTCCACCCAAGACATGTCAGAGAGTATTTCCCAAACATCCGGCAAGCGCCGGGACCGTTCCATTCGGCTTGCGGTTCTCTCGTCATTTGTCTCGAAAGGGGGCTCGATCCTGCTACAACTCCTCTCGATTCCCATCGCCATTCGGGTGCTGGGACGCGAGGAGTTCGGCCTCTACACCACGGTTAGTCTGACCTTGTCCACGATCTCGATGTTGGAAGTCGGCGTGGGCCCGGCTCTTACTCACGGACTCACCCGTGCCCAAGCGGCGGGGGATGAGGTGAAACAACGTGAGCTGGGATCGACGGCGTTTTTCCTGATGTTGGGGATGTCTCTGCTTGTGGGGGTGGCGCTTGCGGTGATTTTATGGACCGTGCCTCTTCTCAGTCTGTTCGGAGAGTCGTTCGCAGGCCAGGAGGCCTCCTTGCGCCCGGCACTGTGGGCGGGGCTTGGGCTGTTTTTGATGTATTTCGTCCTGAATCTCACGGAGCGCGTCCGTGAGGGTTTTTTGGAAGTCGCCTCTAACAACCTCTGGGGAGCCACAGGAAATGTGGTGGCCGCCATCGCCGTGGCGGCCGGCATCTGGTTCATCCCGCAGGTTTGGTTCTTGGTCGTGGCGGTTCATGGATCGGTCATTCTCACCAAGATCTGCAACACGCTGACACTTTGGAAAAAACACCCGGTCATCCGTCCCGCCCCGAAGTCGTTCCGGGTGCTCACGGCCAAGAGCTTGTTGACGGATGGGATTGCTTTTTCGACCTCCATGCTCGTGACGGGCTTGGTCGAGTATAACCTCTGTGGTTGGCTGGTCGGTCGCGCGGATGGACCAGCGGCCACCGCGCTGTATGGGATTTTCATCAGTCTCACCGTGATGCAGCTCGGGTTTGTCGTGATGCTGAGCACGCCCACCTGGCCCGCTGTTTCAGAGGCGCTCGCCCGCAAGGACCTCGCATGGGCGCAAAATGCCGCCAAACGCCTCTACCTATTCGGCGCCGTGTTTGCGATTTGTTCGGCGCTCGGCCTGCTCGCGCTCGGCCCCTATGTCCTGCCGCTGTGGCTGGGCAAGGAGTTCTCATCGATCAGCCGTTTGCTGCTCGGCTGCTACGGTCTGTATTTCGTCGCCCACGTCTGGCGTCACCTCAATCATGCGATGATGATCGGAACCGGCCAAGTCGGTAAAATGGTCAGGATTCAACTCATCGAGTCGATTCTGGTAGCGGTTCTCGGCGCGCTCGCACTCCGCTACGGCGGGATCGAGGGAATGCTCGCCACCATGGCCGTATTGATTTTCATCCTTACCGGCAGCGTCCTCCCGGGGCTTGTTTTCAAGGCTTTGAAAACTCCCTGATCACGCCATTTCCGCTGCCTTGGCGATTCTCAACAACTGAGCTTCTCCCAGGTGGGGGCCGAGGATTTGGAGGCCGACAGGAAGGTCCGTGCCGCCGTCGAAATCCGTGACTCCGCAGGGAATGGAAATTCCTGGAATGCCGGCAAGGTTGGCGGCGAGCGTGAAGATGTCTGATAGATATTCCTGGATGGGGTCGTCCGAGACGCAGCCAATCTTGCGCGCTGGCGTCGGCGCGACGGGCGATAGAACCGCATCGACCTGCCGGAAGGCCTTTTCAAAATCATCGCGAATCAACGAGCGGATGCTCTGGGCCTTGCCGTAATAGGCGTCGTAGTAGCCCGACGACAGCACATAGGTTCCCAGAATCATACGGCGCTTGACCTCAGGGCCGAAGCCTTCTTCCCGGGATTTTTTGTAGAGGTCGAGAATGTCGGTCGGGTTGGCCGCCCGGTGGCCGTAGCGGATTCCATCGAAACGCGACAGGTTAGAAGAGGCTTCCGCAGGGGCGATGACGTAGTAAGTGGCCACGGCGTGCTCGGTATGGGGCAGCGAGATATCGACGATTTCCGCGCCTTGTGCTGCAAGTCGTTGAATCGCTGCTTCAACGTTTTTCCTCACGCCGGAGTGGATGCCTTCGCCAAAATACTCCTTGGGAATGCCGAGCCTGAGGCCCTTGACGCCGTTATGCAAGCCGCATAGGTAATCGGGCACTGGGACATCCAGGCTGGTTGAGTCGTGCGGGTCGCCGCCGGCGATCACCTGCAAAATCCGGGCCGCATCCTCCACGGAGCGGGTGAGCGGGCCGATCTGGTCGAGCGAGGAGGCGAACGCGACCAGGCCATAGCGGGAAACCCGGCCATAAGTGGGCTTCAAGCCTACGACGCCACAGTGGGAGGCCGGTTGGCGGATGGAACCACCGGTGTCGGAGCCAAGTGCGGCGAGTGCGGTGAGGTCGGCGACGGCAGCGGCCGAGCCTCCGGAAGAACCGCCGGGAATGCGCGACGGGTCATGGGGGTTGCGGGTTAACTGGAGCGCGGAGTTTTCCGTGGAGGATCCCATCGCGAATTCATCCTGGTTCATCCGACCAAAAGGGATCGCTCCGGCGGCACGGAGCTTGCGGATCACCGTGGCATCGTAGGGCGAGATGTAGTTTTCAAGAAACTTGGATGCGCAGGTGCAGGGCTGGCCGAGCACGTTGATGTTGTCCTTGATGGCGATGGGAATCCCTCCCAGAGGCAACGAGAGATCCGCCGAGGTGGCTTCGGCTAGCGCGGAGTCTAACTGATAGGAAAGATAGGCGCCGGTGCTGCCATCCCGCGCGGCGATCTCCCCGGCGAGTTTTTCAATCATGGCACAGGGCGTGGTTTCTCCCGCGAGAAGGGCTTGGCGGAGCTGGGTGATGGTCATGGATGATGAGATGAAATTGGAAATCCGGAATGGGTGATTCGCTTAGGCATCGGTGACCACTTTGGGCACGCGGATTTGTCCTTGGGCCTGGTCGGGCGCGTTTTGTAACATCGCCTCCTGGCTCAGACTCGGCTGGGGCACGTCCTCACGCATTCTCCCAAAAACCGGGATGCCATGGGCGCTTGGGTCGAGCTTGCTGACGTCGAGCTTTGAGAGTGACTCCACATACCCGAGGATCGACTCCAACTGAGGCTGAAAGGTGGCTACTTCCGCATCCGTGAGCTCTAGGCGGGCGAGATTGGCGACGTAGCGGACATCGATATGGCGGTGCGACATGGGCGCTAGACTCCTGAAATCCGACGGCTTTTCCAAGTGCCAAGTGCGATAAATAGAAGAGATGAAGAAATTTTTAAAATACTTTGAACGTTTGGATAGATTGATGGTCTTAATCCAACGTAAGCAGCGAGTAATCGCTCTTCACATGTAAGGGTGTTACAGCATAGTTGTCTACCAACCTCATGGGTGTGGGTGTGGGTATGACGATTTTGGCCGCCGGGGAAGGGACTCCCCGGCGGTCTTTTTTTGTGGATTTGTGAAAAAAGAATCCGTGGGTGGTGTAAATTTTCAAAATAATTCATTCGCTTGGGCGGTCATAGACACGCCCCTACCATGCCACGCATGAGCAGGCGGGAACCACCTCTTCCACGCATGAGCAAGC
>CALMKO010000019.1 GCA_937867415.1 uncultured Verrucomicrobiota bacterium | reverse complement strand
CATCCAAAATTCAGAATCCAAAATTCTCCCTCCCGCGCTATCCGCGCTACAAGGACTCTGGCGTAGAGTGGCTGGGTGAGATTCCGGAGCATTGGGACACGCTTCGCGCCAAACATGTCTTCCGGAACGTTTCCGAGAAGGGATTTCCTGATGAGCCTCTCTTGTCAGCGACCCAGGACCAAGGAGTGGTTCCCCGCGACCAGAGGGAGCAACGAGTTGTGATGCCAATTGGACAACTTGAATCATTCAAGCTCGTCCGAGAGAACGACTTTGTAATAAGTCTTCGGTCATTCCAAGGCGGTATTGAGCACTGTGCTTATCGGGGCCTTGTTAGTCCTGCTTATACTGTCCTCCGTCTCCATCGTGACGTGAATCCCCGTTTTCTCCGCCAACTTCTTAAAGCCTCAAACTTCATTTCGGAGATAAACGTCTCGGTAACTGGAATTCGCCAAGGCAAAAACATAGACTATGGAGACTTCGCTGAGTCGTTTCTCCCGCTCCCACCTAAACCCGAACAAAACCGCATCGTCGCCTTCCTCGATCAGAAAACGGCGAAGATCGATGCCTTGATTGCCAAAAAACAGCGCCAGATCGAACTCCTCGACGAGCAAAAAGCCATCCTCATCAACCGCGCCGTCACCCGAGGCCTCAACCCCAACGCCAAACTCAAACCCTCCGGCATCGAATGGATCGGCGAGATCCCGGAGCACTGGGACGTGAAGAAGCTCCGCTGGCTCCTTAGATCTTCGGTAAAGAATGGTGTCTCGCCGCCTATTTCGGAAAAAGGAAAAGTTCCGACCCTATCCATCGCTGCCGTAAAAAATGGCCAAGTAACGTTTGGAGAGAATGTGAAATTCACTGCCATTCACAAATCAGAGGCGGCGTCATATCTTCTTCGTGAGGGAGATGTTCTCGCCCTACGCGGCAATGGAAGCAGACACTTGGTTGCGACTGCTGGCATTGTTGGCTCTGACGCACCGGAAGGATGTATCTATCCAGATCTACTGATCCGGATTCAGCCAACAAGCTTGATCGCCGCTCATTACTTGGTAATCCAGCTAAACGGAGTTTTGCGTGACGGCATCAATTTGACCGCGAAAACATCCGCAGGAATCTGGAAGGTCTCGGGCGAAAGCCTTTCTGCACAAAAGGTGTTGTTGCCGCCGCCTGTCGAACAAACAAATATCTTGGCCTACGTTGATTCAGTACAGGAAAAGACGGCTGTCTGCAAATCAGGAATCACACGCGAAATTGAATCTCTCAAAACCCTCCGCAGCACCCTCATCGCCCACGCCGTCACCGGTAGAATCAAAGTTTAACTCATGCCCACCGTCACCCCTACCTATAAAACTGTCCAAGATCTGCTCAAGGACGAGAAATTCTCCATCGATGATTACCAACGCGAATATAAATGGGAGAAGAAGCAGATTGACGAGTTGGTCAACGATCTGACTTCCAAGTTTTTTGCTGACTACAAGCCGGAGCATGAAACGAAAGACGTCAGCAGCTACGACAATTATTTCCTCGGATCGATCATCGTCAGTCGTCGAGGAGGGGTGAATTATCTGATCGATGGCCAGCAGCGGACGACGTCCCTGACCTTGTTGCTGATTTACCTTTATCATCGGCTGGGAGCGTTGAACTCAAACGCCAAGAGCAAGCTGGAGAGTCTGATTTTTTCGGACGACTACGGCTCATACTCGTTCAATCTGAAAATCCCGGATCGCGAGCCGGTGCTGAAGGCGCTTTACGAAGGAACGACTTTCAATACCGACCATCAAGAGGAGTCGCTAGTGAACATGGTGGCACGTTACAACGACATCGCTGCCGAGTTGGACGCCGAACCCGGGGAGCCAGACCCGATGGATAGCGCGATCGAGCATTTCACTTATTGGCTGATGGGGAAAGTGGGGCTGATCGAAATTGCCACGGACGATGACGCTTACGCCTACACGATTTTCGAGACGATGAATGATCGGGGCAAGCCGCTGAGTCCAACGGACATGCTCAAGGCCTATCTGCTCGGGAGAATCAAGGATTCGGAAGTCCGCTCTGCCGCGAATGATAAATGGAAGGCCGAAATCCAGGCACTGATGCACTACGGCAAGGGCAAGGATGATGACATCGAGTCCAATTTTCTAAAGACGTGGCTGCGTGCCCAGTATGGTCGGGATACCCGCCAGCGGAAGGCCAACGCGAAGGAGGAGGACTGGGAAAAGATCGGTGGCGCATTCCACCGCTGGGTGAATGACCAGAAGGGCTTGCTAGGGCTGAACAAGGAAGCGGATTTCGTGGAACTCATCCAGAAGGACATTCCGTTCTTTGCGCGGGTGTATCGCATGATTCTGGATGCGACGCACAACTATACCCCTGGACTGGAAGGCATCTACTACAATTCCAGCAACGATTTTACGCTCCAAACCACCGTGCTGATGGCAGCGGTGAAGCGCGACGATTCGGAAGAAGTCATCCGCCGCAAGTTGCAGATCGTGGCGACGTATCTGGATCATTTCCTCGTGAGAAGGGTGGTGAATTACATCCGTGTGGGTTACTCTGCGGTGCAATACACGATGGTCCAGCTCATCAAGGAGGTGAGGCACAAGACACCGGAAGAATTGATCGACATTCTGGTCCTGCGCTTGGAAAGAGACGATGCGACCTTGGAATCCGCCAAAGGTGGCTGGCGCAAAGGGGTGTCGGATTTTCGGCTCAATATGTTCAGCAAGCGATACATCCATTACCTGCTGGCACGGATGACGGCTTACGTGGAGGTGTCCTGCGATAAGGGCGATCGATTTGCCGCATACACGAACTGGCTGCCCGACAGCAAAAAGAACCCATTCGAGGTGGAGCACCTTTGGCCGTATCACTTCGAGGATTTCGAAACGGAATTCCAGACCGAAGACGAGTTCAACCAATGGCGCAACCACCTCGGCGGACTGGTCCTGCTGCCCAAAAGCAAGAATGCCAGCCTGAACGACAAGCCCTACACCGACAAGCGGCCGCATTATCAGGACGAGAACCTACTGGCGGCGTCGTTGACCGATTTGCCCTATTCCCACCTGCCACGATTCAAGACATTCCGCGAAGCGAACAGCTACGCATTCAAAGCCTGCCCTGCATTCGGCAAGGAGGAACAGATGGAGCGGAGGGTGCTCTACACCTCGCTCATCCAGTACATTTGGAGCGTTGATCGTCTGAAAGAACTGTAAGCATAATCCCCATTCGTAATGCCCTATCGCCACACCGCCGCCCGCATCCACGAGATCGTCAAAGCCCCGAAAGCTTTGGTCGCGGGGCAGAGTGTGTCGCCGAAGAAGCACGGCAGCCACGGGTTGAGTTTCGGTGAGTTTGGGGCGGTTGACGGGATGGTGGAAAAGAGGTTTGTTGTGAGCACCTTCGCCGCACCACTCACATCCGAAACCGTCCGCCAGCTCCTGCACGCCTTTTGGCAGGAGTCGCTGGAAATCGCCAAGACCCGCCAAGGGCTATCGCTCGCGTTGCCGCAAACCTACCCCGACGGCTGGCAAATCGTGGTGCATCTGGAAGACCATCTTCCCGCCGGCCTGAAAGTGACCGACCGGGGCCGCACGCTCGGCTGGCTCGTCGGCCACTCCAGCGACCGGTTCGACGGGCTTTTGCGAATACCGTGTTGTGAAAACTAGGTAAATATGAACAAATACCGAGGTTAACGGACGCGCCTACCCCATGACGACTTCTCCATTTCAAAGAATCCAAGCTCTGGCCGCAAGCCGTGAGGCGGTTCGGACGTCGGAGCTTGTCGAGGCAGGGGTTTCGAACCAAGCGATCACCCGCATGGTGCGTCGAGGCGAACTGGAGAAGGTGCGAAGAGGGGTCTATCGGCTACCGGATTCACCCATCACGGAGCATCACGACTTGGTCAACGCCATCAAGGGCGCCCCGCGAGCCGTCGTGGTCCTCCTCAGTGCGCTGCGCTTTCACGGGATTGGTACGCAAAATCCACACGAGGTTTGGATTCAAATTCCGATCAAGGCACATGCCCCGAAAATCGAGTGGCCGCCCGTTCGCATCATTCGTAGCTCCGTGGACTCGCTTTTCACGGAGGGTGTCGAACAACACCGTCTCAGTGGCGAAATCGTTCCTGTCACCACTCCTGCCCGCACGGTGGCGGACTGCTTCAAGCAGCGCAACAAGATCGGAATCGACGTCTGTGTCGAAGCACTTCGTGAAACCCTGCGCACGAGAAAAGCGACGATCGGACAGATGGGAGAGATGGGCCGACTGCTGCGGGTTGGCAAGGTGATGCAACCTTACCTGGAGGCTATGATATGAAGAATCTGGCTGCTTCTGTCCGGACCCGACTCCTGAATTTGTCCCGCGAACGTGGGGAACCGCTCGACCGGCTCATGGAGCAATACGCGACGGGACGATTTCTCTACCGCCTCGCTGAAAGTGAATACCGGGATCGATTTGTTCTGAAAGGGGCCCAGCTCTTTCGTGTTTGGAGTGCGGAACATCACCGGCCGACACGCGATCTCGACTTGCTTGGCTTTGGAGATTCGTCGGAAGCAAGCATCAAGAGCATGT
>CALMKO010000018.1 GCA_937867415.1 uncultured Verrucomicrobiota bacterium | reverse complement strand
TGCGGAGCATTCAGGTGAAAAGACCTTTCGACTGCCATCTGCTCTTTTACATGAAAAGCGATACCCTTCGTATCGAACGCGTCATGCACGGGGCACGGGATTTTCCTAACCGCTTGATGGTGGGTCCTGAGGGCTAGGCGGCAAAGTAGCTGCCGTGTCTCGCGGCAAGGCCATCGACCACGCGCCACACGGTTTGATTGACGATTGATGAATTCCGATTGTTGATTTTTGATCGGATACCTCGAAGAGATTGTAGATGGTAGAGCGAAGCCCCCCAAGGAGCGGCGAATCGGAGTGTCGCCGCTCCTTGGGGGGGCTTCGTGGGGAGTGACGATGATGGGGCTGTAGTCGCGGTTCAGCGGGAGAAGTTCGATGCGGCCGGTCTGAGTTCGGCGGCAGCTTGGAGGCGGGTTTTCGCGTAGTGGGCGAGGCGGTAGTCCACCAGCTCGGCGGTCATGGATTCGATGTCGTGCCGGAGGTTTTCCGGGCACGGGAAGGCGGCGAGCAAGCGGTCGCCCTCGCGCTTGAACCAATGCCGTCCGGCCCGCTCGTCCATCCAACGGGACAGCGACCAATCGAGCCACCCCTTGGCCCATGCCTCGATCGGGGCCTCGGCGGGAGCGGGGAACTTGCAGGGTGGGCGGCAGGTCGTGGCGGAGAGGGGATAATCTATCCGGAAACGAAAAAAGCCCTGGAAACTAGGGCTTTTCGGCGGTTTTAAAGTGGTCGGGCTGGCGGGATTCGAACCCACGACCCCTTGCCCCCCAGGCAAGTGCGCTACCAGACTGCGCTACAGCCCGTTTCCGTGAACGGGTGGGGAAGAAAACAGGCGAAATGCGGATTGGCAAGCACGTAAAATCATGAGATCTCACGAACATGCATCGAATCAAGACCGCCATCGTCGGAGCCAGTGGCTACACCGGGATGGAATTAGTGCGTTTGCTCCTGACTCATCCGGGTGTGGAGCTCGTCGCGGCCACTTCCCGGCAAGAGGCGGGAAAGTCGCTGGCAAGCGTTTTTCCACGTTTTTCCAGGGCTCCGGGGAGTGATCTGAAGTTCATGGTGCCGGATCCGGATGGATTGGTGGCCACGGGAGCGGAAGTGGCTTTCCTGGCCCTGCCTCACGGTGTGGCCGCGGAAATCGCCCGCGCTTTGCTGGATCGCGGCTTGAAGGTCATCGACCTCAGCGCGGATTTCCGGCTGCGTGATGCGGCGGTCTATGAGGAATTTTACGGACATCCCCATCCGGCTCCGGATTTGTTGGGTGAGGCGGTTTATGGTTTGCCGGAAATCCGCACGCCGGAAATCCAGGCAGCGCGCCTGATTGCCGCGCCGGGATGTTATCCGACGAGTATCCTGCTGCCATTGCTGCCGCTGCTGCGGGAAAATTTGATCGATCCTGCAACGATCGTCGCCAATTCCATGAGCGGGGTGAGCGGTGCGGGACGCAAGGCGGATCTCAGCTTGTTGTTCTGCGAGTGCAACGAAAGCGCCCGTGCTTACGGCGTGCCGAAGCATCGCCATCTGTCGGAAATCGAGCAGGAACTCAGCCTTGCCGCTGGTGAGAAGGTGGTGATCAGCTTCATCCCTCACTTGATCCCGGTGAATTCCGGCATCGTTACCACCACCACCGCCATGCTTGGGAAAGGTGTTGCGCCCGAGGCTGTGGGGGCGGCTTTGGAGCGGGCCTATTCCGGGGCTCCCTTCGTCCGCCTGCTGGGTCGCGGTGCTTGTGCGGATACCAAAAATGTCACCCGCACGAACTTCATCGACATCGGTTGGCAGCAAGATCCGCGCACCGGCCGGGTGATCCTGATGAGTGCGGAGGATAACCTCGGCAAGGGGGCGGGTGGTCAAGCCGTGCAGTGCTTCAATCTGTTGTTTGGTTTGAATCCGACTGATGGGTTGCAAAATTTTTAAGCACGGCACAGACTCCGCCGCTTTTCCCGCTTACTGAAGTCATGGACATCCCATTTTCCCGAATCAAAGGAGGCGTTGGTGCGCCTCTCGGTTTCCTCACCAGCGCCGTGAGTTGTGGCATCAAGAATCCTGATAGCCCGCGCTTGGACCTTGCGCTGATTTATTCGGAAAGACCTTGTTCCTCCGCCGGCACCTTCACCACCAACCGGGTGAAAGCCGCGCCGGTGCGGGTTTCGCAGGCGAACCTCCGCAAGGGCGACCTCCGTGCCATCATCGCCAACTCGGGAAATGCGAATGCCTGCACCGGCGTGCAGGGAATCCACGATGCCCATGCGATGTGTGACGCCGTGGCCAAGCCCCTGGGGCTCAAGCGCACGGAAGTCGGCGTGGCTTCCACGGGGGTCATCGGCCTGCCGATGCCGATGCTGCGTTTCGAGCCGAAGTATGATGATTTGTTAGAAAGGCTTGGTCCTAAAAACGGTTCGGACGTGGCGGCCGCCATCATCACCAGTGACACCCATGCCAAGGAGGTCTCCATTTCCTTCGACCTGGGCGAGCACCGCGTCCGTCTGGGGGGCTGCGTCAAGGGAGCGGGAATGATTTCTCCCAGCATGGCCACGATGCTCTGTTTCATCACCACGGACGCCACGATTTCCAGCGATAATCTGCGCAAGGCGGTGCTGGAATGTGTGGAGGAAAGTTTCAATCGCATCACCATCGACGGCGACATGTCCACCAACGACACGGTCATGGTTCTGGCCAACGGTGCGTCCAAGATGCCCGCGATCCGGCGGAACAGTGCCAACTGCAAAGTCTTCCGCCAGGCGCTGGGCTGGCTCATGTTGGAGCTTGCCAAGGCCGTGGTCCGTGATGGTGAGCGGGTGACCAAGTTCGTCACGGTGAAGGTGGAAGGCGCACGCACTTATCTGGATGCGAAAAAGGTTGCCGAGGCGGTTTGTAAGTCAGCCCTCGTCAAGGCCTCATGGAATGGGGGTGACCCGAACTGGGGCCGCATCATCCATGCGGTGGGTTACTCGCGCGCCCGCATCCGCGAGGAATTGGTTGATATCCACATCGGAGGAAAAGCCGCCTGCCTCGGTGGCCTGCAAGCGGCCACACCGATGGATGAACTCCGCGAGGTGGTCTCTTTTCCCGAGTTTGAAATCGTCATCCATCTCAATCAGGGAGATGCGGGCTACACCATGTACTCCAGTGATCTCTCGCCGGAATACATCGACTTCAATCGCTCGGAATACGCTTACTGGAAACAGGCGCGGAAGGACGGGCTGGTGTGAAGTGGCGGGTCTAGCAGGTCTGCCGCTTGCGTTTTCTTGAGAACGCGAAAATCACCCCCGCGCCGAGACTCAGCAGGAAGCTGGAAGGCTCGGGGATCACGCGGGTTTCGAAGGAGGTCGTGCCCATGATGATGATCTTCACGTCGGCTTCGCCATCGTTGTCGATCCGGAAGCCCCTGATCGCTACAGGTGTCACGCCTGTGCCTTCAAAGAACTTGAAGGCGGATGTTGCGGTGAAAGCTTGTGCCTGGGTTGGAAAATTTCCAGCAGCTGCATAGCCGGAGTTCCATTGATAGCGGGAGTAGCCCTCGCCGTTGGGTGGGTCCGTTTGCAGTCCGCCGAAAAGCAGTACATTGGTGTTGGCGATCGGTGAGCCATCCATGCCCAGCGGCGTGACCCTGAAAAACGTGTTGCCATTTCGCTCGGTGATCACGATGTAGTCCGTGGGCAACATCGGCTGGGTGTAAAGCACATCGTAGTCCGGAATTCCCGGGGTCGGGGGTGACGGTGATAGAAAATCGTAGTAAGAGAAGTTCCTGAGATTGGAGTTGCTGAAGGTGGATGCCAGCGCGGTGGAAAATGCCGACAGTCCGCCGGGCCCATTGCTTGCGACAGTCGCGCCGTTATGATTGAAGACTCCGATTCCTGAAATCGAGGCTAGCTGGGGATTCATGTTAACCACGGTGGCTCCCACCGAGTTGACAAAGTTCAGGTCCACCAACAATCCGCCATGGTTGAGACTTACGGATTTGAGAGTCACCGGATCGTTGGTAAGAGGACCCGTCACGCCATGATTGTTGAATCCGCCGCCGAAATGGGTTACAGGGACCGATGCTGTCTGGACCACATCAGGCGATCCCGGGATCCCGTAGATCACGCGTGTGATGGGAATGTTGTTGCTTCCCGGGAGGACGCTAAGGACTGCGGCGTGACAAAGACCGGCAGCGCTCCATAAGAGGGCGAGGCTCGGTAGCCCGGAAAGGGAGAAAATCTTCATGAAAGTCTAAACGGATTCGTTGGCGGTATGTTAGCACGATCAGGGGGAGATTGGACGGGGAAGGGGATTGCTCAGTATTGATTGATTGTAAAGAAAAACTTACCATTAGAGGATCCGTGTCTTTGCCGGCTCAGCAGGCCGCCCCGTTCCGTTTTCTCGAAAGCACGAACACCAGCCCGATCATCAGGCTCAAGAGGAATGAGGAAGGTTCCGGGATCACCCGGTTTTCAAATGAAGTATCGCTCACGATGGCCAGCTTGACGTCAGCATCGCCATGATTGTCGATCCGGAATCCGAAGATCGGAGCCTCGGTCTCGGTGGTGCCTTCGAAGAATTTTTTGGCGGAAACCACTGAGAATGCCTGCGCCTGGGTGACGTAGTAGCCAGCGGATGAGATCCCTGAGTTCCAGTCATAAACCGCGTAGGGTTCTCCGCCCGCACCACCGAAGCGGAGCTTGTTTGCCTCGGCGAAAGGGGTTCCATCTTCCCGGAGCGCGGTGATCTCGAAGGAGCTATTGCCATTTCGTTCTGATAGAAAAACATAGTCGGTGGGCAGCATCGGCCGCGCGTAAAGCACGTCATAGTCGGGGAGACCGTTGGTGGGTGAGATGAAATCCGTCGGAGCCCTGAAGTCGGCGGTGTCCGAGTAAGCGAAGTTCCGCAGATTCAGATTGCTGAAGGTGGATGCGAGCGCGGAGGAAAAGGCCGGAATTCCGGAAGTCTGGTCCGGTGTGAGTCGGGTGGGGATCAGTTCGCCATGAGCGAAAACCCCGATCCCGTTGATCGAGGCCAGTTGCGGGTTGATATGGGTGACGACGGCACCCACCGAGTTGACGAAGTTGAGATCGACCAGTTGGCCGGCGTGGTTGACGATGATCGATTTCACGACCACGGGGTCATTGGAAAGCACGCCGGGAGTCACGCCATGACCATTTCCCGCGCTTGGGGGCACCGGCGCGGTCTGCACGACATCCACGCCCGAGACTTCATAGGTGACTTGAGTGATCGGGGTGTTGTTGATACCGGGGAGCACGTTGAGCGTTGCGGCGCTGCTGAGTGTGATTCCGGCAAGCAGGGTGACGGCGCAGCAAGGCACCAGGAGGAATGAATACTTCATGATATCCCGGGGGGAGGACGCTCACGATTGACCGTTAAATCCCGCTGAATTTCAAATCAATTGCGATACGCTTTCACGTGGGATAGGACCCCGCAACCTCCTCGATACTCACCCCGCACTTGACGCCGGGTGAGTATCGAGGAATCTCTCAGCACCTTGTCCGAAAGCGCCCACATGACATCATTTTTCAGCGAATCCCGCTGGAAGGACCGCTTCGATGACGAGATCCTCGCGGCGGCGGTTTCGCTCGTCAGCAAGGTCAAGGACTTGAGAAGCGAGGAGACCACACCCGGCGCGGTGTGCCTGTTAGGTGCGGTTGGCAAAGAGGACACGGAGGTGAACCTCTGGCTTGCGGGAGGCGCTTGGGATTTCGAGACCTTTTGCTCCTGTGAAATCGGGAGCTTCTGTCACCACGCCGCCGCGATGCTTACCCGGGCTGCCAAAGAACGTGACCCGTCGCGGCTGCAGGGCCGGGGAATCGGCGGGGCCGTGGCGGCCGCCCTGCCAAGCGTGCGCGAGCTGATGATTGACCCCCCACCGGATTTACCGCGAATCAGAATCGACTCACGCTTCGAACTCAAGGTTACCCGCGAACCCGTCGATAAGGCAACCCGCCTTCTTCTTCAATCCCTCGGCCAACCGAATGTGGATTTTTGGATCTCCGCCGAGGCCTCCGTCATTTACGGCCCGCATCGCAGCCCGCTGCGAGCCACCGCTCCCGACTGGGTCAGCTCGATCACCCATGAAGGCCAGGCGGCCATTCTCCAGCATGATGCGGGCTCGGAAACCGCAGCCACCCAACAACTCCGCGATACCGGGCTGTCCTCACTCCAATCAAACTCTGCTTGGAAATTTCTCCTCAACCTGAAATCCCGGGATGCCTCCCACCCCAAGTCCCCGGACCGCTGGTTCCCTGATCCCAGCCGGGTCCCGACCGATGCTTTCTGGCACCAATTCCGCGGTGAAATGGTCACCCGCTTGGAATCCCTCGGCTGGCAGGTCACCGTCTCCGATACCGTCGGACATCGCGTCCACGAGGCGGATCCCGCCAAATGGGAAAGCTCGCTCGACCCAAGTGATGGCGGTTGGTTCAGCCTCTCGGTCGGCTTTGATGTCGGTGGCCAACGATACGACCTGCTCCCCATCCTCGCAGGACTGCTCGAAAATGATTTCCTCGAAGAAACATTGGATCGGCCGGATGGCGGCCACATCTACGCGCCCTTGCCCGATGGCGATGCATTGAAGCTGCCCATCGGCCGCGTTCGTAAAATTCTCAATCATCTTTCAGCCCTGATTGATCCGAAATTCCCGGACAAGGCCCGGCTCCATGCCTTGGATGCCGCTTCACTCGCCAACCTTGGCGGGCTCGGAATCGAAACCCCGCCACACCTCGCGGAGTTGGCGGCCAAACTGCAAAACTTTTCCGGCATCGACCGCGTTCCGACGGCCAGCGGCCTGCAAGCGACCCTCCGGGACTATCAGCTTGCCGGATTCCATTGGATGCAGTTCCTCGCCCGGCACGGGCTTCATGGGATCCTCGCCGATGACATGGGCCTCGGCAAAACCCTCCAGACGCTCGCCCACATCCTCACCGAGAAACAATCCGGCCACTCACGCGGATTACCCACGCTCGTCATCGCCCCCACCTCCGTCGTTCCTAACTGGCGTGCGGAAGCCATCAAGTTCACCCCTGCGCTCCGCGTGCTCGTCCTCAACGGGCCCGACCGGAAAAAATACTACCGCTCGATCCCGCATGCCGACGTCGTGCTCACCTCCTTCGCCCTGCTCCAGCGCGACATCGACAAGCTCGCGAACGTAGCGTTCCACCTCGTGGTGCTCGATGAGGCGCAGTATATCAAAAACCCCCGCTCCAAGATGGCGCAGGCAGCCTGCAAGCTGGATGCACGCAACCGCCTCTGCCTCTCCGGAACCCCGATCGAAAATCATCTGGGCGAACTCTGGAGCCTCATGAACTTCCTCGTCCCCGGCTTCCTCGGCACGGAAGACGCCTTTAACAAACGCTTCCGAACCCCCATCGAGAAAGACGGCGACATGGACCGCAATGCCATCCTCAAACAACGCGTCGCACCGCTGATCCTCCGCCGCACCAAAGACCAGGTCGCCAAGGAGCTGCCACCCAAGACCGAACTCGTCCACCTCATCGAGCTCAACACCGGCCAGAAGGATCTCTACGAAACCGTCCGCGCCACCATGAACAAGCGCGTCCGCGAGGCCATCGCCGCCCGCGGGATCGAGCAGTCGCAAATCGTCTTCCTGGATGCCCTGCTCAAGCTCCGCCAAATCTGCTGCCACCCGCGCCTGCTGCCGGAGGATTACTCCAACGACGTCGTCGAATCCGCAAAGCTGGATTTCCTAACGGATCTGCTGACCCTGCTCATCGAGGAAGGTCGCCGCATTCTTTTGTTTTCCCAGTTCACCTCCATGCTTGCCCTCATCGAAGCGCATCTCGTGAAGGAAAAAATCCCGTATCTGATCCTCACCGGAGCCTCCAAAGACCGCGGCAAGCTGGTGGAGGATTTCCAAAACGGCAAAGCCCCGGTCTTCCTGATCTCCCTGAAAGCGGGTGGCACCGGCTTGAATCTAACCGCAGCGGACACCGTCATCCACTACGACCCCTGGTGGAACCCCGCCGCCGAGGCCCAGGCGACCGACCGCGCCTACCGCATCGGCCAGAACAACCCCGTCTTCGTCCACAAGCTTCTCTGTCAGGACACCGTCGAGGAACGCATCCACAAGCTCCAGCAGGAAAAAGGAAAACTCGCTGCCGGAATCCTTGCCGATGCGGATATATCAAACCGCCTCGACGCCGCCACCGTTCGCGCCCTCCTCGACCCATAGGCCCGGAATAGTGGATCCGTGAAAGTTTTCATGTTTTGGATATCATTCTGGAAATCTTCCTATAGGAATTTATCCGTCTCCAATTCATAATCGTATGAAAACAACCCCATGCGCCACTTTGGCGTTTTTGGCCATCGCCATGGCCTCCTCCGCGGTTCCGCGGCTCGTCGTTTCCACTCCCTCGCTGGTTCCTGAGTCACAGATCGACCTCGTGCTCGACTCCCCGGTCACCGAAGTGGCCGTCATTGGAAAAACGGTGGACAATACCTGGCTGGAGATCAGCCCTGAACTCCCGGGCAAGCTGCTCTGGAAGGCTCAGAACATCGCCCGGTTCATCCCGGACCAAGCGCCCGCCATCGGCACCACTTATATCTTCTCGATCCCGCAAAACCGCACCCACCTCGACCAATCCATCGTCCCTCCCGGGAAGTTCGCCACCGTGACCAGCGAGGCATTCAGGATCACCGCCGCCAACCCGCCGGACCGCTGGAGCGCGGATTACTCACCTTCCACTGCCGAGTGGTTGCTCGTGTTCAACGATGCGGTGGACGCGGCGACGGCGGCCAATTTCGTGTCCTTCCGTTCCAAGTCCGGCCAACGGGTCGCCGCCAAGCTCGAACCGGCCAGCGTCGCCCGCGCCGGCTACGATGGGAACAACTACCAACCCTGGGCCAGCCGTTTTGGCAATGCTCCCGCCGGGGATGCCAGCCCGGATCGCCTCACTCCCCATGTTTTGGTCGTGACGCCCGTTTCCCCGCTTCCGGTCGGAGATGGCTGGGTGCTGTCCCTTCTCAAAGGTCTTCCTAACAAGGGGGGCCAAGCGAGGACCCTCGAGGATAGCAGTTATGAAATCGGCAAAATCGAACCCTTCCGCGTCGCCAGCATCGAGCCCTACCTCGTCGCGGATCAGCCGCGACGAATCAACATCGAGTTCAACCAAGCGCTGCCCGAATCCCTGCCGGTCGATTTCCTGGAAAAATGCATCGTGATTGAACCCCGCCCGGAGAACCTCAGCGCCACCGTCGAGGGCAGGGAAATCACCCTGAGCGGCACCCTCGATGATGCCAAATACTCCATCACCTTCAGGCCTCCGTTCATTTCCAGGGCAGGCCTCGATCTCGAAGCACCGCTCACCAAGGAGATCGCCTTCGAGCATCTCGATTCCGAACTGATCCTGCCATCTGAGAATCAAGCGCAACTCGCCAACGGAAGCCGCAACTATCGCGTCAGGACCGTCAATCTCGCAAGTCTTCACGTCCGTGCGAAAAGGCTCGCTGGTGTCGATCTCATCCGCGCCTTCCAAGGATACCGCAACTACCTCGGCCGGGGACACGACGGCAAAACCATCGAACCCACCGCCCCGCTGCCCTATCCCATGGTCGTGGGCGAGACGGTCTTTGAAAAAGAGATTCCACTTGGAAATCCAGTCGATACCTCCAAGGAAATCACGCTCAACTGGAACGAGCTTCTCCCCCAGGAGCTTCGCAACGCCGCACTCTTTCTCGATATCACGGGCAGCCCCAATCCCGCAAGCGGCTATGAAGGCAGCCGCAGCACGCAGGCACTTCTCCAGCTCACTGACATCGGCCTCGCGTGGAAGCTCACCACCACCGAAGCGATGATCTACGCGTTTTCATGTGATACTGGGACGCCTCTCCCCGGCGTCAAGCTCGAGCTCTTCGGCGAGGACGCAAAGCAGCTCCAGTCCGTGATCACGGACGCCGCCGGACTCGCGTCCCTTCCCCGCTCGGATGCCGCCCGCCACCTCCACGCCACCCTTGGTGCGGATGCCTATCTCACCGCCTTCGACTCCACCCTGGACACGGTCGGCCTCTGGCACTTCCCCATCCGTTATTCCTACACCAAGTCCGCCGCCGCCAAACGCAAGGCCTATCTCTTCACCGACCGCTCGCTCTATCGGCCGGGTGAGATCGTCCGCCTCAAGGGCATCATCCGCAACCAGCTTGGAAATGCCATCCAAGCCTCCAAACCCAGCCCGGCACGCATCGTCATCATCGATCCCACCGATACGGAAATCCACACCAGCCCCATCACCATCTCGGGGTCCGGATCCTTCGACTATACCTATACTCTCACAACCGGAAAAACCGGCACCCATACCATCCGCCTCGAATACCCCGAGGAGCTTGCCCAGGCGGAAGCGATCGAAGACGATTGGGAAAAACAACAAGCCCTCAACGAGAGTGGCCGCTTCGAGCTGTTCCTCCGGGTCGAAGAATTCCGCCGCAACGCGTTCGAGGTCACCCAAACGCTCGCCCAAGCCGATCCCGGTGCCGTGTCCGTCGCTGCGGACCTCACTGCGAACTACTATCAAGGCCAGCCGGTAGCCGCCGGCAAGGTCAAGCACTTCAGCACCGTCACCGCCCGGAACCTCTACCCGGAGCGCTTCAGGGATTTCCTCTTTGGTAACCATCGCGCGGACGATTGGAACTATTGGTATCATTACTTTGGCTATCGCAATGACGATGACGAGGAATCCGGTTCCCAGGTCACCCAGCTGCAAGGCGAGGCCCAGCTCTCAGCCGAGGGCAAGGCCACGGTAAACATCGCCATCCCACAAACCGAGTTCCCCACCACCCGCGAGGTGGTGGTTTCCTCCGAAGTCACCGATGCCAACCATCAGACACTCACCGCCAGGGCCTCCACCATCGTGCATCCGGCCTCGGTCTATCTCGGCGTTTCGAGAAATGATCGTCTCGTTCTGGCAGGTCAGGAGCTGCCGCTGCGCATCGTCGCCGCCACCCCCGCTGGCGAGCCCTTCCCGGGAGCTGTCAAGGTGAGCGCCACCCTCACCCGCCAGGTGAACTCTGCGGTCAAATCCCGCAACGTGGCCGGAGAAACCACGACCCGCAACGACGTCACGGAAGAAACGGTCATCACGTCCGAACTCACACTCGACCCCGCCGCTTCCGCCGCCCAAGGCACGCCTTTTTCCCTCACCCCCAAATCAAACGGCCGCCACTTCCTCACCCTGCGTGGGGTCGATCCCGAGGGCCGCCCTTTCGCCACCGTCACCCACTTCGACGTCTATGGCACAAACGAATTCCCCTGGCTTTACGAAGATGGCCTGCGCGTCAAACTCGTCGCTGAAAAGAAATCCTACCAGCCGGGCGAGACGGCGCGGGTCCTCGTTCTATCTCCCATCGAAGGCACCGCCCTTGTCACCGTGGAACGGGAAAAAGTGCTGCGCACCTTCTCCGTCACTCTCCGGGCGGACAAACCGGTGATCGAGGTCCCGATCACCGCCGAAGACGCGCCGAACGCCTACGTGTCCATCCTCATCGTCAAGGGGGCCACGGAATCCGCCCGTGATCACAAGGAACCCCAGCTCCGGCTCGGGTATTGCGAATTAACCGTTGAAAATCTAACCGACAAGCTCGCGGTCACGCTTGAAGGTCCCGCCACTTGCCGTCCGGCCGATGATGTGACGCTCACCGGCGTGGTCACCCTCGCGAACGGTCAACCCGCCGCCGCTGCGGAAGTCACCCTCTATGCCGAGGACGAGGGGACTCTCGCCGTGATGGGATACCAAACGCCAAGGCCCATGGATTACTTTTACCAAGCGCGCGACCTCGACGTGGAAACGGGCACCTCCTTCGAGTCCTTCATCCCAGAGGATCCTGAGCAGCAGGTTTTTTCCAACAAGGGCTTCTTCATCGGCGGGGGGGGTGACTTGAGCAAACTCGCGGATCTCCTGCGGAAAAACTTCGACCCCTGCGCCACCTGGGCTCCTGCGCTGGTGACGGATGCGAATGGCAGATTCTCACACAGCTTCAAGTTTCCCGACACGCTCACCCGCTACCGTCTGATCGCCGTCGCCCATCACGGAGCCACCCGCTTCGGCCAGGCGGAGTCTTCCATCATCGTCAGGAAGGATCTCATGTTAGATCCCAAGGCGCCGCGCTTTGCCAATCAATCGGATATCTTCCATGCGCAGGTGCTGGTTCAGAATGCCTCCACCCACACCGGCACCTGGGAAGTGAATTACAGCACCGCAGGTGGCGCGGAGACCCCCTGTGCCGCCGCCCTCGGCTCCACTCGGGAAACAGTCACGCTCGCGCCCGGCGCATCCGCCACCCTGAGCTTTCCCACTCGTGCGGAAAACACCGGCGAGGCGGTGCTCACCTGGCGGGCTACCCCGGTGTCCCTCAGCAGCGGCGCACTCACCCCGGCGCTCAGACACACACTATCAGACGCGGTCGAAGCCCGCTTTCCCGTGCAATATCCCATGCCACTGCTGCGCCAGACCAAGCTGATCACCCTCCATGGTGGCGGCGAGGCGCTGAATCTCAGGGATCAGTTAGACGAGCGCTTGTTCGACGGCACGGGCGAGATCGAGCTTGATTTATCCACCTCCCCGCTCGTCGAAGCAGCGGGCTCTGTCGATTTCCTGCTGCAATACCCCTACGGCTGTGTCGAGCAGACCACTTCCTCCCTCATCCCGTGGCTCACCGTTTCCGACCTCGGCCCCTTGATCCCGCATTTTGCAAACATGGATGAGAAAAAAGTCAGGAATGCCATCCAGGCCGGTGCGGACCGGCTGCTTTCGATGCAACTTCCTAACGGATCATTCGCCTACTGGCCCGGCAGCGTGGAGTCCGTGCCATGGGCCACCTCCTACGCCGCGCTCGGACTGCTCGGTGCCAAGGCGAATGGCGCGAACGTCCCCGACTCGGCGGTCGAGTCGCTCACCACCCACCTCATCGAAAGCCTCCGCGGGGTGGCTGCCGAAAAATCCGCCTATGCCCTGGAGTGTCATGCACGCAGCTTGTTCGTGCTCGCCATCAGCGGTTCCCCCCAGCCGGCCTATGCGAACTTGTTGGTGGACCGGCTCACCGAGCTCACCCCCGGCGCCCGCGGCCTGCTCGCCGCTGCCATCGCCCTTGAAGATGAGGGTAAACCTGAAAACAAGGCGATCGCCAAATCCATCCTGACTTCCAAACAACCGTTCAAAAACACCAACGATGACTGGATGCCATGGTCGGCGGCAGATGCCTATCAACTCATCGCATGGCTCGCGGTGGAACCAGACGGCCCGGAACCCGCCAAGGCGCTGGATCGGATGCTCCGCGAGCGGAATCCCTACGGCCAATGGCAGACCACCTGGGTGAACGGCTGGAGTCTCATGGGCATGGCGGAGTATGCCAAGCACTCGCCCCTGCGCGACGAGCCCACCGTCATCACCCTCCAGACCGCTTCGGGTTCGGAAAAAATCACGCTTCATCAGGACCAGGCTTCCTCGAAGCGCTCGATGAAGTTGTCCCCTGGCATGGATCTAACCGTAAGCTCGGATCTGCCCGCTTGCGTGCGGATCAAGCTCGCCGCCAAGCCACAAATCGCCCCGATCCAGCCGGTGGCGACCAATGGCCTCACCATCGACCGATTCTACGAGCGCATCAACGGCGATGGCTCCGCAACGCTTCTCACCCAGCCCGACATCGGCGACCTCATCCGCGTGTCCCTGCGGGTGACCTTGCCCGCCGACCGGACGAAATACCTCGTCATCGAGGACCCGCTTCCCAGCGGATTCGAGACTGTCAACACCGACTTCAAATCACAAAGCAGCGCCCAGGCCATCCGCACCAGTGAGAATGATTGGAGGGTAAGCCACTCCGAACTGCGCAGTGACCGCGCCGTCTTTTTCCTGGACGAAGTCTGGCGCAAAGGCACCTACACCCTCACCTACCTCACCCGCTGCACCCTCGCTGGCCAGGCAACGGCCCCGCCCGCAAAGGTCGAGTCGATGTATGA
>CALMKO010000017.1 GCA_937867415.1 uncultured Verrucomicrobiota bacterium | reverse complement strand
ATCCAATCGCCCTTTCAAACGAGCCAAGAACCGCCCGTGTTCAACCCTCCGGTCAGCTCCCCCTTCCAAGCAAGTCCGGAGCCGATCGTCGCGGAGCAGCCGGTTTTCAATCCGCCGGTTCAATCACCCTTCCAGCTCAGTGCGGAACCGCCCGTGTTCAACCCTCCGGTCAACTCTCCCTTCCAAGCAAGCCCGGAGCCGATCGTCGCGGAGCAGCCGGTATTTAATCCGCCTGTCCAGTCGCCGTTTCAGGTCACCGCAAATCCCCACCCATCCGAGTCTCCGTCCGCGGTCTTCACTCCACCCGCTTGGCCACAACCGTCAGCAGGGCAGGTGCCCACCTCCAACCAAGTTTCGCCTCAGACCGTGGCATCGCCGTTCCAAATTGCGGCACCCGAAACACAGCCCGTTTATTCCAGCGCACCGCCCCAAGGGTTCCCAACCACCCCTGAACCTCCGTTTTCACAAACCATGGCTGCCACCGATACGCAAAGCACTGCTTCTGCCGCCGATACGGATCGTGTCGATGACCTGCTACGCCAGTTCCGTGAACGCTACGGCCGTGGAGCCTCGTGAAAAAATTCACAAAGCCCTTGCGAAACCTCCCACTTTGGGCGTTTCTAGCCCAAGAAAATAAGGCATGAGTAACACCATTCAAGAAATCGACGCTCCAGACACCATCGCCCGCGCCGCCCGTGCCGCCGATCACTACCAAGCGGAGACAGACGATCTCGTGGGTGAGCGCATGGTCCTCAACATGGGCCCATCTCATCCGGCCACCCATGGAGTCCTGAGGCTCGTGCTGGAACTCAACGGCGAAGTCATCGACTCGGCGGAGCCGGATGTGGGCTTCCTGCACCGTGGTGATGAAAAAATCGCCGAGAACATGCATTACAACCAATTCGTCCCCTATACGGATCGCTTGGATTATCTTGCCCCTCTCGCCAATAATGTCGCCTACGCCTGCGCTGTCGAAAAGCTCATGGGCTGGACGCTGCCGCCTCGCGGGCAAGCGCTCCGCGTGCTTTGCTGTGAACTTGCGCGAATCTCCTCTCACATGTTGGGCGTAGGAGTCTGCGCCATGGACGTCGGTGCCATGACCGTTTTCCTCTACACGTTCACCGAACGCGAAAAAATCTATAACATGTGCGAACAATTGACCGGCGCACGCTTTACCACCTCCTACACCCGGGTGGGCGGTCAATTGCGTGACATGCCTCCTGGATTTGAGGCAACTGTCCGTCAATTTCTCGATGAATGCCTCGTGACGATTGGCGAAATCGCGAAGCTGCTGGATAAAAACAAGATTTTCGTCGATCGCATGGTCAATGTCGGAGTGATCACCCGCGAGTCCGCGATCGCATGGGGAATGACGGGGCCAAATCTCCGCGCCTCCGGTGTCGCCCGAGACCTTCGCAAAGACAGTCCGTATCTCGGTTACGAAAAGTATCAGTTCGACGTCCCGATCGCCGACGAGGGGGACTGTTACGCCCGATACCAAGTGCGTATGGAGGAGATGCGCCAATCCATCCTCATTTGCCGCCAGGTTCTCGACACCATGCCCGATGGGCCGGTCAACCTGGCCGACAGTAAAAGCATGTTGCCGGATAAGGAGCGGGTGATGATGTCAATGGAGGAGTTGATCCACCATTTCATCGTCTCAACCCAAGGCATCAACGCCCCCGCCGGGGAAGTCTACTTCGCAGCGGAGAATCCGAAAGGCGAGCTCGGCTTTTTCATTCATTCCAAGGGTGGAGGAGTCCCCTACCGCCTGAAAATCCGCAGCCCCTCGTTCTGCAACCTCTCGATCACGTCCAAGCTCCTGCCCGGTCACATGGTTTCCGATATTCCAGCCATCCTCGGTTCTTTGGATTTCGTCATGGGCGAGTGCGACCGCTAAATCACCTTCCAACCGCAACCTATCAGAATGGCAACGGCTGATCCGATCTTCCAAATTTGTGGTAACGTCAGAACGCACCTCTCCGCTCCCTGAAATCCGTGGTGTCATGCTTTCTCATCCAAGAATCGGGAATTCCCTGCGGAGATGACTCCGGGATTTGACTTCGGCCCTTCTTTCTTGCGCTTTCACGCACTTCAAAATCTTCACCTAATCTTCCATGTCCTCATCCCCTCTCGCAGAATCCATCGCCTCTCACGAGACTCCCGGCAGCCAATTCTACCCGCCATTCTGCGTCACTCCTGAACTCGAAGCGGAAGCTGATGCGCGCATTTCCCATTACCCGGAGAGCAAGCGCGCTGCGACCTTGCCCCTTCTGCACATCGTTCAACACAGGTTCGGCTTCATCTCCGCCCCGTCCATCGAATGGGTGGCCACCAAACTCGGAATCGAGCCAATCAAGGTTCTTGAAGTCGTGAGCTTCTATCCCGGTTTCCGTCAATCCGCGCCGGGACAGTTCCACATCCGTGTCTGCCGCACCCTATCCTGCGCCATGGGCGGCAGCTACGAGTTGATGGAGCGTCTTTGCGAACTCACTGGTATCGATCGCTCAGCGAGTGATTCCCATCACCACCCCATCTCGGTTTCTCCCTGTGGGAAATTTTCAGTTGAGTTCGCCGAGTGCCTAGCCTCCTGCGGCACCGCGCCCGTCTGCTTGGTAAACGATGATTTCCACGAGGCGGTCCACCCCGGCAAAGCCGAGGAACTGCTCGCAAAGTATGCCCCCAAGGTGTAACCCACAGCCTGAGGCGCGAAGAGGGAGTGCCGCTCCCCTGTAAGCCGGATTCTGTCCCCCTCTTCCGAGGTTGGACGGCCATTTCTCTCACCCCGCCGGAGCGGAGCGCCCTGCTTGCGCAAGATGCGACTAATACCCGGGGTTTCTAACGGACGAGCCGCCCTTCCCCTGTTCTGTCTTGCACCACGCGGGGTTTGCCATGCCGTCCGGTTACCCGGATTCGCGGTGGGCTCTTACTCCACCATTTCACCCTTACCATTTGCCCTTGCGAGCGGTTGGCGGTATCTTTCTGCTGCACTTTCCGTCCAGGTTCCTCGCGGTTCCCGTCCCCCACTTTCATGAGGCGCGTTGCTCTTTGGTGTCCGGACTTTCCTCACCTCCCGCTTGCGCGGAAACTGCGACCGTCCGGGGAGCGGCACCAGCAGACTGCACCACCCACCCCACCATTCCAAGCAAAAGCTGAAGAATCTTCACTCAATCACAAAGACATCCAACAAAAACCATCCAAGCATCAAGATCCCGACCACCACCTTGAAGACCATCCCCGTCAGCGTCCCCACCACCGAACCCACCCCCGAAATCGCCGCAGGCCGGGCCTGTTTCCTAGCAAACGCCACCTCACACAAAAAGGCCCCCAGCAAGGGCCCCAACAAAAGCCCCAGCGGAAAAAAGAAAAATCCCGCCAAACTCCCGATGACCGCTCCGATCGCTCCCCAGCGCGTGCCACCGAACCACTTGGAACCCGCCGCCCCACTCAACATTTCAAAGGTCTGCGAAATGACCATCAAAACCACCAGCACCACGAATGACCACCACTCCAAGCCCGAAGATACCCCCAACATCAGACGATAGGCGATCACGGCGATGAGCAGAATCAAGTGCCCCGGCAAAACCGGCACCACGCAACCCACCATTCCCGCAGCCAACAAACAGATCGTAATCAACCACGCCCCGCCGATCCCCAAACCTTGCAGAAACCCGCCTGATTGAATCACTTCCCACATGCAAAGGTGAATGACACAGGATTTCAAGAAGCACCACACCAAAGAATCGACGAGCGCTCCAGCCCGTGTATCCTCACGGCGCTGCGGTGCCACCGCTCCGAAATCCTCACGGTCAAATTCCACTCCATTTTTACATCTCCATGAACATTGCAAAACTAATGAAACAAGCCCAGCAAATGCAGGCCGGGCTTGCCGCCAAGCAGGAAGAACTCGCCATGCAGACCGTCGAGGCCTCGGTCGGTGGCGGCAAGGTCCACGTCGTCGCCACCTGCGCGGGCGAGGTGCTTTCCATCAAAATCGACCCCTCCGTGATCGACCCAGCAGATGCGGACTTCCTTGAAGAAATCGTCCTCAAAGGCGTTCAGGAGGCAATCGCCAAGGGCAAGGAAAAGTCCGCCACGGAGATGAAGAAGCTGACCGGCGGCCTCGGTATTCCGGGAATGTGATTTCCCAAGTCCCCCCGCCGCTCACGTCCGTGCTCTCCTCCCTCAATCGCCGCCTTGGATGGGTATTGGTCGGGCTATCCCTGCTCTTACACGTCTTCACCGTTTACTGCTTCTCCAGGCAACCGGACCGTTTCGCCGCATTCACCGTCGTCCCGATCTGGATCTGGGGCGGCGGCGGCTTGCTGCTGGCGGGCGCGGCGTTTTATTTCCTCCGGGCCCCGCTTTCCTTGATCATGACCGCGGTCTGGTCGATCACGCTGTTCGTCGGCGCAGACGAGGCGCGGGTGCTTGGAAACCTGGGGAAACCCACTCCACTGCCCGGCCTTGCCGCAAAGCATCAGGGGAGTCCGGTCATCCGCGTGGTCACGCTGAACTGCGCGTTTTTCAAAAAAGGAAATCCCGCGCCGGACATCGAAAACTGGCAACCGGACATCGTCCTCTTGCAAGATATCGACCCACAACAGGTTCGCCACATCGCCGATGTTCTTTTCAGCGGTCGTGGGGATTACCGCTTCCACCTCAGCAATGGCATTGTAACGCGCTGGAAAATCAATCGGGAAATCCGGAATCCCAGCCAGCGCGACGAGCAAGTCAGCATCGTCCATCCGAGCGGTGCTTCAATCGAGGTGGTGAATGTCCATCTCCGAACGGCTGCCACCGATTTGCGCCTCTGGGAAAAGGAAGCGTGGGTAAAGCATCGCGACAACCGGGTAGTCCGCCAACAGGAACTCGCCACCACCCTGCGGATCCTCGCACAAACAACGCCCCGATTCCCGAACACCCCCACCCTCTTCGGCGGGGATTTCAATGCGCCGGCGACGGACATCATCCACCGCCAGCTTGCGCCGGATTTTGAAAATGCGTTTTCCAGCGCGGGTAAAGGCTGGGGAAACACCTTTCAGCGGCGCTTCCCGATTCTCCGCATCGACCACATCTACGCAACCCGACACTTCACCGCCGTCCGTAGTTGTGCCGTCACCACCCGTAACAGCGACCACCGCATGGTCGTGGCGGACCTGCTACTCAGGTAGAACCGTGAACTTGCAGAATCCCACGGCAACCTCATTTCAACACACCACTCTCATGACCCGCGAAAACCTGGCAGAAATCCTCGAACAAATCGCTCTTCTCCTCGAACTGAAAAACGAGAACCCATTCAAAATCCGAGCTTACCGCCAAGGGGCGGAGACGGTGCGGAACTTCGACGGAGAAATCGTAGAACTTGCCGCGAAAAACGAGCTCACCGGCATCAAAGGCATCGGCGAAGCGCTGCGCGACAAGCTCCATGAACTCGCAAGCACCGGAAAACTCGGGTTCTACGAAAAACTCCGTGCGGAGTTTCCTCCCGGGCTGTTTGACCTTTTCGACCTCCAGGGCCTCGGGCCCAAGAAAGTAAAGGCCCTCTACGAAGCGCTCACCATCACCTCCGTCGCCGACCTCAAGGCCGCCTGCGAAGCAGGTAAGGTCGCCGGACTCCCAGGCTTCGGCACCAAGACCCAAACGAAAATTCTCGAAGCCATCGCCCTGCGGGAAACCTTCGCAGACACATTTCTGCTAGGAAGCATCACCCCGCTCGTCGAGGAAATTGCCAGCCTTCTCCGACTTCATCCCGAGGTCTCGCGTGTCGCCTACGCCGGCTCCTTCCGCCGTGCCAAAGAGACCGTGCATGACTTGGATTTCCTCGTCGCCACCAAGGAACCCAAGCTGGTCTGCGAGGATTTCACCACACTCCCCCAGTGCGAATCCATCATCGTCTGTGGCGATACCAAGGCGTCGATCCGCCTCAGGAACGGCCTCCAATGCGACCTCCGCGCCGTCTCCAACGCCCAGTTCCCCTTCGCGCTGCAATATTTCACCGGGTCCAAGGAGCACAACGTCGCGATTCGTTCACTGGCACTCAAACAGGGACTGTCACTCAACGAATACGGCTTCACCGGTGAATCCGCGGGCAACTTTGAAGTCAACGAGGAGGCGGATATCTATCACGCCCTCGGTCTGGATTTCATCCCGCCGGAACTGCGTGAAAACCGCGGTGAAATCGAAGCCGCCGCGGACCACACGCTCCCCCGCCTGATCGAACTCACCCAACTCCGCGGCACGTTTCACAATCACACGACCGCCTCGGACGGCACCGCCACTCTCGAAGCCATGGCCGATGAGGCCATGGATCTCGGCCTCCAATACCTCGGCATCGCCGACCACTCGAAGGCCTCCTTCCAAGCAAACGGCCTGGATGAAAACAGGCTGTTAGACCAAATCCTCGCGATCGAAAAACTCAACGCCAGCTATGAAGGTTTCCGCCTTTTCAGCGGCACCGAGGTGGATGTTCACAAGGACGGCAGTCTTGATTTCGAGGACGCGCTTCTCGCCCGGCTCGACTACTGCGTTGCCTCCGTGCACGCATCCTTCACTCTCAGCGAGGAGGAGATGACGCGCCGGATCTGTCGGGCGATGGAGAATGAACACGTCACCATGTTAGGCCACGTCACCGGCCGCCTCCTGCTCAAGCGCGAGCCTTATGCGGTGAACCACGCCATGATCATCGACTGCGCGGCGGAGACCCGCACCATCATCGAGCTGAATTGCAGCCCGATGCGTCTCGACATGGACTGGCGCTGGTGGAAGCGCGCCCGCGACAAGGGAGTCCTCTGCTCCATCAACCCCGACGCCCACTCCACCATGGGGCTCCACCACATCGGGCTGGGCGTGCGGCTTGCCAGAAAGGGCTGGCTGAGAAAGGAAGACATCTTCAACTCCCGGTCGGTCACCGAGGTCGAGGCCTTTCTGAAAACTCCCAAGTCCAAACGCTAACCCGGAATCTCCCAACGTGAAGGGGTGGGAAATCGAGCAGCCATCCAAGTGGCCCACTCGGCACCCGCCTCAAGCGGATCCTGCACGTTGAGCCAACGCTTGCCGGGAAAATCGCGGGTTTCGAAGGTCGCGAATTCATCGGCCGGGCGACCGACAGAGCCATGCAGCCCATGGTAGGCCAGCTCCATCTGATATTTGTGCCACACCCCGAAATGATCAAAGACCTGCCGGGCCTTTTCCCGCTCGAAAAGAAAAGGATAGTGCACCGAAAAATCCATAAGACGATCCAGTCCTTGTTCATGATGCAGACGGCTGGCAATGTGACCACGGGCACGTTGCCAGCGGTTTTCTGAAGCAAGCATCTCGGGAAGTTGAGGAATCAGATCTCCATAACATAGGGGAACCTCATGATCCTCGACGCTGCTGTCTTTGAGATAAAACATGTCGTCATTGATCCACAAGACGCGCTCTGCCAGACAAAATGCACGCAGATACGCTTGCGGATACGAGGGCTCCAACTGGAAGACCGCTTCATCCAACCAGGCTGGACGCGCAGTGCCATAGACAAGCACCGGCCAGGAGTGCTGCCAATGCTGGTCGATCGAGCGCAACAAGTAGCGGAGGGACTCGCCTTTCATCGGATCCCCCTCAAGGTGAAACGGAATGGCGATGAGCTCAGCGAGCCGCGCTTTCGCCGGCCAAGGCTTGATCGTCATCGCGGGCCGTGGCTGAGGAAGAAACCCTCCGATTTGCCAGTTGGCGAGAACCCGGCTTTTGTCGGGCCCCGCACAGTGGTAAAACCACGCACGATGTTCCCTTCCAAGCATGCCGGTTGGCGGCAGGCGGTTCCAGATTTCAGGAAGCGCAAAGCTCTTCACGGAGCCATCCCCCACCGCGTCGGAGAGGCAAAGATTAAAGTAGTGCGGATGATTCTTGGCCGGCATCATCGGCCGCTGAAGATAGGGCAGGAATCTTTCCGCTGTCGCCCGATCCAGCAGCCACACCCCATCATTGCAGTAGCCATGGGCCGGGCTTGGTCTGCGCTCGAAGTGTTTTTCCACCCATCCTGACCAATCCTCCCCAATGAGAGAAGCACCCGGCTGGGGCAACACCCACAATCCCGGCCGGAATTCCGTCTCCAAAGGATGAGGTGCCAGCGGGTGGATCATCACATCCGCATCCAGATAAATCATCCAAGCCGCATCACCGGCGAGGAAGTCTTGCAGCATCCCTGCAAGCGCACTGCCGCTCGCAGGATCACTTGATGGACTCTGCCGCCAAACTCTCAGGTCCACGCCATTTCGCCGGGCCCAATTCACCATGGCAGGAGCCATCGCCGGAATCCACGCTGGCCGACCATAATGCCACGTGTAAGCGACAAGTCTGCCGTTGGCGGCATGACGCGGCGTGGAACACGGCAGACGGACCCTGCTCTTGGAGGGTAGAGAAAACCGCAACAATGGGGGCTCGACACTGCCCTGGACCGTCGGATCTGGGTCCCCGCCCGTCAGTGGGAACCAAGCGGGTAACGGAACGGTTTCATTCCTGGAATCGTGCATGAATCAAGGTGACGGCTGATGTTTAAATCTGTCAAACCACATTCGCAAATCGCCTAGAATCAATGATAAACATTTGTAAATTTATTTGATATTTAACGATTTTTCTTGATTTCCAGATCCCCTAGGAACACCCTTCGAAACCATGAAACTACTCACACATGCTACAGCGCTATTATCCGTGACATCTACTGCCTTCGCTGGCAGCTCCCCCGAGGTATCCGCACCGGCCCCGGCTTCGGCTCCAGTCTCGTTAGGCGGCTGGTTCGTCGGTGGAACCTTCGGACAATTTGATTCGGACTCCAACTTTGCGGACCTTATCCCTGGGGGCGAACTGCTTCCGGGCGAGGAACTCAATGTGGCGGACTCCGAGTTCGATATGTACACCCTGCACGTCGGGCGTGACCTCGGCCAGATCATCGGCTGTGACATGGCCGCCTTCTTGGAAGTCGGATTCATGGATGGAGACATGGACATCAACGGCGTGTCTGCGGAATTCAATTCCTTCATCCCCACGTTCAGCGATTTTTCCGAGCGAGTGGATTTGAACATCATTCCTGTGACGTTCAACTTCAAGCTTGAGCGCCAATTGTTTGGTCCTGTGAGCGGTTACCTGACCGCAGGTGCTGGTTATGCGTTCACCGAAGCCAGCTTCGACGGCGAGAGTGACCGCGACGGCGGTTTCTTTGCCCAGGCTTCATTCGGCTTGCTCTACAACATCAACGAGCAGTTCGAAGTCTACGGCGGTGGCCGCTGGCTGTATCTCGACAACCTCGACTTTGGCGGAGATGGGTTCGAACTCGACAACACGCTCGCTTGGGAACTGGGTTGCCGCTATAACTTCTGATCGTTGATTCCAGGATCAAGGATTTGCTGATGGCCACTCGGGGACTTTCCCGGGTGGCTTTTTTCATCCCAGGCGGGTTTCAATGCGCAAGCTTGAGACTTCCCCCCGACTCCATGAAGCCCTTACCTGCCGCATCGCATCACCAAGCCCCATGCCGGATTGAGTTTGCCGGTGAATCTCCGGCGTGCTGACGTCTTGAGATCGTTCAAATCGTGATGATCAGCCTCGCGAAATCCCGGTTGTTTCCAGCCTTGCCACCCTCGTCACAAGCGGCAGGGGAAGTGGTGTTTTTATTCACCGTTCGTTTGTTGTAAAGCCAGGCTGGAGGAATTCCCGGATCTGCCAATCCAAGTTTGACTCGCGAACCGCCTAACACCACCGGAACTCCAGTGGAGATCATCCGCAGCGAGTCCCCAGCAAAACCTGAGGAATTCACTCACTTCACACCCACGCGCCCGAAGCGGGTCGCTGAACCGGGAGTCGAAGGCTGATCAAGCACCCGGCAGCGCTCCCAATCGAGCCCCAACGACTCGATCACCTCAATCCGCTCGGTGGCATCCGACCATGAGGCGGAATCCAAGGCGCTTGAAAACTGCGGGATGTAGGTAAGCCCCGCGTTCTTGCGCCTCAAAAACTCCATCTGCAAGGTCACCGGTCCCTCAGGAGCAATCAACGATGTAATGAGCGGCAGCCCTGCGGTGGAACCGAGACCACCCAGGTAAAGAATCGGGTCCGATCCATGCACATTGAGGTTGAAGGCAAATTCAACCATCGAGGGAACCCCATCTTGGTCGCTGTCGAGGAGCCGGAAGTCGTTATAGACCAGATCACTCGTCAGGAATACATCCTCCTCGCGCTGCTCGCTCACGCCGTCTCCATCAAAGTCTTCGGTGCGCACGTCGATCATTTGCACGTTGATGGTGTTTTCGAAAAAATTCCCGCCGGAGTCTGTTGCCCTGACCCGCACGTTCACGCCTCCGAGTGGATTTTCGAAATCAAAGCCCGCAGCCGGACCGAGGACCAGCTGGTTGCCTGAAACGACCACGTCGTAGGGGTTGAAGGAACCACTGACCAAGACGGCATTGAAGGTATGGAGATCTCCGGCATCGGGGTCGCTGGCGCTTAGCAGGCCGATCACGGTTCCCGGCGCCTGATTCTCCGGCATGGTGTTAGGTGTGAGGGCAATCCCGGTCGGTGGGCTGCCATCCTTGGTATTGAGCCAAAGCAGCTGGGTCAGGCGGCCTTGGTCGGTCACAACCGTGATTCGAACCGTTTGCCGGACGCCGGTTGCAAGCACCGTGCCGGTGATCAAACCGGTATCTGGATGAATGGCCAGGCCGCTAGGAAGCCCGATGGCACTGAAGCCACCTGACTCCGGGATGGCATTGGCAATGCTGACTTGGTGCGACACCGACTGACCAGGCCAGCCGATGATAGAGCCCGCAGCCAGAATCTCAGGAAATCCGCTGGCCCGGCGGAGGGCGATGTTGTGCATATCCCCAGTTGCCAGGATTTCAAGATCACGCGCTTCGAGCGGTATGCTCGACTGCCCCTTGGAATTCGATCCCCAAATGGCGAGAGTGCGGTCGTTTTTCATGCCTGCGGAATGGAGCCAACCTGCGTGAACGGTCGTGGCTGTGGGCAGATGGATTGGCACGTCCGCTTGTCCATCTTCGGTGTCACCCCACGCAAACACGCGGCCATCGAATTTTCGAGCCACACTGTGAAAACCACCCGCCGCGATCGAAACAATTCCTTCGACTCCGGCAGGCACCGCGGTAGCGCCGCTCCAGCCCCATGCCACAACCGAACCATCACTCTTGAGCGCCAGACTGTGGTAACCGCCCGCCGCGATCGCGACGACATTCGAGAGTCCTGCCGGTACCGAGCTTTGACCTTCAACATCCCTACCCCATGCCACGACGCTTCCATCACTCTTTAATGCGAGATTGTGATAACTTCCCGCAGCAATCGCGACGACCCCAGCCAAGTCCACTGGCACGCTGGTTTGCCCTTGAAGATTACCTCCCCAGACGGCGACGGTCCCATCGGCCTTGAGCGCGATGCTGTGGAGGTCTCCAGCGTCGATGGCCACCACCGGACCGAGTGGGTCGGGCAAAGTTGTTTGACCGTCGGCATTCCAGCCCCAGGCCACTACCGTGCCATCGGTTTGCAAAGCAAGGTTATGCCCCCAGCCGGCGGCGAGATCGATGACTTCACCCAAGCTGGAGGGCAAGGCAAGTTGTCCTTTGTCATTGCCGCCCCATGCCACCAGAATCTGCCCCGCCGGTTTGCTCGAGGGATTGTTAGGAAGGGTTCCCCGGGCCTGTTCGAAGCCATCCCCAAAACCGTCACCATCGGAATCATAGACCGTGCGGTTGGTTCCTGCTGCAAGTTCCTGTGCTTCATTGAGACCATCAAGGTCACTGTCTTCCTGATCATCATTGAGCAGTGAAATGCTGATCACCGCTTCATAGGAATTCAGCGCGGAGTCGGTCGCCCGCACCCGAATCGACAAGGGGCCGGGAGCAGCTTCGAAATCCAGATCAACCTTGCTGGCAAGGTTGAGTTGATCTCCAGAAATGACAAAACGGTGATTGTCTTGTGAGCCAGCGCCGGCAACCAAGCTGAAAACATGGGTATCGCCGGGATCAGCATCCGTGGCGGATAAAGACCCGACAAGACCAGGCAGCGCATTCTCCGTCACGGCAGCGGGACTGAGACCGACCGCTGTCGGCGCGACACCTTGGGTGAAATGAATCCAAAGGTTTTGGGTCAGGCGGCCTTGTGGAGTATCAGCCCACAAACGAACCGACCGCCTCATCGGCACGGTTGTCATTGCGGAAGTCACCGTGATTTCACCGGTCGTGGAATTGAGGGAAAGCTCGGGAGGCAGGCCGAGTGCGGAGTAGAGCGTGGGAGTCGCATTCCCGACGGTGATTGAATGGCTGAACAAAGCCCCAGCCGCCGCACTGACCACTCGCGCGCTGGTGATTGCCGGAAACAACGCCGTCTGTTTGACCGCATGATTGCGCACGAAGCCCGCGGAAATCGCACGCACTTCAGTCTGAGCTCCCACGGGGATGGTGGTCTGGCCGCTGGCATCGGCACCCCATGCGACGACCGTGTTGTCAGCCTTGAGAGCGAGGCTATGGAAACCACCCGCCTCGATGGCGATCACACCCGCAAGTTCGTTAGGGGCGGTCGCCTGGCCGTTCGAGTTGTATCCCCAGCCAACGACCGTCCCATCGCTTTTCAGGGCCAAGCAATGCAGTCGCCCGGCGGAAATGGCCACGACATCGGAAACACCGACGGGAACCACGGTGTCCACCCAGGTGACACCATTGAAAAACTTGCCCCACGCGACGACGGTCCCGTCATTTCTCAGAGCCAGGCTTTGGAAACCGCCGGCTGCGATCGCAATCACGTTGGCAAGCCCGGCCGGCACGGTGCTTTGACCGTATTGATTCCCACCCCAAGCGCTTACTTGCCCATTGGTTTTGAGCGCTAGCGAATGACAACGCCCCGCAGCCACACTCACGACATCCGCCAAGCCAACTGGCAAGGTCAGCTGCCCTTGCTCATTGTTGCCCCAGCCGACCACGGAACCATCGGACTTGGCCGCCAAGCTGAATGCCGTATCCGCGAACCAGAAATCCCCTCCCGCGGCGACGTCCACAGCCCCGACCAAACCACTTGGCACGGTGTTCTGTCCGGCACCATTGGGTCCCCCCCACGCCTCGACCGTGCCATCGGTTCTGATGCCGAGATGATGGTAAAAACCCGATTTAACCTCTAAAAACTCAACCATGGGTGCCGGAGTGACTTGCCCCAGCGAATCATCTCCCCACTCCACCGTTTCCGCCTCGGTCTGCCCCAGGGTGCACACCAGAGTTACCATTGCCCAAGCACGTGAGATCACGCGCGAAACCATTTGAAAAGAGAGTAACATCAGGGGGGGAATAAAGGTTGGGCGCCTTGGTTTGCCGAGCCAAGCGGTCAAGGTCGAATCAGCAATTACCTGCGATCTGCGAGCAGAATTTACGCCAGTGCCTCTCCTGACAAGGAAAAACACCTGCTCCGAGTGACATCTCGCGACACCATACACCTCCAACATGCAAGCATGGGCCAGACATCCCTCCGACATGCCGTAAAAAGACCCCAAAAAAAGGCGTGCACTCCCGAGGGGATTGACGGTAGAAATCCTACGCAACAACCCACTCCGAACTTTGCCACGCGTCACCATCACCGTCCCTGAAAAGAATGCCCAGCCCTATCGCTTCCAACTGGACAGCGGCACGGTCACAGTAGGTCGGGGAAGTGATAACGACATCGTCATCGAGTCCGGCTCGGTGTCAGTGCACCACGCCGAAATGCAGCGGATCCCGGGTGGATACCAACTCTGCGACATCGGCTCGACCAATGGCATCAAGCTGG
>CALMKO010000016.1 GCA_937867415.1 uncultured Verrucomicrobiota bacterium | reverse complement strand
ATCCTCTCAAATCGCCGAAGTTTAAATGGCGAATTCTCCCTTACGTAAAAGCCCTACTGCCGGGGATCACTCCGAGGCCGGCACGGAAATGGGTGGGGTCACGGCCTCGATGGGCGCGGTGGTGGCGGTGGCGGGAGGCCGGGCGATCATGCCGCCGGGGAGCTGCTGGACATTCCCTGCGCTTGGGTCCGGTGCAGCCGGGGCTGCGGGCTTGGCGAGCAGGGCGTCCCGCTCCTTGAGCACCGGATCGAGTAGGGACTTGGCCACCTCGAAGGTGATGTTGGCGAGGGCCTTTTCCTTGTTGAGCTTTTCGGTGAGGGACTTGAGACGGTCGGCGAAGGCGCTGTCTTTGGTTTTGGCGTCCTCGGGTTTTTCACCCTCTTCCTTCTTGCGCTCCTTGGGCAATTCCGCGGCGACGGCGACGCTGAGCAGGAAGTTGTCGGTGGCGGCTGGGGCGGCTTCCGGACTGGCGGGAGCGGCGGGGGCTGCCGACTTGGTAGGAGTCAGGGTCAAGGTGTATGTGAAACCCTCGAAGGTGGTGAGGGTCGCCGTGCGCTTGCCCTCCGCTGCGGCGCGCTCGGCAACCTTGGCTGCTGGCACAACGTCTTCGAAGCGGGCGTAGGAAAAGAGGGTCTTGAGCGGGCCGGTGACGGCAGTGTCGAGCGTCTCGGTGCCGGTGGCGCCTTGCAGCTTGAACTCAGCCTCCTCGGTCTCCCGGGTGAGCGTCCAGGCAGCATCCGTTTTCCCGACCTGACTCAGGGTGATCGACTGGATTTTCTCGGGATTGATGAAGGTGCTGTTGAGCCAGGCCTTGGCGTCGGCGGTGACGGCAGGGAACATCTCGCTGATGGCGTAGAAGCCGGATTCATCCGCGTGGTTGCGGATGTAGCGGCCGACGGCATTGCCTCCGCCCATGGGAGACGGCGCGGCGCCGCTCTCGATGTTTTTCCCAAGGGAGACCTTCGCAAGCTCCTTGCCGGAGGCATCCTTGAAGGTGGCGGTGAGGCCGCGGTCTTCCTCCTTGGTGGCGGATTCATCCATGCCGAAGCGCGGGGCGAAGGACGGGCCGGCCTCCATCGCGACGGTCACCTTGAGCTCGCCGAGGGTGCGGATGAGATCGTTCACATAAGCGTTGTTGGCAGGGTAGCCATCGCGCTCGCTGACCGTCCAAGTGGCGTCCTTTTTCACCAGCGTGACGCTGCCGGTGGCGGATTGCACCGTGACCGAGGCCGCCTCGGTGGCAGGGAAGGACTCGAAGAGCGTCTGCCCTTGGGTGCGCTTGGTGGCACTTTGGGTGGCCTTGTTCTGGCTGAGCTTGACGATGGTCACGGCGGCACCGAGGGCGAGGGCGATGACCCAGAGGATGATAACCTGGCGTTTGTTCATGGTGGGAAAATTGAGGATTGGAAGGTTGGTTAGTGGATCAACGGGCGCGGGTGGCGGACCGGCGTTTGAAGAACAGGCCGAGGCCGACGAGCACGACGAGCACGGGCATGGCGGCTACGTTGAGGAGGGTGATGTTGCCGGCGAGTTTGTCCTTTTGGCGGCGGAGGGTTTTTTCCTGTTCGCGAACCAGCTTGGCATACTCGACCTGCTCCTGGCGGAGCTTTTTGATCTCAGCCTCCTGTGCTGGCGACAAGAAGAGTTCCGAACCACCCGACTTCTGGGCCTGGAGCTCGCTGAGCTTCTGTTGGGCGGCTTTCTGCTTTTCCTGGAACTCCTCGATCTTAGCTCCGACGGATTTGTTGAAATCCGCTTCCATCTTCTGAACCACCGTGAACGGGCGGCTGATGGCGGAGCGCGAACGGGAGCCGATGAGGTGCTTGGACCCGGTGGCCTGGTCGAGCACGTTGAACAAGAACGAGGCGTTGCCATTCGATGGCGAGGCCATCTGAGTGCCGCCGAAGTTCTGGATGTTGTAGGCGAAGCGGTCGTAGAAGGCATCCACATCGGCGATGAGGAATACGTTTCCAGGGGCCGTGCTTTCTTTGAGGGAGTCGGGTTTGGCAGCATCCTTGGGGGCGTCCTTGGCCTCCGGAGTGGCAGGAGGAGTCTCGCCAGCGGGCTTCGGCTTGCCGTCCGGGAAGGCGGTCTTGAAGTTGCCGGAAAGGTGGGTCACAAGGTCATAGGCCGTGCCGTTCGATTTAAGGGTGCGGGCAAGCGAGGGGTCGAGCTGGGAGGCCTTGGTCGAATCCACAAACCCGGCCTGGGTCGTGGATTTCACGAGCGAGCTGACGGTTGCACTGCCACTACCCGTGTTGGTGAAGGCTCCCGGGAGGAACAAGGTCATCGAACCGAGGTTCTTGGTGATGACGTCGTCTTTCACAGGCATATTGTCTTTTGCCAAAGTAAGCACCGCAAGGCCCACGCGGTTTCCGCCGAGTTTGGTGGCCAGGGTGGGATCGGCGAGCACCATGCCGGACTCGAAAGTCACACCCCATGACCCGAGCAGCGTCGGCAAGGTGGAAGTGGTGGCCGGTGGCGGTTGTTGACCCATCATCGGGTTCGGTGGCGGGGCTGACATCTGCGCGGCGACGGAAAACGCATCGAGGCAGGCGACGACCGTGCCACCACCGAGCACGTATTGATCCACGGCGAACTCGGCTTCCTTGGTGATGCCTGCGGGGTGGAAGAGAAGCAGCGTCTTGATTTCCTTGGGGTCGATGGTGGTGGACTCCATGGGCACATCCACGAGGTCGAAGGATTGCTTGAGTTGCTGATAGATCACCCAGCCCGGAGTGGGTGGCTGACCGGGCATCATCGCGGGGGCGCCCTTGAGATCGAGCGCGCTCATGATGCCGATGCGGGGCTTCACCGGAGTACTGACCTCGCCGATGGCCTTGGAAATGTGGTATTCCAGCATCGTTTCATCACGCGGGTCGAGGAAGGGAATGACGCTGGTCTTGTCGAGACAGTTGATGGCGAGACCGAAGAAGAGGTTCTGGTCGTCCATGCGTTGGCCGTTGATCCCGTCGAGATTGGCGGAGTCTTCGGCATCCGTATCAGGCTCGGGGTCGAGGTTCTCGATGCGGAGCTTCCCCTTGGAGAGCGAGGCGTATTCCTTGAGCAGGTCATCCACGCGGCGCATGTGGAGCTTGAGCTGCTCGGGCATGTAATCCGTGCTACGGGAGGCATAGTAGCGGATGACTACGGGGGTGTCCAACTCGGTGAGGATCGAGCGGGTGCCCGCCGATAGCGTGTGGACTTTGTTTTCGGTGAAGTCCGCACCGCGGTTGCCGAACGGGGTGAGGGAGATGAGCCAATTGGCAAGCAGGGCGATGGTGACGAGCGCGGCAACGCCTAGGGCGGCGCGGGTGACCGGGTGGGTGGTTCTGGCAGACATGGTCTTGAGAAAAAAGTTGGAGATGAATGTTAGAGGGTTGTTTAGAATCGATCAGGCACGCTTCGCGGAGAGGATGGCGCTGGTGCCGAGAAGGCAAACAAAGATCGCGGAGCCGAACCAAATGAAGTCCTTCATCCGGAAGAGGCCGCTGTTCAAGGAATTGAAGTGATCCCAGACGCCGAAGGAGACGATGCCCTCGAGGATCCCCGGGGAGACGATTTTGGCGAGTTCGCGGGTGACCGGATCATAGCCGCAGAGCATGAGCAGCACGCAGATGGAGACCGAGACGATGAGGCAGACGACCTGGTCACGGGTGCAGGCGGAGACAAGCATGGTGATGGCAAGGAAGGTGCAACAGACCAGGAAGCTGCCAAGGTAGCCGGAGAAGATTGCGCCATTGTCGGGATTTCCAAGGTAATTGACCGTGATGACGATGGGGAAGGTCAGCAAGAGGGCGATCAGCCAGACGGTGGCGGCGGCGAGGAACTTGCCGATGATCGCGCTCCACGTGGAGACCGGGAAGGTCCCCAGCAGCTCGATGGTGCCGGTGCGCTGCTCATCCGCCCAGAGCTTCATGCCCACCGCAGGAGCTAACAGCATGTAAATCCAGGGGTGCCAGAAAAGGAAGGTCCACTGGAGGGAGGAGTCGCCAACTTCCATGAACTGGCCGAAGGTGAAGGTGAATCCCAGGGAAAACAGCAGGAAAATCACAATGATGGCGTAGGCCGTGGGTTGCGAAAAGTAGCTGCTGAGCTCGCGTTTGTAGATGGTGCAGGAAGACATGGTTGGGTAGATGCTGAAATGCTGAGACGCTGAAATGCTGAAAATGACGGGAAACGGGTTAGGCGGCGGCTTCGGTGTCGCTGGAGGTGACTTTGCGGAACAAGTCGGTGAGGGAGCCGGTTTCCGATTGGGCAAGCAGCTCGGCGGGGGTCCCGTCGGCGACGATTTTCCCCCGGTCCACGATAACGGCGCGGGTGCATGAGGCCTCGACCTCTTCAAGAATGTGCGTGGAAAACAGAATGGCCTTGGTCTTGCCGAGGCGCTTGATCAACTGCCGGACTTCGTATTTCTGGTTCGGATCCAGACCGTCGGTCGGCTCGTCCAGAATGAGGACCTCGGGATCGTGCAGGAGGGCTTGGGCAAGGCAGGTGCGGTGGCGGTACCCCTTGGAAAGGGTGTCGATGGATTGGCTGGCGACGGTGCTGAGGAAACAGGTGTCGATGGCGCGCTCCACGGCGTCATTCTTCGCCGTGCCCTTGAGGCCGCGGATGGCGGCGCAGAATTTGAGGAAACCGACGACGGTCATGTCATTGTAGAGCGGGGCCGACTCGGGAAGGTAGCCGATTTTGGTCTTGGCCTCGCTCGGGTTGTCGATGATGGAGATGCCGCAGACCTTGGCCTCGCCGGAGGTGGGTGGGATGAACCCCGTGATCATGCGCATGGTGGTGGACTTGCCGGCACCGTTCGGCCCGAGGAAACCGAGGACCTCACCTTTGTTTACGGTGAATGAAAGGGCGTTCACGGCCAATTTGGTGCCGAATTGTTTGGTCAGGGAGTCAACTTCGATCATGGGATTAAAAAATGTTCGGAAAACCGTGGTTTGCGCGGATAGCGAAGCAGCGCTTGGTTTTTGTTTGGAAAAATAAATTCGGAAAATTTTCAAGCGAAATCCGCCTTGTCACGGCATCGGACGAACGCCCCCCGTGGGGGAATTGCAACGCAGACTTGCTTTCGCGTCCGGCAGTTTCAAGCATCATTCCAGATGTTGATTTCCCCGTCCGATGAAGTTTTTGGCCCCGAGCGGTGGCAGGCGGAGCGCTTGCTGCTCCAAGATCAGTTGGGCGAGCAGATCACCCTGGACGCATTAACCGGTCCGGTGGGCTTAATCGGGCGCGAGCCTTGCAAGGATGATGCAGGGGAGCAGGCGGGCTGGCTGATCGCCCAGCGCAGGCGGGGTCACCGGCACTCGATCGACGACGTTCTAACCGCCTGGTATGCCCTACAGGTCTCACCGCAGGTGGGTGAGCATCTGGACTTGGGCACAGGGATCGGCACGGTAGGCTTGCTGACCTTATGGGGCATGGGACCAGCGGCATGCCTGACATGTGTGGAGGCGCAGGAAATCAGCTACCAGCTGCTTCAGGCCAATATTGCCGCCAACGGGCTGGGCCAGCGGGTGAACCATTCTTTGGGGGATCTCCGGGAATTGGCACTGGACCGCAGATTTCCCCTCATCACGGGGAGCCCGCCGTATTTTCCGGCAGGGACGGGAGTTCTTCCTCAGGATTCACAAAAGGCGCACGCGCGCTTCGAGTTGCGCGGTGATGTAGGGGACTACGCACGGGCGGCGGCTTTGCATCTCAGTGCGGCGGGTTGGTTGATTCTGTGTTTCCCCTCGCCACAAAAGCAGCGGGCCATCGACGCGATTGCAGCGGCGGGCCTCCGGGTGGTGAAGTTGCGGGACGTGATCCCTCGCGAGACCCTAGCCCCCTTGTTCACGCTTTACGCCTGCCAGCTCGACGTGGGTGACCATGGTGAGATGACCGAGGAACCCACGCTCACGGTGAGGCACGCGGATGGGCGCTTGACCGCTGAAATGGCGGCGGTGCGGCGGGTCTTCGGCTTCCAAGATGGAGTGGCTCATGGAAATCACACCTAATCGTCCAGTACCGCTGCAACTGCTCTACCAGGACGAATTCCTGGTGGCGATCGATAAGCCGGCAGGCATGTTGGTGCATCCCGTGAACGCGGCCGCAGCGGACTCCGGCATCAGCGCGATGAAGCGGCTCAGAGATCAACTCGGGCAGCATGTTTTTCCAATCCACCGGCTCGACCGTCCAACATCGGGAGTCTTGCTATTCGCACTCGACAAGCAGAGTGCCGCGCTGGGTCAGCAGGCGTTCGAGCAAAGGTTGGTTAGAAAAACCTATCAGGCGGTCGTTTGCGGTGCCGCGCCGCCGTGCTGGGACTGTGAGGTTCCACTGCGCGCGGTGCCGGGAGGGGCCTTGCTTGCGGCGCGGACGTCGTTCCGCTGCCTGCGGATTTCCGAGAACTTCGCGCAGGTCTTATCCCTGGTGGAGGCCGCCCCACAAACCGGGCGTTTCCATCAGATCCGCCGGCATCTGCTGCATGAAGGCCTGCCGATTGTGGGGGATTTCCGTTATGCGGGAAGCGAGCGCAGCTTTGCGCTGGGTGAACTGCTGGGGACGGGGACACGGATGCTTTTGCAGGCGAAAAGGCTGGAATTCACCCACCCGAGATCCGGCGTGGCAGTAGCGATCACCGCTCCACCCGCCCCCGAAATTTGTAAATGTTTCCCAGAAGAACCGGGGCCTTAGTGGAGATTCGCGGAGCCTTTCAGACGGTCGGCTGATACATTGATTTCCAGAGAGTGTGAACTTACTCGCAGCTCCGTAACCGAACTCGGCACTCGAAAGTGGTTTGGGTGAAGCGGCGGATACCGATACCCGAATGCGTGGTTGAAGCGGTCGAACCATTCCTCCAGGCTCTCGCGCAAGGCTGGTTGCGTGCCGTGTTCAAACAGGTAGATCCGCTCCTATTTCACGCCCCTCCAGAGCCGCTCGATGAAGACCTTGTCCATCCAGCGCCCTTTGCCGTCCATGCTGATTTTCACTCCCAGATCCGTCAGGCGGCCCGTCCATTCCGCCGAGGTGAACTGGCAGCCCTGGTCGGCGTTGAAGATCTCGGAGACCTTGCCGGTGGAGTTCAGCGCCTTCTCCAAGGCTTCCAGCCAAAGGTCGCTTCCCATGGTGTTGGAAAGCGCCCCGCCAAGCGCCTTGCGCGAATGCCAGTCCATCACGGCGCACAGGTTTGTCAGCCAGTCCAATTCGACAGCCTGCTGGCCGATTTTGGCATGGAGCTGGACGCGTTCGCGCTCGAAGTCCTCGGCTTCGGCCTTGCTGGCACAGGAGCCGCAGACGCTAGCGGCTCCCACACACCACAATCATCGCTTAGCCACTGGCCTGATTTTCTGGGGCCGCCTCAGTCGGCGCCGACGCGCGGATTCAGGAACCCAAAACTCTTCTTCATTCCGTGTATTCCGTGCACTCTGTGGTTAGAAGATTTTTTAACCACGGAATGCACAGAGTTCACAGAGTGGGAGCTGCCGCGCTTTCCAGCTACATCCATTTTCTTCTTCATTCCGTGTATTCCGTGCGCTCTGTGGTTAGAAGAGTTTTTAACCACCGAATGCACAGATTACACAGAGTGGGAGCTTGCGAGATTTCTAACAAATTCTATTCTCCTCTTCGCTCCGTGTATTCCGTGCACTCTGTGGTTACCCCCCTTTTCCCGCCTCCGGTCCGGCCACCCGCTCTTTCAACGGCCTCCACCCCAAAAGCCATTCCCTAACAATCAATGGCTTCTTGTCGCTGGGATCGATCATGGCCTTTCGCTGGGATCGATTCCCTGCTGATCGCACTTTTTCCCGAGGAACTCTTTCGCGATGAGGAGTTGGCGGATCTTGCGCTCGAAGATCGCTGGCATGTGGTCCTCAAGGCCCTTCTTCCAAGTGCTGACTTGGGAAGGGGCGATGTCGTTCTCTTGGGCGATCTGTTGGATCGTCTTCTCTCCCTAGAGCGCCTCGGCGGCGACATGGGCTTTGAACTCGGCGGTTAGGTGTGTCTTCTCTTTCGTTTCAACGGTAAGGATTGCGAGGTCATCCGCCCCTATCAGACCCGCTAAAGTTTCAACAGAATGCTGGCTCCGTTTTCCGGGACCACTTCAGTAGCCGCATGGATGCCAACTTGCAGGTGGGGCCGTTTGGTTCAGGGATGCAGCTTCATCGTTGAAATGAGCTTGGCTCATACCGGTTGAGCGCTCAGGGATGCGCCGTGGAACAGATCTTCCCGGTAGATTCGGGAGAGGGATCCGGTCGTTACATCGGGGAGGGCGCCGATGCCGCGCAATCCGGCGAGGACCCAAGAGGCCTTGTCGATGGAGGGGCGGTTGACGGTGTCGCCATGGAAGATGTGGAATGAGGGTTGTTCGATGATATCATAGCCGTTGTTGAACTTTCCGCTGAGGCTATTTTTCAGGACATCTTCGGATGCGCCGGTGTATTCCTTGAGGGCGAGGATGGAGATGAGTTGGTTTCGGAATTCCGGGTCCTGGCAGAGTTTGCAGGCGTCGATGAGTGCGGCCACGAGGGCGAGGGCTTGCCCTTTGCGTTCATGGAGGAAATTTCCAGAGAGGATGAGAATTTTTTCGGGATGGCCGTGGGAGAGGTCTGAGGAGGTGGCGGGGCACCAGCCGAATCCGCCAAGGATGGACTCCGAGTTCCATGGATCTCCGACACAATAGCCGTCGATGTGGCCGGCTTTGAGATGGCGAGGCATGAGTTGAGGTGGGAGGAAGATGATATCGACATCGGCCGGGGAGTTCAGGCCGAAGCGTTTCAACCACTGGGCAAGGAGAATGTGATGGGACGAGAAGCGATGGGTAGCGGCGAGGGTGAGAGGGCGGTCTTTTTTCCAGTGTTTTTTGAGGTGGTTTTTAAGGCCCTCACCTGTCCCGATTTCTGCGGGGCCGAGCTCGGTGGTGAGTGTGATGGCATTTCCGTGCAGATTGAGAATGAGGGGCACGGCCACTTCGCAACGGAGATCGCTGAAGCCGAGTCCTAACGCAAATGCCACGCCTGCGATGGACTCGGCGGCGTCGAGACTGTCATAGAACAACTTGTCGCGCACACTGGCCCAGCCGAGTTCGCGGGAGAGTGCGACTTGGACTCCGTGCTGTTGGAAGATTCCCATTTCCATGGCGACTGCCACGGGGGCGCAGTCGATGAGGGGGACGAAACCCAGTCGGATCGGGGAGTTAGGATTGGTTTGGCGACCTGGCATAGGGCGGCCTAAAGCGCGATGAGTGCCAATATTTTCAAATTGGCACAAGCCATGCTCATTTGAGTCAAGCTTTCCATGAGAGCGTTTCATTATGGATTGGGTCCCTGACTTAAGGCAGCTGAGGGCATTTGTGGCCGTGGTAGAGGAAGGGAGCTTCACGTTAGCGGCCCGCAGGATTTTTGTGACGCAGTCGGCGGTGAGTCATTCCTTGCGGACACTGGAGGAGCAGCTTGCCTGCCGCCTGCTGGACCGGGCTGGCAAACGGGTGGTGGTGACGGCGGAGGGGGAGCTGCTTTTGAAGCGTTGCAAGCGGGTGCTGTTCGAGCTTGAGCATGCCTGCCGTGATTTGGATGGCTTGCGAAGGTGGGGCCAAACGCGGATCCGGATTGGAGCGCCACACAGTTTGTGTCATTTTTTGATACCGTCGGTATTGCGTGAGTTTCGGGATTGCTTTTCCCGTTGTGAGCCGGTGATTGAGGCGGGCGATACGACCCTGCTGCTCGATCGCTTGAGCAATTCTGATTTGGATCTGGTGGTGGGCTTGAAGCCGAGGGGCCGCGGGGACGATGGCTACCGACCGATGTTCAAGGACCGCTTGGCTTTCGTGGTTTCACCGTTTCACGCGTGGGCGGTGGATCCGGCGTCGAAAATCAGGACGATGAATGACCAGCAGTTCATCATCTATGCAAAAGCGACGGAAACGCACCGATTGATCGAAGATTGGCTGGATCAAAAGGGCGCGACGGAGAAAAAATCGTTGGTGTTGGGTGACATGCAGGCGATCAAGGAGATGGCCAAGCTGGGGATCGGTGTGGGGATTGTCGCGCCGTGGGTTGCCGCCCGTGAGATCGAGGATGGCAGCCTGAAGGTTGTGGAGATCGATGAGCCGAAAATCGAGCGTGAGTGGGGGGTATTTCATTCGCCCAAGCGAGTGCCGAGCCTAGTGGAAGAGGCCTTCATCGGCCTGTGTGAAATGGCGTTCTCGGCGATGCCCGCCACGTTGACCGAGTAGGTGTGGCCTCACATTTCGAAGCTGCCGAAGAGTTCGCGTGAATCGACCCCGGCGCCTGTTTCGACGATTTTCCATTGGCGATCCATGTTGAGGCGCACCGTGGCGAGGTGTTTCTGGCTCCATTGGTCGGGGGAGATCATGGAGAGGAGTTTACGTCCGCGAACATCGTAGAGGTGGTAGATTCCGCCGATGATGGGCTCGAACTGGATTTCCGCCTCGTAGACGAGTTTGTTCCAGTTGAAGTGGTCGATGGTGGCGAGGTAGGTTTCGCGGATTTCCTTGAGTTTCTGTTGGAGGTCGCGCTCGACTTGGGAAATGCCTCTGGACTTGAAAGAAGTCAGATCATTGGGGATGATCGGAGGGCTAAGCGTCGATACGGGGTAAGGCAAAAATGCCCGTGATGGCTTGTTTTCTGGCTCGGACATGTCTGGTGAACCCTTCGTCCATCCTTGGCGGTCAGGCAACCAAAAATTGAGCCGCTGGGTGGCCTAGCGTCGGAGGCGGAAGAAATTCGGCCCTGTGGCAAGCGGCCGGGCGATCGAAAAAAAGCGGCCATTGGTGGGTTCGGCAAGGCCGCTACTGCCCCATGATCCGACGAGGAGCGTGCTGCTAGCCTCGACTTGGAGGCTGACAAGGTCCCAAGGGAGGATCCAGGAGGCGACCAGGTTTCCGTCAAAGGTGCCGGTATGGATGGGGATGAAGCCCGTGCGCTTCAGGTACATCTGCGCCGCCAACTGGCCGATGAGGCGGTGGGTGACTGCGGTCGGGTGACGGTCGTCCCAGAAGATGAATCTCTCAGGATTGGAAACGAGGGCTCCAGTGTCGCGGTCATAGGCGGACTCGGTGGCGGTCGAGAATCCGTAGGCTTGGGGGCGGGCCGTGATTTCTTCAAACATGGAGAACACATCGATGAGCACGGCGGACTTGCCTGATTGGTTGTTGATTCCTGCGACGAGGGTGGCGAGGCGGGTGTTGTAGTCGATGCTGCGTGCGCGAGTCAGGGCGGCACTGGGAGTGCCGATTTCAGGAGGGATTTTTGAAAGGTCGGGCAGGTTGACGAGCAGGAATCTGCGGGCATTGCGCAGGCTGAGGGCGTTGAGGAAATTCTCCACGCGGGTGATCATTTCCGCAGGCACGGCGGAAGTGCCATTGAGGATGTCATTGCCGCCGATCCAAAGGATGCAGAGGTCGTCGCTGCCGAGCGTGTTGAAGCCGAGGTCGAGCTGGAAGCTGGTGAGCTGAGAGCTGAGAGTGCCGGTGGTTTCCGAGCCGCCGACGGCATAGTTGCGGCCACCGTCGAGGCGGGCCAGTGAGTCGGCGGGCCTGCCGAGTTCTGCGGCGAGATGCTCGACCCAGACTTTGCCATTGCTGAAACGGCCTTCAAAATAGGGTGAGGGTGGGTAGATGCCTCCTGAAATGGAAAAGACGTTGCCCGTGTCGCTCAAGCTGTCGCCAAACGTGAAAACCTTGCCCGCTGCTGCGGAAAGCACGAGCAGGAGACTGATCAAAGCGATGAGGCGGGGAGGCATCCTAGAGTTTTCTGTGGTCGACCAGGGTGGCCCGCACATCGCCGATGAAGGCGGCCGCCCGCAGCTCGATGGGGATGCGGTCGGCATCGTCACTGAGCCAGAGCGTGGCGTCCTGCTTGAGTTTTTTGTAGGGGAGGAGTTCGAGCGTCTTGGAGTCGATTTTTCTCATTCCCACGGAGAGTCGGATGGCATTGCGGCCGTTGTGGACTTCCTTGCTGATGACTTTGACACGGAGGAGGTAGGGGCTTTCAAACGGGCAAATGACGAGCGTGACCGGGTCTCCGACCTCGAGTTTCTGGCTACGGACGTGCAGCATCGCCGAGAAAATGTCAAAAATGGGAGTGTGGATGAAGGTGCGGTTCTTCTCTGAGACTTTGCCGGTGTCGCTGCGTTGGGTGACTTCGCAACAGATCGCGCGGTCCGGGGAGTGGCGGACGGTGGTGGTGACGGTTTCCCGTTTGTCGGTTTCTACGGAATGAAAATAACGGGGGCGGAGCGAGACGGGATCGAGCTCGGACCAGAACCAGCTTTGGTAGGGGAAGAGGGATGCCGCTGCACCGACACTGCGGGCGGAGGATCTCACGACGTAAAAGTCGGTCTTCCTGGCGGTGGGCGGAGCGAAGTCGATGTTGACAATTCCCGAGTTGATCAACCCTTTCCAGCTGACCTGGAGGGTGATGGAGGTGGGTTGAAGCTTGGGAAACGGGCCTTGCTTGGGTGAGCTGAGTTCCTGCTGCCAAGTGGGAGCCGCGCAGGTGAACTGGGCGGCGGCGGTGCAGAAGAACGCTATTTTGAGGATCTGAATCATCGGGGAAGTGGTGGGGAGCATTTCTGACGATTTCCGGGCGGATTTGTTCATCCGGCCTGAAGAATGATGGATCATCCGGGTGGATTTGCGAGGACGGATTGGTGGCCGTGGTGGAATGATCGTCGAATTGCTTGATTTTTACCTTTTCAAATCCGGACTTGTGGATAAGTCTGCCGCCCCGCCTGAAATGGTGGTCGTAGCTCAGTTGGTAGAGCCCCGGATTGTGATTCCGGTTGTCGCGGGTTCGAGTCCCGTCGATCACCCCATCTTTCTCATCGGAGCCGCGATCAAGGCTTGGATAAGAGGGAAGGAAACTTCGTAGAACAACAGATGCAGCCGCTGGAAAGCCGGATCCACTACAAATTTCGCAATTCGCTGCTGTTGGCGGAGGCGCTGACTCATCCCAGTTTGGCTTATGAGTCGCACAAGCCGCATTTTGACAACCAGCGGATGGAGTTTCTCGGGGATGCGGTCTTGCAATTGATCGTGACGGAAGAGCTTTTCAAGATGTTCCCGGATTTCACGGAAGGGCGCTTGACGAAGTTGCGATCACGGGTGGTTTCCCGGCGGGCCCTGGCGCGTTTCGCGATGGCGATCCATCTAGGCGACTATGTTTTACTGGGAAAAGGCGAGGAGGCCACGGGTGGGAGACGACGCTTATCAACGCTGGCGGATGCTTTCGAATCGCTCATCGGAGCGGTCTATCTCGACTCGGGACCCGGCCCTGCGCGGGAACTGGTGCTGAGACTCTTCGAGTCGGAAATCGGCAACATGGTCACCAGCCCGGAGGAGCGGAATCCCAAAGGCGAGCTTCAGGAATTTCTCCAGGCCATCCACCCGCAAGCGCCCATCTATCGGGTCATCGGCGAGAGTGGCCCCGACCATCGGCGGGTATTCCAATCGGAAGTCTCCTGGCAAAACCGCGTGCTCGCGACAGGTAAGGGAAAAAGCAAAAAAGAAGCGGAAGCCCGCGCCGCAGCGGAAGCACTACGGGCACGAGTTTGGGAGACCTGAGTGATTGCGGCAATGGGCGGATCGAAGAAATCGGTTTTGTCGGTTGCCTCAGCTTCACCCTCATGCGCCGTCACCGCATCACGGCCGCCTTCGCATTCGAACGGCATTTGGAGAGAGCGCGGGGTCAAGTTGTTAGAGTGAGAGAATCGCTTCGAGCCTCAATTCCTCCTCACCTGAAAATGCCGCTTGGTTTGGCTCTCAATCCTGTCGAATCTTTGGTTCCAAGGGAAATTCGTGATGGCGAGGGCACATCCATTCGACCATGCGTTCTTCCGCCATGAAGCTTGAAGAAATGGCCGAAGAAGCCGCCAAACTCTCCGAAGAAGAACGGGCCTCGCTGGCTTCCCGCCTACTCCACGGTCTTGAAACGCCGGTTTACGCCGTGCCTGACGAGGAAGTGTCCAAGCGAACCTGAATGAGATGGCCGCGTCCTTCTCATCTCTGCGTTTCGCTTCATCCAAGAAACCCTCTGTAACCTCGCGCGAAATGCCTCTTCAAGAGGTCGAAAGCCGAAAGAACAAGCCACTCCTCCGTGCCAGGCGCCTCTTCTGCCCCCCGACCTTCGACTTTCGACTTTCGACTTTCGACTTTCGACTTTC
>CALMKO010000015.1 GCA_937867415.1 uncultured Verrucomicrobiota bacterium | reverse complement strand
GCGGGTGGCCGCCTTTTGAAAGCGCTGACCAACCGGCCTTCACCGGGGGTCAATTGCCCGGGTTCAGCGATGGTAGCGCGGCACCCGGCCCGCCCTCCGTGATTGTTACGATTTCTGCAAGGCTGGCTTGAAATGCGATGGATAAAGATTCTCCATTCCATGCTGCGGGAGGTGTGGGACCGTAGATGGCGCGTTGCATCCCGACCACCGCAGCCTGCAGGGCGGGTGACGGCTGGAAACCGGGTTGGTACGCCGCACGCCACTGGTTCCAGGCGGAATTGGCGGTTTTGGCATCGTGGTTGCGACAGGCGCGGTAAAGCTTGCGGGCGGCGACGAGATGGGGAGGGTTGAGTGTTTGTTTGCAATCGGCGAGCCATCGCAAGAGGGCCTGACGGCGGGCGAGCCCAGCGGCGATTGCGAGAGCCATCACAACGAGCGCCGCCCCATAACGGCGGACCGTTCGTTTTTCCTCGGATGGAGCGGGTGGCAGAGGGACTACCAAGGTGAGGGACGGTAAGGACTGCGACTGGATCTGTCTGGTCTTGGGGTTCCACCAGACGTAGCGGATCTCCGGCAGGGTGATGGAGCCTGGACCGGTGATCTGATAGGTGAGGGTCTCGCGGCGCTCGCCGAGGAAATCGCCGCGTTCGGTTTTGTCGAAAATTTCCACTTTGGGTGGGTAGGTGCGGATACCTTCCGGCACCCGGGTGGGCGCTGGGATGAGAGCCATGCCGGTCATTTGCCCGGCGCGCTGGATGATCGTGCGCTTGAAGACATCGCCGACTTTGGCCGTGGTCGGAGGAGAGGGATTCCAGGTCTCGCTGACTTCCCATGAATCTGTGGTGATGAGAAATCCAAGGTCATCGGATTCGGGAGGGCGTTTGATTTCAACGGGTGTGGCAGGCACGATGGTTTCGACTTCTCGCGCCGGGCTCGTGAAAGTGTCCCGCGCGCCGAAGCGGACTTTGATGGGCGGGATTTGCAGAGCGCCGGTGGTTTGGGAAAACAGGGCGAACTCATGGGTCTGCACCGCGTGCGAGGCGCCATCGAGCCGCTCGGAAGACACGATCGTCCCGCCGATTTTGAGGATCACTGTGCCGGGGATTTCCGGGATTTCGAAGCTGGCTGCGCCTTGGAAGGATCCACCCGCACGAAGATCGATGAAGATCGGTAGCCGTTGTCCAGTCCATGCCGAAGGCTGAGGAATGCGGATGACGGCGGGGGCGACTTCGGCTTGGAGCGAGACGGTGGAAAGTAAGAGGAGAATTTTTACAGAAGGGAACGAAGTTAACGAAGGGAAGAGTGGCAGAATTGTTGTTCTGATGTCCTTTGTGATCTTTGTTAGCTTCTGTAGAAAAATCCTCTTCATGGTTTTGCTCCTTCCGCGTGCTGATAGGCGAACTTTGCTTTCAGAAAATCCGCCGGACGGGTTTGGACGCGGCGCAGCCAGAGGGATTGGATTTGCTCGCTGGATGCGGCCCGGCTTCCATTGACCTCGGTGTCCTGGCCTTCGTTCTTTTGGTTTTTATCGAAGACGATCTTGTCGGCACCGAGTTTCTGATCGCCTTGGTCGCCGCCGGTGGTATCGGTCATGTTCTTGCGGGCGGTGGCGAGGTTACGATTTTCACGGGCTTCTTTCCAGTCGGGACGTTGGGAAAGCGCACGATCATAACTGGCGATGGCGGCTTCATATTTGCCATTCATCAGCCAGGCGTTGCCTTGGTTAAAGGCTGCTTCGGGCGAGTTGCCGAGGGCGAACGCCTTGGCCGCTTTTTCAAATTCGCCGGCCCGATAGAAAGCGGCAGCCCGCCACTGCGAGTCATGGAATTTCTCCGCAGCGATGATGAAATCTCCGCGTGAAAACGCGCGCTTCCCTTGTTGATCCGGCGTCCACCATAGGCCTGCCCAAGTGAGGGATACGAGAAGGAGTGAGGTCGTTTTCATGCGTTCGCCTCCTGGGCTGGTGTTTCTCGACGGAAGGAAATGGCCAGCATGATCGCAAGGAATGGCACGAGATACCAACCCGCTTCCTGCCATCGGTCTGCCAGCTCTCCTTGGCGGGCGAGCGGAGTGGAAGCCGCGCGGCGGATGGCCTTGGAAATGTCCGTATCGTCGGCGGTGAGGACCTGGACGGAAGCGCCGGATGCCTTCGCCGTGCTCTGGAGGAGTTCATGTTCCGCAGAGTTGGCGGAGTTGATGGAAAGGACTTGAACGCTGAGGCCGGTCTCGCGGATGGCGGCGGCGAGTGCTTCGCTGTCGGAGCCAAGGGACTCGGCGAGGACAAGCAATGAGCCGCCGTTTGCGCCGAGAATATCCGCGGCTTTGCGAACCGCGAGGTCGGGACGGTCGCCGGGCATGGGCATGACAGCGGAGCGAAGTTCGGCGGCCATCGCCGCGACAGCCTCGGTGTCGCCCGTGGGTGGCAGGACGAGATGGGCGGATCCCGCGTAAGCGATGAGTCCGAGCGGCTGGCCTTTGCGAGCTTTTGCGATGTCGGAAATTTTCAGATGAGCCCTCTCGATGCACGAGGGTGCGGGCTCCGTGCGATCCATGCCCGCGTCCGCCTTGAGCAAAATCATGAGCGGCGAGGCATCCTCCGCAAACGGGCTGGGCTCGGGTTTCCAAGTAGGGCCCCCAACCGCGAGGATGGCGAGCAGCCAGGCAACGAGCAGCCATGTGGATGTGCCGCGATGGTTCGCGCGATGATCGACAGCGAGAGCTTCCAGCAGTTCCGCGTCCATCTGATCTCGCCAACCGCGCAGTGGATCGGAGCACCGCCGCCAGATCCACCATAATCCGATGGCCACCGGTGCCAAGAGCAACGCCGCAGGGCGAATGAAATGGAAGTTGAGAAAAATGTCCTTCATGACATCACCTCCAGTTTTCCGGTGCGGGGATGGACTCGCACTCTGCCAGTGGTCTGGCGCGCCGCCTGTGTGCGGAATGCTCCCAAGGTCTGCACCGCTTTTTCGATGAATGAAATGAGCAAGGCGGCGATCACCAGCCAATGGAACAAATCGCGGCGCGGACGGTGACTGATGGTTTGCACCTGCTTCGTCTCGATCTTGTCCAACTCCGCATAAATGCCTGTGAGGTTTTGGCGATCTGCGGCGAAAAAATAACGTCCGCCACCGGTGCTGGCGACACCACGCAGCGCGGCTTCATCGAGTCTTTCCTCACCTGTCGTCGTGGGATCGCCGATGGCCACGGTGTGGATCCTGATGTCGCGGTCACGTGCGATGCGGGCGGCCTCGACAGGTGGCACCTGGCTTTTGGTGTCGTTGCCATCGGTGAGCGCGATGATGGTTTTCGCGGGCGCATCGCTTTCCTCAAAGAGGCTGATACCTAGACCGATGGCATCTCCGAACGCGGTTCGCGGCCCGGCCATGCCGATGGCGGTTTCGTCCAACAGTTTTCGCGAAAGGCTGAGGTCGGTTGAGAAGGGGGATTGGAGAAACGGAGCATCGCCGAAGACTACGAGACCTACCCTGTCGCCCTCGCGGCGTTCGAGGAAGTCGCCGAGCACCTCCTTCACGGCAGTGAGGCGGTCGATTTTGTTTCCCGCCGCGTTGGTGAAATCCTCCTGCCGCATCGAGCCGGAAAGATCCACGAGCAGGAGAAGATCCCGTGTTGGGAAATTTTTACTAACAGCCGGTTCCAGCCATTGCGGGCGGGCGAGCGCGGTGACGATCATGATCCAGGCGAGCGCTGGGATGATCGAGCGCCGGTCACTGCGGACCGCTTGCGTGGTTGATTCCTTGCCGATCGCCGCACGCAAACGATCACCGAAAGGCACCCGGACGGCCGCCACGCTCTTTCGCCTCGCGGGCAGGATGGCCCGCAGCAGCCAGGGCAGCGGCAGCAGGATGAACATCCAGAGATGGGCGAAAGTTAACATGTTAGATTCGGTGGGTGCGTATCCATTGCGCGGCGAAATCGCGCAATGATTTGAGGTCTGCTGGGGTGGATGCCTTGGCATAAACACCGGTGGTGAGTTGCGAGCGGATGGAATCCGATAAGGCAGCGGGCGAGCGGGTGGCGAGCCAATCGAGCCATGCATGGCCGGACAAGGGCGCTACGACGTCACGTGGCGCGATGGCGAGAGCCGTCCGCCGCAGCAACTCCGCCACGGCGGCGGCATCTGCCGCGGAGGGAAGCGCGGCCAAGGCCGCGCGGCGATAGGCGTTCGAGCGCCAGTTTTTCCACGACCGATCAAGCGCCCAAGCTAACAACAAAGCCGCGAGGGCTAACAGCACGATCCATCCCGGCGCGAGCGGCCACCAGGATATCTCAGGCGGAAGGGCCAGATCGTGCAAACGGTCGAGGTTGGTGGCTGAATTATTCATGGATTCAAAGTTCATTCATTTTGAACAGAAGGAAGCAAAGGGCACAAAGGATCGGTGAGGAGGATTTGCTTTCTCTCCCTTTGCGTTCTTTGCGATCTTCTGTTTGAAAATCATTTGAGGTGTTGTCCGAAGAGATCGCGCAATTGGGCGGCGGGCGGGGTGGCGGTGGAAATGGGCAGAACCGGGACCCGGAGCTTGCGGAAAATCTGCTGCCATTCATCGAGCCGCTCGGCAAAGGCCTGTTGAAATGCGGTAGCAAAAGCACCGGATGGATGGAGTGCGAGGTGCCCTTGCGGGGTGGCTGCGATCATTCCGGGTCGGGCTTGCAGCGATGCGCCGAGTGGGTCGTAGATGGCGATGACGATCACGTCATTGTGGGCGGCCAGCCGGGTGGCGAGGCTCTCCGTTTGCGGCCCCGCCCCGTCGAGGTCACTGATGATGACGACGAGGTGATCATGTTTTGCGCGGCGCAGGGCGGCTTCGAGCGCATCATCGATCGTGACCTTGCCAGCCGGCGGCGGACTCGCTGCGAGTTCGTGATTCATGCGCGAGACTTCGTGCAGCAATCGCAGAACATTGCTCTGACTGCGATGGGGCGGGAGATCGATGATTTCCCGCTCGTTGAAAACCATGCCACCCACGCGATCCCCCGCCCGGAGCGCGGCCCAGGCGGCCAGTGCCGTGGTTTCCGCCGCGGCTACGGATTTCATGGCACGGCGGCTCCCGAAAAACATCGGTGTGCGTTGATCCGTGACCAACAGAACCGGACGCTCGCGTTCCTCGCTGAAAACCCGCACATGCGGAGAGCGCAGCCGAGCCGTCGCGCGCCAATCCATGGTGCGGATGTCATCACCCTGCTGGTAGTGGCGGAGTTCCTCAAAAGCGAGGCCACGCCCACGCAGGCGCGAGGTGTAGCGTCCTGATAGAAGCGAAGCGACAGGCTGGCGAGGCAGGAGCGAAAAGCCCCGGGCATCGGCCTTCAGCAGGACGAGGTCATCGAGATCGATCGTGACGAGAGCAGGCATGGATCGAATGGAATTTTACAGAAGGAAAGGAAGGGAACGAAGGTGTTAAAAAACTAGGGTCACGGATTCTGATTGGGTCCGGGGAGGATCATTCGATGGACGCCATCGACGAGGCGAAGCGAGTGAAAGTTGATGATAAGACCGATAGGGGTATCGAGCAGTTTCATATAGCTCAGTAATTGGGCCTTGTGGATGGGGAATACATTCTCAACCAACTTCAACTCGAGGATCAGGTGCTCCTCCAGCAGGACGTCCAGCCGCAGCGGCTCTTCAAACACCAACCCCTTATACTCGATTGGAACTTTGATCTGTTGAGCTGCTTGAATCGACTGGAGGGCTAACTCGCGCATCATGCACTTTTCATCGATAGAATCAATGAGGCCCGGCCCCTTCAGCCGGTGGACTTCGATCGCGGCACCGATCGCAAGGCGACTCGATTCATCGGCTCGTTGATACTTAGGATGCATGGGATTTGGATAGTTTTACAGAAGGAAACGAAGCGGTTGGAATGAAAGTTCTCCAGACTTCTGAAGCTACTCCATCCTTCGTTACCTTAGTTTCCTTCTGTGAAAAACAGCGGTGCATCGTGCTTCGGATTGGATTCCCATGAGGAATTCACACTGCTGCCACTTGACCAAGCAGCGCATCAATCACTTCCGCGCGGGTTTTCCCAGCCGCCTCCGCCTCGTAGGTGAGGTGAATGCGGTGCGCGAGACAGGCTGAGGCTACGGCGCGAATGTTATCCGGGGCGACGAAGTCCTGGCCTTGCAACCACGCGTGCGCGCGGGCGGCGGCATCGAGCGCGAGCGTGCCACGCGGACTGGCTCCGAGGCGGATCCACTTTGCCAGATCGCCGCCGAGGCGCTGCGGCTCGCGGGTGGCGATGACGAGATCCACGATGTATTGTTCGGCGGCCTCAGCCACATGGATCACGCCGACCTCCTTGCGGGCGGCGAAAATCACTTCCTGCGGGATTTTTTCCGGCGGCGAGGCGGCTTGGCTGGATTTCTCACCACGCACGAGGCGCAGGATCGCCCGTTCATTTTCCGGAGGCGGATAGGGGACATTCACGTAGAGAAGGAAACGGTCCATCTGTGCTTCCGGCAGTGGGTAGGTGCCCTCCTGTTCGATGGGATTCTGGGTCGCTAGGACGAGAAAAAGGTCGGGAAGCTTGTGGGTGGTGCCAGCCACGGTGACTTGGCGCTCCTCCATGGCTTCAAGGAGGGCCGCCTGCACTTTGGCAGGGGCGCGGTTGATTTCATCCGCGAGAATGAGGTTTCCGAAAATAGGGCCGGGCTGGAAATCAAAGGCTCCCGTCTGCTCCCGATAGATTTCGGAGCCGGTGACATCGCTGGGTAAAAGGTCCGGTGTGAATTGCACCCGGCTGAACTGGCTCTTGACGAGTTGGCCGAGCGTTTTGATCGAGCGTGTCTTGGCCACCCCCGGCAGACCTTCCATAAGCACGTGGCCGTCTGCAAGGAACGCGATGAGGAGGCGCTCGACGACGGTTTCCTGACCGATGATCGATGCATTCATCGCGGCGGCGATTTGTTTGAAGGCCTCTCTGGGAGTCATGTGGTTCATCGAAAATAAATGAGGCCGCACCTTCGCGGAAAGGAGCGGCCTTATATGTTAGATTCAGGATTGCCGCAGCAAGGGTATCATTTGTTCCCAGCGTTGCTCATGACCGCTTCCATGACGCGGTCGAGATTGAAGCTGCCCGGCTTTTGGCGTGGTGGATATTCCTTGAAGCTTTGGAGCCACTTACCGACGTAGGCACCCGCAGGGGCGATCGCGAACATGTGTTCCATATACCATCTCTGATATCCCATCGCGTTTTCCTCCTCGGCGCGCTCGAAAGGATCCATGCGGAGGTTACAGACTTTTGGCGCACGCAGCGCGGTGAACGGCTCTTGCCAGACTTTGAGGCCCAGCGCCTGCTGCTCAAGGAAGGTGATTTTCCAGTTGTCGTAGCGAAGCGCGGCGACGCTGCCGTCGTCCGTCCAGTAAATGAATTCTTGGCGTGGCCATTTACCCTCGCCTTTGAGAGCTGGGGCAAGATTGTAGCCATCGAGGTGGACTTTGTAGGTCATCTCACCGATTTTGCGTCCCTTGAGCAGGTCCTCCTTGACGGTCTTGTCGCCAGCGGCGGACACCAGAGTCGTGAGCATGTCTTCATGGGCGCCGATGTCGTTGACGACGGTTCCGGGTTTGATCGTGCCGGGCCAACGCATGAGGCAAGGAACGCGGTAGCCGCCTTCCCACTGGGTGTTTTTCTCACCGCGGAACATGGTTGTACCGCCGTCAGGCCAGGTGAATGTCTCCGCGCCATTGTCGCTGGAATACATGATGATCGTGTTTTCATCGAGCCCCAGCTCCTTGAGCTTGGCCAGCACAAGGCCGACGTGGCCATCATGCTCCACCATGCCGTCCGCGTAAACGCCGAGACCCGTCTTGCCAGCCGACCCTGCTTTCAAATGGGTGAAGATGTGCATGCGGGTGGAGTTCCACCAAAGGAAGAACGGCTTGTCGGCTTTTTTGGCCCGCTCCATGAAGTCGAGGGCCTTGACATTGACTTCCTCGTCAATGGTTTCCATCCGCTTTTTGGTCAAGGGGCCGGTGTCTTCGATTTTGCCATCGGCGAAGCTGTGGATGACGCCGCGAGGGCCGAACTTTTTCTTGAACTCGGGATCTTGCGGATAGTCGGCATTTTCCGGCTCCTCCTCCGCATTGAGGTGATAGAGATTGCCGAAGAACTCGTCAAAGCCATGGGCTGTGGGGAGCATTTCGTCACGGTCTCCAAGGTGGTTTTTACCGAACTGGCCGGTCATGTAGCCTTGAGCCTTGAGCAGGGTGGCGAGGGTGGGGTCCGCTTTCGTCATTCCTTCCGGAGCTCCTGGAAGGCCCACTTTGGTAAGCCCGGTCCGGATCGGGGATTGGCCGGTAATGAACGCGGCTCGTCCGGCGGTGCAGCTTTGTTGGCCGTACCAGTCCGTGAAGAGCGCGCCTTCCTTGGCAATGCTGTCGATGTTCGGAGTTCTGTAACCCATCATTCCGTTGTTGTAGGCACTGACATTGAACTGGCCGATGTCATCCCCCCAGATGATGAGGATGTTCGGTTTTTTCTTTTCCTGACCATGGGTGATCGACGCGAGAGCGATCACTGCGCAGAGGGTCTTCTGTAGGATTCGTGTTGGTTTCATAGATTCGGGATGTTTGCTGAAGGTTGGCTCGTGCGTGGGGGGGGGATTCAAAGGGAATTGACCGACGCTGACAACCTTTCTTCCAAAACTAGAGAGATTGATCGTAGCGTGTCGAGGCTATCGTTCGCAAAAGTTCGTGAGTGAGGTGGAAAATTCATCGTTGCGGATCAAGAAAGCCGGAACGGAAAGGCGGAATCGATCTTTGGGGCGGATTTTTCGCCGGATGGCGAGGTGTTCAACTGCTGAATACAAGGGAATTCGGGTGGCGTTCTTGCATGACCTGCCAGTGAAGGGATCTTTGATGGGGCGTCCGGCCTGCCCCTACGTCTCTGGTGGGTATTTCCGGAGTTTCCGTTGCAGGGTCCGGCGTTCGATGCCGAGCTTCCGTGCCGTGGCGCTGACATTGCCATCGCAGTCCCGCAGCACTCGCTGCAGGTGCTCCCACTCCACGCGATCGAGCGACGGGACACTTGTCTCGCTCGCTGGTGCCGGCATTCCTGCGATTTCCGAAAACAAGGCGGCTTCAATTTGATCCGTATCCGCCGGCTTGGAAAGGTAATCCACCGCACCTAGCCGCATCGCATCCACGGCCGTGGCGATGCTGCCATAGCCGGTGAGGATCAATACACGGATTTCCGGCAGACGATCTCTCAGGAGTCTCACCACGTCCAGGCCGCTCTCGCCATCGAGCCGTAAATCCACCACCGCATATTCGGGGGAAAACTCTTCGAGCGCTTTACGGACCTCATGGATTTCCGAGGCGGTGGCCACCTCATGGCGCCGGCGGCGCAGCGAGGTGGCGAGGCGGTTGAGGAACACCGCGTCATCCTCGACTAACAGAATTTTGCTCGGCGGATGATGATTCACGGCAAATCCTCTACGAGCGGCAGACGCATGACCATGAGCGTGCCGCCTTGGGTTGCTTTTTCAACCGATAATTCACCGCCATATTCCACGACGAAGGCCTTCACCAGATAGAGTCCAAGCCCCAGCCCGCCGGACTTGGAGGTGACCATCGGCTCACCGATGCGGGTTTCATATCCCGGTGGAAAGCCTGGCCCATGATCGCTGACACGGAAAATGCATTCCGTGGCCTCGATTTCCGCCTCCAATGTGACATCCATCCCAGGCGGAGATGCCTCCACGGCATTCTTGATGAGAATTGCAAGACATTGCAACAAGCGGCTTTGGGATATCACCGGACGCTTGGTGGACTGGCGCAGGCGGACCTTGAGCCGCTGACGGATCGGCTCGGGAAGGTAGCCGTCCAACAAATCATCAAGCTGCTCCCACTCCACGGCAGCGAGGGCTCCTCCGGAATCACGCTTGGCCATGCCCAGCTTTTCGATGATCCGGCGGCATCGCTCGACTTCCTGCCGGATCAAGCGCGCGTCGGCCGCACAATCCCCCCCCTCGCCGCAATGCCCTGCGAGTTTTTCCAAATCCTGACTGACAATGGCGATGGTGCCCAGCGGTGTGGCGAGCTCATGGGCGATGCCTGCGGCCAAGGTGGCCACTTCCATCGTCCTCCGAGCATGCTCCCCATCCGCTTGGGCAAGTGCCACCATCCGGCGGCTTGCGTGCAGGCCGGAGGCCAGGCGGCTCACGAAGTAGGCGATTCCGCAACCGGTCAGAACCATGCCCACCACCAGCCCCTCCAGATGGGTCTTCACGTTGTCACAACAGGTGGTCCCCTTGCTGCTGACCAGGTCATGATCCGACTGGAACAAGGTCCAGAACCCGAGCGTGCAAAGAGCAACCGCCCCCCAAGCTCCCCATGCGGGGAGCAGGATGACGGCCATGGTCATGTGAAGCAGATAGAACAGGGTGAACGGATTGTTCGCCCCCCCGGCGAAATAGAGCATCACGGTCAGGATGATGATGTCAGCTGCGAGAATGAGCGGAATCAACCATTTTTCACCGCCCCGGGGCTGCCTGCGGTGCCATCCCAGCCAGACGTTGCTCAGTGCGGTCGCGATGATGCAGGCCGTCAATACGGGAACCGGCAGGGAGATTCCGAGGACCATTCCGGCAACCAAACAGATGACCACGAATCCACAGAAGGCGATCCAGCGCAGCCGGATCAGCCAATGCAGGCCTAACAGCTGCTCGGTGCTCAGGTCTTTGCTCGTACTCATCGGTGGGCGCATCAACGCATGGCCGGGCGGTCTTTCCGAGTGAATTTATCCTGAAGGCCGTTCCATGCGACAATTTGACGCAGGCGCTGGATGCCTTGCAAAAAAAACGAAGCTCCGGCTGTCAGCATGGCTGGTGCAGGCATCAAAACTTCAGTGGAGCGGGTTTTCTCGCATCCCGGTTGAGCTTGTCGCAGACCAATGAGCAAAGATCGAAGACCATGGGTTCTGCGATCCCGTAGAGCACTTGTGTCGCCTGCTTGCGTCGCGTCACCAGTCCTGCGTCGTAGAGCATTCTGAGCTGCTTGGACACATTCGCCTGGCTCGTGGTCAATTGGTCGACAATTTCTGAGACGCTCATCTCGCCGCCTTTTAATTCCTGGATGATCGCCAGCCTAGTCGGCTCCGCAAAGGCGCGGAAAAGACCGGCCACACGCTCAAGTTGATCTGCATTCAATTTCACGGAAAAGATGTAGCACAGAAAAATTTGTTTGCAAACATAACCATGTGGCTATTTAGTGATTTTATTGTTCCGCCGGAAATGCGATTTCCTGGCGGTTTCGGCAACCAAACAACTTCAACCTAGTTTCAATCCCATGTTTCTCCGTCAAATTACTGATCCCTCGCTCGCGCAGAACGCCTATTTGATCGGTTGTCAGCGCACCGGGGAGGCGATTCTCATCGATCCCGAGCGCGACCTGGATCGCTATTTCCAGGTCGCGCGGGAAAACGGGCTGCGGATCACCGCCGTCGCGGATACCCACATCCATGCCGACTATCTGAGCGGGGCCCGCGAGATGATGGAGCGCCATGGTGCAACCGCCTATCTCTCTGCGGAGGGTGGTCCTGATTGGCAGTTTGAGTGGGCACTGGGGCATTCCAAGGCCTGCTTTCTTCACCACGGGGATGTGATCAAGGTCGGCAACATCGAGATCAAGGCACTGCTTACACCGGGCCATACTCCGGAACACATGAGCTTTCTGGTCACTGACAAGGGTGGCGGCGCGGATGAGCCGATCGCGCTGCTCACCGGAGATTTTATCTTCGTCGGCGACGTCGGCCGTCCGGATTTGCTGGAGAGCGCCGCAGGCCAATCCGGGGCGATGGAGCCCAGCGCGCAAGTGCTATATGCAAGCCTGCGAGCGACCTCGGACCTGCCGGATCACTTGCAGATTCTGCCGGGTCATGGAGCCGGTAGCGCATGCGGCAAGGCGCTCGGTGCCATTTCCAGCAGTGTGCTCGGCTACGAGCGGAAGTTCAATCCCGCCTTGCGTGAGGCGCTGACCGCAGGTGAGCGGCAGTTTGTCAGCAATATCCTCCACGGTCAGCCGGAACCGCCACGTTATTTCGCACGGATGAAGCGTGACAACCGGCTGGGTCCCGCGCTCCTAACAGACGGGAGGCTTCCGGTGCCATCCCGCATCGACGCTTCGCGGCTCGATCTCTGGATCGGACGGCATGATCGCGTCATTCTGGATCTTCGCACGGACCGCGCTGCCTTTGCTTCAAGGCATTTGCAAGGTTCGCTCTTCGCCCCGCTTGCCGGAGGAAAGCTAACCGTCGCGGCGGGGTCCTATGTGAGTGAGGATGCCAGTATCCTGCTTGTCGTCGATGACGAGGCGCGGCTGGATGATGCGGTGCGGCAGCTGGTCCGGATCGGGCTGGACCGGGTTGAGGCATGGATCCCGGCCGCCGAGGCGCTGGAGGGTAAACCGTTCACCACCTGTTACCCGCGTATTTCCAGTGCGGATCTCCCCGCAGGCACGGCGGTTCTCGATGTCCGTGGGGCGGATGAATTCGGTGCCGGCCACGTCACCGGAGCAAGCAACATCGCCTACACCCGCCTCGCTGCTAGAATCGATGATGTCCCGCGCGGTAGACCGTTGTATGTCCACTGTGAGAGTGGTCTGCGTGCTGGGATCGCCGCAGCTTTTCTCGCAAGTCAGGGACTTGAGGTTGTCCATGTAGACGGTTCCTTTGCGGCGATCCCACCAAGTTGCCGGGTATGAACTCGCGCTTTCCATCCATTGCGGTTTTCGCCACTGGCGCATGTCAGAGGCAGGATTTTGTCGCCCGTTTGAGGCATGCGCTCGCCTTTGCCCGCAGTGCCGCGCAGGATGGATTTCAGCAGCTCTCGACGGAACTGGCGAGGACCATCGCAAGCCAAGCGCTCTGTCTGCAATGCCACGGCACCCGTGAAGACATCCGGCCGGAAGCCCGCGCGGCGATCCAGGCAGCCTATCCGGATGACAAGGCCACCCTATTCCTGGCTTCCTGACCATGAACTTACTGGCTCTACTTGGCGCGGTGTCGATCGGCCTGGCTCTTGGTCTAACAGGAGCGGGCGGCAGCATTCTCACGTTGCCCGTGCTGGTGTATCTGGCGGATCTTCCACCACGGCAGGCGGTGGGGCTTAGTTTGTTGATTGTGGGCAGCGCCGCCCTCGTGGGTGCGTGGCAAAGGGCGAGGGTGGGGGAGGTGCATCTCAAAGCCGCTGGAATGTTCGCGGTCTCTGGGATGGCGGGTGCCATTCTCGGGTCCAAGCTCACCCATCTGCTCTCCGCCTCGACATTGATGATGAGCTTTGCGGGAATCATGATCCTCGTGGGGTTGAGGATGCTACTTCCGTCCAAATCCGAGTTGCAACCCGCGCCCGAGTGCCGTCCGCTGCGCTGCCTAACAGCAGGACTTGCTGTGGGATTCCTTACCGGCTTCCTCGGTGTGGGTGGTGGTTTTTTATTGATGCCGGCCCTGGTTAGGTTTGCCCGGTTACCGGTGAAGGCTGCCACGGGGACTTCATTGGCAGTGATCGCTTTCAATTCAGCTTGCGGCTTCATCAGTCATCTTGGCGAGGCTCCCACCCCTTGGTTGATGGCGGCGGTCTTTTCCGTAATCGCGGCCGCAGGGGTGGTGGTGGGTGGAAAACTGGCAACCAAAATTCCCGAAAAGAAGCTGAAACAGGTCTTTGCCTTTTTAGTCCTGATTACAGCCGCATTTGTCATCTGGAAATCGGCCCAAGGGTAGTCGGAACGAAGCACCGGCAGAACCTGGGATTGGAGCGCGCTCTGTGAGGGATGGAGACTCACGAAGGACGTGAAACGGAAGCTGGCACGCATTTCCATGAAGTGCGTATCCATCCCGCGGGAGCAGGCCACACCCGCCTTGGGCTTATGGGTTCTCGGCTTTGACTTGAATGAACAGCTTGGCAGCGCTGGGGACAGGAATGAGCGAGATGGTAACAATCTCCACGTCGCCAGTGACAGAGGTGGACCCTGTGAAGTCGGTATCCTTCACCAGGTTCGTCCACTCATTGGCGGCGAGCGTGGTCGAGCTGCGGACGCTGTTGGCCATGCCGGTCTTCGACTGGAGGCGGCGGGTGTCGGTGAACTGGCCGGTGGTCTTGTTGAGCTGGCTGGCGATGGGATTGACAGACGAACTTTCTGTTAGGTCGAGGGCGCAGGCATACCCCTCGCAGTTGCTG
>CALMKO010000014.1 GCA_937867415.1 uncultured Verrucomicrobiota bacterium | reverse complement strand
AGAGGGAACCACCTATTCAGTTACATCGGCGGTCATAGACACGCCGCTACAGTGCTCTCTCTCTTGATCCGCTTGTTGAAGCCAATCCGAAAAACCCAAAACCTAGCGTTTTCGCAGACATGGGTGGTGGATTTTTCTTCACCCGCCCGTTCCCCGCGTAATAGCCTCACACATCCATCACGATGAAAGCCCAACTCTGTTTTCTCACACTGCTCACGGGATTACTTCCTGCCCAGACCCATGATTGGGAAAATCCAGCGGTTTTCCGTATCAACAAGGAGGCCGCGCGTGCGACGGCAATGCCATTTCCCAGCAAGGATGAGGCTTCCAATCCCCGCTTGGAGTCGCCGTGGTGCAAGGTTCTGAATGGAAATTGGAAGTTTCATCATGTCGGAAACCCCAACGCGAAGCCAACTGGCTTTGAGGAGCCCGGTTTCGACGATGCCGCATGGAAAGAAATCCCCGTTCCTTCGAACTGGCAGATGCACGGATACGGTATACCAGCCTATACCAATATCACCTATCCCTTCGCGAAGAAACCGCCCCATGTCATGGGTACTCCACCCGGGTTCTTTTGGAACTTTCCGGAAGAAGTCCGCAACCAGGTTGGGTCTTATCGGCACCGATTCACCATCCCGACAGAATGGAAAGGCCGGCATACCTTTTTGGTTTTCGGGGGGGTGGACTCGGCTTTCTACCTTTGGATCAATGGCAAGAAAGTCGGATACTCCCAGGACTCGCGCACCCCGGCTGAGTTTGATATCTCGGCATATCTAACCGATGGTGAGAATGTGCTCGCAGCGGAGGTCTATCAAAATTCTGATGGGTCCTACCTTGAGGATCAGGACATGTTCCGCATGTCCGGGATTTTCCGGGATGTCTATCTTTGGTCAGCGGCGGCGGTCGATCTCCGTGACCATGAGGTCAAGGCCGGTCTCGCGGATGATTACAAAAGCGGTTTGTTTTCATTCAAGGGAACGATCATCAATCGTGGCTCTGTCGAGGTGAGCACCAAGCTCAAGGTGGAGCTCACCGATGCTGCTGGCAAGAGCACGGAGCTTGCGACTTTGTCGAGCCGCATTCCTGCGCGGGGGGAAGCGCTTGCTGTTTTTGATCTATCAGGTTCGCAGCTGCCCAAGATCCAGCCGTGGTCTGCCGAGGTTCCAAACCTTTATACCTATCACATCACGCTGTCGGATTCAACGGGTCGCGAAATCGCCCACTATCAGGGAAAGACCGGTTTCCGGCGTAATGAAATCAAGAACGGCCAGTTTCTCCACAACGGCAAACCCATCCTCATCAAGGGGGTGAATCGTCACGACCACCACCCGTTGACCGGGCATTATGTAAGCTCCGAGGATATCCGCGCCGACCTCCTCCAGATGAAACGTGCGAACATCAATGCTGTCAGGACGGCCCACTACCCCAACGATGTCGCGCTGGTCCAGCTATGCGACGAGCTTGGAATGTATGTGGTGGCCGAAGCTAACATCGAATCCCACGGCATGGGGTATGGTGCGGAGACGCTCGCCGGGGATCCTGCATGGCTCGATGCGCATTTGGATCGTGTGAAAAATCTGGTCGAGCGCGACAAGAACCACCCATGCATCATCATGTGGTCCTTGGGCAACGAGGCGGGTGACGGTCCGAATTTCGTGAAGTGTTCCGAGTGGGTCAAGCAACGTGACGCGTCCCGCCCGATCCACTATGAGCGCGCGGGCAAGGCGGCTCATGTTGATGTTTTTTCCCCCATGTATGCGAGCATTGACGAATCCGTCGCTTACTGCCGGAGCGAGGAGAAAAAGCCGCTCGATCAACAGCGTCCCATCATCCAGTGCGAGTATAACCACGCCATGGGAAACTCATCGGGCAATCTGGCCGACTATTGGAAGCTGATCCGGAAGGAGCGACTGTTCCAAGGGGGATTCATCTGGGACTGGAAGGATCAGGCGATCATGCACCAAAAACATGATATCACGGCCGTGGAGGATCGCTCCTCCCAGCGGATACCGGTTCGGTTGTTAGGTTCGCTCGACGCCGGCGAGGGTCTTTTTGGAGGGAGTGCGGTGATCGGAAAATCCGAAAAGCTGGATCTAACGGGATCCATCACCTTGAGCGTCGAGGCCCGGCTGAACAAGATGTCCGAAAGCGCGGGTGGGCAACCTTTGATCGCCAAGGGGGACACGGCCTATTCACTCAAAGTCGCCGAAAGTGGTAAAGAGATCGAGTTCTTCATCTACTCGGGCGGGAAGTGGCACGCCGTCACGGCCAAGCTTCCTGCCGATGCCGAGTCGCGGTTCCATCACTACGCCGGGGTCTATGATGGGAGTTCCCTCGTCATCTTTATCGATGGCCAAGCGGCTGCGTCCATGCCGTTTACGGGTGCCATTGCGAAGAATCGTTTCGAGGTGGGGGTGGGAATCGATACCGAGGAGACCGCCCGCCGCTTGCGTGGTTCGATTCGGAAAGCCTCGATTCATGCGCGTGCGCTCCCTGCGGATCAACTGCTGACGGATGCTGCGGATGCGGTGGTGTCGCTTGATTTCCGGAAAGATGCGGAGAAGCCGAGGACTCAAGCCATCCTTGCTTACGGGGGCGACTTCAATGAACGCCCGACGGACTATTCGTTTTGTTGCAATGGTTTGGTCATGGCGGACCTCAGTCCGTCTCCGCAGTTCGAGGAGGTCAAGAAGGCCTATCAAAACATCCATACCAAAGCCGTCGATGCGAGTTCGCCCAACCTGAAGCTCTCGATCGAGCATGAGAATTTTTTTGCCGCCATGGATGGGGTGTCGGCCTCGTGGAAGCTTTTGAAAGACGGCCTGGCGGTGAAGGAAGGAAAGCTCGAGCTGCAACCTATCGCGCCGGGTCAAGCGGCGGAGGTTTCGATCAACACCGGAGAAACACCGGTGGCTGAGGCTGAGTATATGATCCGTGTCCGTTATGATTTGAAGGAGAAGACGGAGTGGCATCCTGCGGGGATGCCGATTGCTTGGGATGAGATCGCGCTGCCGTGGGGAAGCCGCAAGCCACCCGTGCCCAAGGTGTCTGCCGCTGCTGCGAACATCGAGGAGACGGAGGAATCCGTGACGGTCCGTGCCGGAGATCTGAGCGCAGTGATTGACAAAGCCACAGGCGTTCTGAGTTCGCTGCACCACCAGGATCAAGAGTGGCTGGTCTCGCCGCTGCGGCTCAATTTCTGGCGTCCCACCACCAACAACGACGAGGGGGCCAAGCTCGATCAACAGTTGAGGATTTGGCAATATGCTGGCGAAAAAGCCACGGCTTCCAAGGTGGCGGTGAGCCGTGCGGGGAACGATGTGCTTGTCGTTGCGGATTTGAACATCCCCGCTAATGACAGCAGCGCCCAAGTCCGATACCGCATCACGGGGGGCGGTCAAATGGTGATCGATACGTCATTCAAGCCGGGAAAAAACCTGCCGAGTATTCCTAGGATCGGGTTTCAATGTTTGATTTCCAATCGTACGCCCGTCTGTCGCTGGCATGGTCGTGGGCCTCATGAAAACTATATCGACCGTAATGCCGGTTCCTGGACCACGGTGCACGAACAAACCGGACCGAAGATGTTTCATCGTTATACGGATCCCCAGGAATCGGGAAATCGGACGGAGGTTCGCTGGGTGAGTCTTTCGAGCCCGGAGGGTGGGGCTGCGCTGCGGGTGGATGCCACCGGTGGCAAGCTGATGGAGATGTCACTTTATCCCTGCCTGCCTTCGGACATCACCCTGGCGATGCACCCGTCGGAGCTGCCGGAGCGTGAGTTCCAGACCTTCAATCTCGATCATCGGCAGGCCGGTCTCGGTGGCACGGATTCGTGGGGTGCGCTGGCGCTTCCCCGCTACCGGATCGCTCCCGACCGTGATTACGAATGGTCGTTTCTCCTGAGCTTCGATGAGAAGTGAGATTTGAAAAACGACCTATTGCCAGTTCCCGGGAATCCTGATAACGGTTTCTCCAATGGGTCGCAACGCGCCGCAACTTGAATTCCGATGGACCTCATGGTTCCGCGTTCTGAAGACCCCGGAAGTCCCGAAGGCGAGTCTGCCCGGCGAGGATGCGGGTCTAACATCCTGGTGCGTGGAAGCCTCCAAAGCACTCGCGCTGCATGAGCTTGGCCGCAAGGTGCGGGTGTCCTGGAACCCAAGGATGCAAACCACGGCTGGCCGTGCGTGGTGGCCGAACCGTGCCATCGAACTCAATCCGAAGCTCAAGGAGTGCCCGCCTGAGGAGCTCTGGCGGACGCTGAAGCACGAGCTTGCCCACCTCGTCGCCTACGAGCGTAGCGGTCGCCGGCGGATCGATCCCCACGGGCCGGAGTGGAAGGTGGCTTGCAGTGACTTGGGCATTCCCGGCGAGCTGCCTTTTCACAATCTCCCATTCAAGCGCCGCCGGATGAAGCGCAACCATGCCTATATTTGCTCGAATTGCTTCGCAGTCATCCATCGGGTGAAGCCGATCAAAAAGGCGGTCGCGTGTTACGACTGTTGCCGAAAATTCAATAACGGCGTTTATCTCGACCGTTTCCGGCTCATCAAGCACCAACCGTGATCAGTCGCGATCCGCGACGAACAGGGTGTGGGTGAAGCGCTTCGCCTTGGGATAGGCCTTCGCGCTGATGCACTCGACGTGTTTGAAAAATCCTTTGAGGGATTGGGCGAACGACTTGTCCGGGTGTGCTGACCAGAAAATCACGCGGCCTTCCGGCTCTAGGGCGTTCTTGATCCGGGTGATGCCCGGTGGCGCATAGAGCCGCTCATTGCCGCGTTGCACGAAAGGATCCGGGCCGTTATCGACATCTAACAGGATTGCGTGGTAGCGATTCGCCCCACAGCGGTCGATCAGGTCATAGACATCGCCCATATGGATTCTCACCCGGGGATCATCGAGCAGGCCGCCATTGACTTGGTGAAGGAACTCTCGGTTCCAGGCGACCACTTCTGGCAGGAGTTCCGCGACATCGACCACGGCGTCCGGTCCGGTGAGGGCGAGCACGCGCTTGAGGGTGAAGCCGAAACCCAGCCCGCCGATGAGGATGCGTGGCTTGTTCGGCAGATGGAGGCATGAGAGCTCCGCCATTTGCTCTTCTGAAGCGGAGGCCGTCGTGCTCATCAACTGGAGTCCGCTGACTTTGAGGAAGTGCTGTCCGTCGTGTTCGTGAAGCGTGAGCTGTGCTCCATCGGGTGTCTTACAAGTGGCAAGGGTGCGGGTGATTTTCATGGGGCGATCCGAAAAACGAGGGCTAAGGTACGCGGTGGGGATGCTGCCTTACCAGCCGCCGCCGAGCGCCTTGTAAAGCTCTACGGAATTGATGGCGCGGGCAAGCCGGAGTTGGATCAACCGCTGGCGGGCGTTGAAGAGATCGAGGGTGGCGTTGAGCACCTCGAAGTAGCTGTCCACGCCTTTTTCGTAGCGTGTGGTGGCGAGGTCGGTGCGTTTCTGTTGGGCGGCCACCAGCGCCTCGGTGGCGCTGATCCGCTCGGCGAGGCCGCTGCGGGTGGCAAGTCCGTCCGCTACTTCACGGAAGCCGGTCTGGATGGATTTTTCGTAGTTTGCGATGCTGGATTTCTCACGGAGCTTGGCCACCTCCAGATTGGCGCGGTTGCGGCCTCCTTCAAAGATCGGGATGTTCACCGCAGGGGCGAAATTCCAGGTTCCGCTGCTAGGTCCGAAGAGTTGTGTTAGGTTTCGGCTGGCGGTGCCGGTTGAGGTGGTGAGCATGACACTCGGAAAAAACGCGGCGCGCGCGGCGCCGATGTTTGCGTTGGCCGCGCGCAATTGGTATTCCGCCTCGCGGATGTCCGGGCGTCGGTAAAGGAGATCCGACGAGACACCGGCTTTGACGTCCGCCAGCACCACTTGGTCGAGTGAGCGGCCGGCTGGCAGGTTTGACGGCAGGGAGCCGCCCGCGAGGAAGACGAGCGAGTTGTTGATTTCCTGCTTGCGCTGGTGGAATGCAGCGAGATCCGCCTTGGCGGTTTGGCGCTGGATTTCCATGGAGCTGAGTTCGAGCTCCGAGACTGTGCCGACGTCGAAGCGTTTTTTCATGATGTCGTAGGCATCGTTCATTCCATCCGCCGTTTTCTGCGCCAGGTTGATTTGTTCCAGCAGCGCGCGCTCGGCGAGGTATTGGTTGGCGACCTGTGCGACCAGAGCGATCTGGGCGCCGACGCGGGCTGCGTCTGTGGCGAAATATGTTTCCAAGGCGGCGTTGTTCAGGCTTCGGACGCGCCCGAAGAGGTCCAGCTCGTAGGAAACCAAACCTACCGACACGTCGTAGGTTCCAAAGGTAACGGCCGAAGCGGTGATGCCTGGCGGGCCGACATTGCGTCTGCGTTCACCGAGGCCGGAAGCGCTGACGGATGGGAAGAGGTCGCTGCGGGCGATGGCGTATTGAGCGCGGGCCTGCTCGACATTGAGGGTGGCGATCCGCAGGTCGCGATTGTTTGCGAGGGCGGTTGATACGAGTTGTCTCAACCGGGGGTCGGCGAAGAATTTTTGCCAGGCGATGTCAGGTGCTAAGGTGCCACCGGTCTTGCCGGGAAAGGTGGCGGACGTCTGCGAATCCACCTGGCCGAGCGGCGGCGTCAGCGAGCAGGAACCTGATAGAGCTGCCGTGATGAGAATGATGGCGGATGACTTACGCATGGTGGACTTCTGCTTTGCTCCCGGAAAAGCGGGCGACGAATTTACGGACGACGACAAAGAATACGGGCACGAGAAAAATGGCAAGAAATGTCCCAGTGATCATTCCACCCGCCACTCCGGTGCCGATCGCATTCTGGCTGGCGGAGCCTGCGCCGGTGCTGATGACCAGCGGCAGCACGCCAAGGACAAAGGCCATCGATGTCATGAGGATAGGTCGCAGCCGGAGCTTGACCGCTTGGAGGGTGGCTTCGATGAGGCCTTTTCCTTCCTTTTGCAGGTCGATCGCGAACTCGATGATCAGGATGGCGTTCTTCGTCGAGAGGCCCACGGTGGTGAGCAGTCCGACTTTGAAATAGACGTCATTGGGGAGATCGCGTAGCGAAACAGCGGCAAGCGCGCCGAGAATCCCCAAGGGGACCACGAGGATGACCGCGACGGGGATCGACCAGCTTTCGTAAAGCGCGGCAAGGCAAAGGAAGACGATCAAGAGCGAGATACCATAGAGCAGCGGTGCCTGGTTTCCCGAGATGCGTTCTTCGAGCGATTGGCCGCTCCATGAGAAGCCGATGCCGCGGGGGAGTTGGGCGGCCATTTTTTCCATTTCCAACATCGCGTCCCCGGAGCTGAGCCCGGGTGCCGCAGCGCCTACGATGTTGACCGCGGGGACGCCGTTGTAGCGCTGAAGTTGGGGCGAGCCGAAGCTCCAGTGGATCCGCGTGAACGATGATAGCGGAACCATGCCGCCGGTCTGATTGCGGACATAGAGCTTGCCGAGGTCCTCGGGATTCATCCGGAAGGGGGCGTCGAGCTGGACAATCACCCGCTGGACGCGCGGGCCGTTGACGAAGTTGTTCACGTAGCTGGAACCGAAGGCGGTCTGCATGGTCGTGTTCACATCCGCAAGCGAAACGCCGAGCGCGCTCGCCTTGTCCTGGTCGAGCTCGATTTTCATCTGCGCGGCATCGGCCAGTCCTTGCGGCCGGACTTGCATCAGGGCGGGATTCTGCGCGGCCATGCCTAACAATTGGCCGCTGGCGGCCATCAAGGTCTCGTGGCCGACACCGCCCACATCTTGGAGCCAGAAGTCAAAGCCCGATGAGGTGCCGAGTTCCGGGATGGCCGGTGGATTGACAGAGAAGACCATGGCGTCCTTGATGCCGCTCAGCCCCATCAGCGCGCGCTGGATGACGGCTTGGACTTTGTGTTCCTTACCGGCACGTTCCTCCCATGGCTTGAGGCGGATGAACGCAAGCGCGGAGTTCTGCGCCCGCCCTGCAAAGCTGAAGCCTGCGACGGTGAAGTAGTGTTCGATTTCCGGTTGCTTTGCGAAGTATTCCTCCACCTTTAGCAGCGCCTCGCCGGTCCGCTCGTCCGTCGCTCCGACGGGAAGTGAAATCAGGGTGAGGAAATAGCCCTGGTCTTCTTCCGGCAGGAAGGCGGACGGCATTCTTTTGTAGAGCAGTCCTACGACCAACAAGATGCACAATAAACTCGCGATCCCGATGGATTCTCTTTTCACTAACACGCCCACTCCGCTTTGGTAGCGATTTGTCAAGGCGTCGAAGGCGCGGTTGAACCAGCCGAAAAACCCGCCTTTGGCATGGTGGTGGCCGGCGTCCACCTGTTTGAGAAGTGATCCGCACAGGGCCGGGGTGAGTGACAGCGCCAGGAAAATCGAAAACAACATGCAGGACACCATCGACATGGTGAACTGCCGGTAGATCGTGCCCACCGAGCCTCCGAAGAACGCCATGGGGATGAATACGGCGGTGAGCACCACGGTGATGCCGATGAGTGCGCTGGTGATCTGGCGCATGGCCTTGCGCGTGGCTTCCTTGGCAGGCAGGCCTTCCTCGCTCATGATGCGCTCGACGTTTTCCACCACCACGATCGCGTCGTCCACCAGGATGCCGATGGCGAGAACCATGCCGAACATGGTCAGCACGTTGATGGAAAATCCGAAGGCGGCGAGGATGCCGCAGGTTCCTAACAGCGCCACCGGCACCACGAGGGTGGGGATCAAGGTGGCGCGGAAGTTTTGTAGGAATAGATACATCACCAGGAACACCAGAATGATGGCTTCGATGAGAGTCTTGAGTACCTCGGTGACGGAGATTTTCACGAATACAGAGGTATCCAGCGGGAAGTCCACCTCGACGCCGGGAGGGAAGAATTCTTTCAGGCGCGCGACCTCGGCACGCACCGCCGCAGCCGTGTCCAGGGCGTTGGCGGTGGGGGAGAGTTTAATGGCGGCGGCGCTGGCGGGCTTGCCATCGATGCGCGCCTTGATCGAGTAGTCTTGTCCGCCGAGTTCCACGCGGGCGACGTCCCGGAGATAGACCCGCGAGCCGTCGGGATTCACCCGCAGCACGATGTTTTCGAACTCGCTGACATCCCGTAGTGTGGCGCGGCCTTGCAGGATCACGTTGAGCTGCTGGCCACTCACGGCGGGAAGCTGGCCGAGTTGTCCGACGGGGATCTGGGTGTTCTGCACTTGCACGGCGGTGGAAACATCCATGGGGGTGAGATTGAAGCTCACCAGCTTGTCCGGATTCAACCAGACGCGCATGGCATTCTGGGTGCCGAACTGGATGACCTCGCCCACGCCGGTCACCCGGCGTAGCGGGTCGAGCACGCTGGCGGCGAGGTAGTTTCCCAAGCCGATCGCGTCCATGCTGCCGTCCGCGGAGGAGAGCGAGATGAACATCATGAAATTCCGCGTCGCCTTGGCGACGACCACGCCCTGTTGTTGCACCGTCTGTGGGAGGCTGGGAGTGGCGAGTTGCACTTTGTTCTGCACCTGGACTTGGGCCACGTCAGGGTCGGTTCCCGGATTGAAATAGAGGGTGATGATCGCCGTGCCATTCGCATCACTTGCAGACGACATGTAGAGCAGGTTGTCGATGCCATTGAGCTGTTGTTCGATGACTGAGGTGACGGTGTCGGTGAGCGTCTCCGCAGATGCCCCTGCATAGTTCGCGGTGATGGAAATCGATGGCGGCGCGACACTCGGGTATTGGGCGACGGGAAGCCCGGTGATGGCGATGCCGCCCAACACGCAGATGAGGATGGAGAGCACCCAGGCGAAGACCGGCCGGTCGATGAAGAAATGGGCCATGGACGGTAGACTCGGTGATTAGTGAGGGGTGGAAGTGCCGGGAGTTTCCGCGCCTGTTGCGAAGGGCTGGGGAACGACGGGGGCGCCGGGTCTTGCGTGAAGCAGTCCCTCGATGATGACTTGCTCGCCCGCTTGCAGGCCTGAGCGGACGACCCACTTGTCGCCCGTCATCTCAGCCGTCTGGACCAAGCGGACTTGGGCGTGGTTGGTGGCGTCTACGACCATCACCGTGCCGGTGCCGCCTGCGCCGCGGGTCAGGGCGCGCTGGGGGATGGTGACGGTGTTCTCCAATACCGCTTGCACCACCCGCGCGCGCGCGAACATGCCGGGAAGCAAGTCGCGGTTGGGATTGGGGAATTCCGCTCGCAGGGTGACCATGCCGGTTGTCTTGTCCACAGATGCCTCGGAGAAAAGAATCCGCCCTGGTGAGGGATACTCTCTGCCGTCGCCTAACAGCAGTTTGACCGGGGCTTGGCTTGTGCCGGTATTTTTCAGGGCGAGGTGGTCGCTGGTGGACTGGGTGAAGTCGAAATAGATGGGGTCGAGCTGCTGGATGAGGGCGAGGCGGGTGGTGTCGCCCTGGCCGACGAGTGCGCCCTCGGTGACCTCCGCCCTGCCGATGCGGCCGGAAATGGAAGCCGTGACCGTGGCGTAACCGAGGTTCAGCTCGGCGGTGGCCAAGGCAGCCTTGGCGGCGAGGATCTCCGCTTCGGCGATGGCGACGGCAGACTCCGAGTTGTCCGCATCTTGCCTGCTGACCGCATTCACCGCGATGAGATCACGGGTGCGCTTGACTAGGTTCTGCGCCTGTTTGGCATTTGCCTCGGCGCGGGCGAGGTTGGCGGCAGCGCTGTCGCGAGCGGCTTGCAAGGGTGCGGGATCGATTTGAAAGAGCACATCACCGGCGCTTACATCCGCCCCTTCCCGAAAAGATTTTTTCAAGAGGATCCCAGCCACGCGCGCCCGCACCTCCGCGATCCGCACGGCGTCGATGCGGCCTGGTAAGTCGCGGGTGATCGTCACGGTCTCCGTGGCAGCGGGCACCACGGTGACCGCTGCTGGCGGCATCTGTGGTGCTGCCGCAGCCGGCTTTTTTCCGCAACCAGGAAGCAGCAGCCAGGTGATGGATAGGGGAAGGAAAAAAAGCGGACGCATGGTAGATGGGAGATGGTGACAGGCTGGCGGTGAACTTGTCGAGAATCCATCCGGGTTCGGAAAACCGGAATGACTTTGATGTTTCCATGCTGGTAACTTTAGGTTACCAGTTCCTGCGGATGGAGCTGAGACATTTGCGATACTTTGTGGCGGTGGCCGAGGAACTGAGTTTCCGCAAGGCGGCGCAGCGCTTGAATATCAGTCGTCCTGCGCTGAGCAAGCAGGTCAAGGATCTTGAAGACGAGATTGAGGTTCGCTTGCTGGATCGGGATACCGTGAGCGTGGCCTTGACGAAAGCGGGCGAGCTATTTCTGGAAGATTCCCAGAAGCTCCTGTCGATGGCGGAGCAGGCAATCGAGCGGGCGAGCCAAGCGCAGTCCGGGCATCGAGGGAGATTGCGGATCGGCAGCGTGGGGATCATCGCGACGGATTTTCTGCCCAGGACCTTAAAAATCTTCAAACAAAAGTATCCCGGGGTGGAAGTGGTGTTCGTGGAGATGTTACCTGCCGAGCAGTTGGATGCCTTGGCGCAGGGCCGGATCGACATCGGCTTCGCCTATGGCAAGGAGGTGGATAACCTGACCAGTCTGCGGAGCTTGCGTGTGGTGCATTCGTATTTCGGGGTGGCGGTATCAAGCCAGCATCCATTTGCTGTTAGGGAAGGGGTGGACCTCCGGGAAATCCGTGCGGAAACGATGCTGTGTCTGGGTACCGAAGGGCGCTCGACCCATCGCGAGACGATCCGCGAGTTTTTCACCCGCGAGGGACTCCGCCCCGGCAAGTTGCGGCAGGTGGAGGGGTTTGATTCGATGGTTACGTTGGTGGCTGCGGATCAAGGAGTCACCCTGCTGCCGATCGCGCTGGATCTCGCCAATCAAGGTGTGGTGATCACGCCGATTGTGGGGACCAGGGAGGAGCTTGATTTTCACATGTGGGCGGTTTGGCAAGGTCATTTGCCATCCCGGCACATCAAGCACTTCGTCAGGATGTTAGAAGAGCGGGTGGGCGGGTAGGAGGCTCCCAGATTTTCGCGCTTGTCGGAGTGCTCGAATTTTCACACGCAGGACTTGTGTATCAGGATCAAAATGCCCCGCTGGATCTCCGAGTCGCCGATTTACTCGGGAAGATGACGCTCGAAGAAAAGATCCAGCAGCTCAATCAACAGGCCTTCGGGCTTAATTTGAATGCGAACAATCAGGGGCAAACCCTGCATGACGTGGCGCCTGATATCGGGTCGCTCATTTTCCTCAACGATGACCCCGTGGAGCGCAATTCGATCCAACGGCGGGCGATGGAAGAGTCGCGGTTGGGGATACCGATCCTGTTCGGCTTTGATACGATCCACGGAATGAGAACCGTCTATCCGATTCCGCTGGCGCAGGCGTGCAGTTGGAATCCGGCCTTGGTGACCCAGGCCGCGGCGATGGCAGCCAGAGAAACGAAGCTCACGGGCATCGACTGGACATTTTCACCGATGATCGATGTCGCCCGCGACCCCCGGTGGGGGCGGATTGCGGAAAGCTACGGGGAGGATCCCTACACGGTCTCGGTTTTCGGGGTGGCGACGGTTCAAGGTTATCAAGGCGTGGAGCTGACGGAATCGTCTGGCGTTGCCGCGTGTCTCAAGCATTTCGCGGGCTACGGCGCGTCCGAGGGTGGCAGGGACTATCGAGCCACCGACATTTCCGCGCAGGCGCTTTGGGAGACTTATCTGCCACCGTTTGAGTCCGGGGTGAAGGCGGGTGCAGCTACCTTGATGAGTGGTTTCAACGACATCAGCGGAGTGCCGGCGTCGGCCAATCGCTATTTGCTCACGGAGGTGTTGAAGAAGTGTTGGGCGCACGCTGGATTTGTGGTTTCGGATTGGAACTCCATCGAGCAATTGGTCGCGCAGGGAGTGGCCAAGGATCGCAAGGAAGCGGGCTTGAAGGCGTTTGAGGCTGGTGTGGAGATGGACATGGTGGACCGGATTTATGCCGACCACCTTCAGGAGCTTTTGGATGAGGGCAAGCTAAGCATGGACTCCATCAATGACGCGGTCGCGCGGGTTCTGCGGGTGAAGTTCCGTCTAGGTCTCTTTGAGCGACCTTACACGCCCATCGTGCCCGTGTCCGAGCGCTACCTGCGGCCGGATGACCGCCGAATCGCCGCGCAGCTGGCGGAGGAATCGATGGTCTTGCTGAAAAATGATGGAGGCGTCCTGCCGATCTCGCCCGCCGTGAAGTCGCTGGCGGTGATCGGGCCGATGGTCAAGGACCAGGAAAACCTGCTAGGCTGCTGGTCAGGTAATGCCAAGGCGGAAGATGTCGAGACTCTCTTCGACGGGCTCACCCGCGAGTTTGGGGGGGGAGCCGATCTCATCTACGCGCGGGGTTGTGACTTCGACGGCGACGACGATTCCGGCTTCGCTGAGGCAGTCGCGGCGGCGGCTCATGCCGATGTGGTGGTGCTCTGTCTTGGTGAAAAGAAATCCTGGAGTGGCGAGAATGCCTCGCGCTCGACCATCGCCCTGCCGGGCATTCAAGAAAAGCTCGCTGGGTGCCTGAGGCAGGTGGGCAAGCCGCTGGTTTTGGTTTTGTCGAACGGGCGTCCGTTGGAATTGCGCCGGCTGGCGCCGCTGGCCGATGCCATTCTCGAAATCTGGCAACCCGGCATCGCAGGTGGCACGCCAATGGCAGGCATCCTTTCCGGTCGGGTGAATCCATCGGGCAGATTGGCCATCAGCTTTCCAGTGGTGACAGGGCAGATTCCGATTTACGTCGGGATGCGCTCCAGCGCCCGGCCTAACGATGGAAACTATCAGGATATTCCGGGCGAGCCGCTTTATCCTTTCGGGCATGGCTTGAGTTATGCTTTTTTCCATTATGGAAGGGCGATTTTATCACAGGATAAAGTAGGCATGGACGAGAAGGTCACCGTGCAAGTTCCCGTGACCAATACGGGTTCCGTGGAGGGGCAGGAAACGGTGTTCTGGTACATCTCGGATCCGGTCTGCTCGATTTCGCGTCCGATGAAAGAGTTGAAGTATTTCGAGAAGAAATCCATCAAGCCCGGCGAAACCGTGGTGTTCACTTTCGAAATCGCCCCACTACGGGATTTGAGTTATTGCGATTCCACGGGTAAAAGGCTCTTGGAAGCGGGGGATTTCCATGTGCGGGTCAAAGACCAGCAGGTGAGCTTCGAGCTATCCGGGTGTTGAGTTAAACGTTGGCTGATAGATTCAGAGCTGATCGACTTCCATGAAGGTGCTGCTCAGATTCCATTTCATGGTCCATGCGCGCGCCCGGGGGAGG
>CALMKO010000013.1 GCA_937867415.1 uncultured Verrucomicrobiota bacterium | reverse complement strand
TGACTTGTAATTGAATCTCCAGCGCCTCATGCAGCGGATTAAGTTAGGGACGTCGGTTGCCCGACGCCCCCCTTGCAGATCCCGGCGTGCGGAATTACCGCACCGGGCTCCTCAGGAATGCGCGCAGGTGGAACTTCGATCATGATCGGACTCTAATTGGTTGGACATTTCCTAGGGGTTGCGGCTGGTTTTGTCGAGTCTGCGGCCAGGGCTGCTCGAAGATCTGGGGCGACGGGATTTTCCACCGCTGCCAGGCTTCCTCAAACGTGGTCCAATTGTAGCTGCGCCGCTGGCTGCGGCGGTTGAGCAACTTGAGAACCAATCGCTTGGCGTTCCATGCGTAGTCACAGAGCCGTTCGGAGTTGCCGATCACACCGTAGTATCTCCATACGCCTTGCAGCTTGCTCTTGAGCGTGGCGACGATCTCGGGAAGCGGAAGGCTTCGCGATTTCTTGAGCCATTGCTTGAGTGCCGCGAGTCCTCCTCGGAACTTCTTTGCGTTGGTGGTGCGCCTCACCCGCCAGTATTTCGGATTGTGCCGGCTTTTCCCCCAGTAAAAGTCGAAACCAAGGAAAGTGAACTTCCCGCTGCTTTCTCCTTCCCACCGGTTGAATTTCACCAACGCGCTCTTCTCATCGGCGAGTTGCAATCCAAACTTGGCTAATCTTTCGGGCAGAGCCCTCAGATAGGCCTCGGCATCGTCCTTTCTCTCGAAACAAACGATGCTGTCATCCGCGTAACGCCGGAACAGCACGCTTCCCTTGCTTTTCTTGGCGACATCCTTCTTGATCCACAGGTCTTGGACGAAGTGAAGATAGATGTTTCCCAACAGGGGGGAAATAATTCCTCCCTGGGGTGTGCCCTCGTAAGAAGGCGACCATTGTTTCAACTCTTCCATCACTCCGGCTTTGAACCATTTGCGGATAATCCGGATCAGGCTGCGGTCGGCAATGCGTTGCTCCAGCATTTGAATCAGCCAGTCGTGATTGATATGATCAAAGAACCCTCTGATGTCCGCTTCGACGACCCACCGGTGCTTCCCATCATGAAGCGCTTCGCTCAACTCCTGTGTGGATTTGCGCGGACTGCGTCCCGGACGGTATCCGATGCTTTCGTCGGCGAAGTCGTTTTCCCATATGGGTTCGAGGATCATCCTCACGGCTTGCTGCACAATCTTGTCTTCCAATACGGGGATGCCTAACGGTCGCATTTTACTGCTTCCCGCTTTGGCAATCCACCGGCGCTTGACGGGTTGGGCACGGTAGTTCCCTTGCTTCAAGCGCGATTCCAATGCCAGCAGGTTTTCTTCGAGATTTTCCGCATACTCGCAGTGAGTCACACCGTCGATTCCCGGTGCGGCCTTGCGTTTGAGTCTGCGGAACGCCTCGCCGAGCAGCTGCCGGTCGAGTAGGCGGGCCAGGCTCCGAAAGCGATGTTTCGGGTCCTTTTCCGCTTTGGTTCCCAGTGCGGACAGGGTGCGTGACACGCACTTGTTGAGGATATTCGTTCCTCTGGCGTGGGTGCTTTGTCCGCTTTGCATTCCTGCCTGATCCTTCGCCGTGTGATCGGTGTTACCGTCTCTGACTACTATTGGCAGGTCTGATTCCTGATGGCTTTTGGCGACCCCTTCTATGGGTTGGAAGTCGTTGGGCCGCTGAAGGTATATCTCTCCAACGTCCGGGACCATCCGGCGTCCCGAGTTCAAGGTGCCGTCCTCCTCAGAACGGTCATCATTTCGCTTCTCTTCACACATGCCACGGTCTTAGTCGACCCCGGTGGAATCCTGGTCACTTGCCTTGACGCGACTTCGGATGCTGGATTCTCCATAACGTTAGTGAATCTCCTTCCACATGACACTCTTACGGGGCTGTAATAACCTTCAGGCGCTTGCGAGACGCCCTGTGGCCTATGTGATTCCCTGTGTACGCTTCAATCATGCTGTTTCCCCGTCCCTCGGCCTCCAAGGCAACCTCAGGCTTCTTGTTGTTCACGCGGTTTCTTCCGCGACGGTTTATCGGGTTAGCTAACACAACTGCAACACTCGGTAGTTTCTACTGGCTAGGTTTTGAAACAACAGGTCCTTCACCTGATAAGAAGCGCCTTGCTTAGCTCGGCGCACAACGTAAAGTTCATCCGCTGGTTGGAAAATCATTTCGACACCAAGAGCAGCTGGAGCCAAGCGCTCGTCCCGTCTCGCTCGTCTCGCCAAAATCGATGCCTCTCATGATCCCAAAGTTGGACACCGTTGTGTTTCTGATCTTTTGTCGTGCTCTATCATGCGTTCCCGCATGATAGAGCACTTCCTTGATTGATATATGGTGGATTACCACCGCCTCCGCGCGGCACGGCTTCCCTCCGTGGCTGGCGACAGTTAGCGCGGCGGCTCCGTTGCTTAAGGTGACATTTGTAAAAACGTAACACAGCGGGGACTCGATTTCCTGACTCCCATTTCCACCCGTCGACAAGCTCTGTGAATGAAATCAAGGCTCCGTCCGTTCGCTCCTCCCATTTGACTCATCATCGCCCTCGCCTTGCTGGCATTGCTCGCCCGAAGTATGTCGCTGGCTCAGCGCCTGCGCGAGAAAACTCCAGCCCGTGCGCTGAGGCACCCACCGGGTGTCCGCACCCTCACGGCGGGGGGAGCTGCGCTGGCTCAAGGTCCTGTGGCTTCGGGCAATGGCGGAGGATGCTTGCTGAAAAAACGCATCCAATCCGTTTTGGCTGTGAGGAACATCAACAAGGCCAGGGTGGCCACGGCAAGCACCGTGAGGGTGATCCCTGTCAGACCATCGATGAAAAACGAGCCGCTGAAGGCAATGAGATAGATGAGCTGCGCAGGCAGGGCGATGGCAAACAGGCGCTTGCCCGCCACCGCCTGGAGGTAGCCACTGACCAGCAACAACGAGACGACCGCCGCGATGGTAAAACTCTGCCACAGCGGCAGCAAGTCCACCAGATAGGCAAACAACAGATGGAAGGCGAAGAAGCCTGCGGAAATGAAGAACACATGCACCGGATGCAGCGGGATGCCATTCATGCCCCCAATGAGCAAAACCACGGTTACGAAGAACAGCAGTGAAACCGGGGCAAAAAAAGCGATGCGTGCGGCTACAGGACCGGCATTGAGACGCTTGGGCATATCCATCCCGATCGCTTGAGCGGCAAGCACGTCTGGGAAATCCCAAGCGAGCTGATAGCCGATTTCATCCACCGTGCGCTTCTCCGCAGAGCCAGTGCCGACAGGGAAGTTGATTTCATGGAAGTTGGTGCGCATGGCGAGCTGAAATCCCGAGATCCGGCGCTTGTCAGGGAACTCGTATTTCCAAGTGTCGGTTCCACGGGTGCCATAGGCAGCATGGAGGGTGACAGCTCCTTCTGCGGGGAGCTGAACGGCACGAGTGACCACCCCGGTCGGTCCGGGCAGCGCTTGGGTGGATGACGCGTCTTCACCCAGCCGGAAGTCAAAGCCCTGCAAGCCCGCGGTATCCGGCGGCAGGGGAAATGAAAGATAGAACGTCTGCGGGATCTTGGTGGGGTTGGTGAACTGATAGATACCCTCGAAGGCCACATCATAAGTCCGGTACCAGATGAGCCCGCGGCGTTTCGGGTCCGAGGAGAGCCTTACCCTGACTTGTGACGAGGAAGGCTGCACCAGCGCCCTGCCGCCGGGCGCGTTGGGTGTCTCATACCAGGCGTGCGGGTGCAGCTGGGTGATCGCAGGCCCCCAAACGCCAGAGACCTCGCCGCGGAGGGTGGATGAGGAATCATGGGTGCGCTGCGAGAGCGCAGCGCCTAACAGGAACCAGGCGAGAGTGGTGCAGCCGATGATGGCAAGCGAGGCGATGAGATGGACGAGTTTCATAAGGATCGATGGTTGAGGTGTCGGGAGATCAGCGATTGAGATCGGAGCGTTGATAGAAGACATGGATTTCCGGGCGCTCGGCACGGCAGAGGTTTTTCCGGAGCATGATGCGTGATGGAGCGGCACCCGCCTCATGAACCCGCGTGAGATTCCCATGAGTCTCCGCCTGATAGCCCGGCGGCAGGTCGATTTGCCAAGACAGGGCATGAATGAAAAGCGGGGTCTGTGGGAGGGAAAGCTTCATGGTGCCCTCGACAGGATCGAGCGCACTGCCCGTGTGGCTGAACGAGCAAGCCAGCCTGGAACTCCCACCCTGGGGCGGCAGGGTGACCTTGAGTGTGCCGCCGCCAAGATCGACCGGTGAGACGGGTCGCCCGCCGAGTTCGCAAGAGAGGAGCTTCATGTCCTGCGGAGTGTCGAAGACAAATCCAAGCGGGCTTTTGTGTTCGATGGCGAAGACGCCCGTGGCAAGCATGGCCCCGTCCGGTTCGATTTTCACCGTCCACTCGGATTGCTTCACCACTCCTTCGTCCGTGGCAGCGATGGGAATGGGGATGGCGCTCAAATCGGCCGCCGGAGTCTCGATTTCAAGGTGTTGACAATTCCCACCATGGAGCAATTCCGTAAACACTGCGGGAAGCCCCTGAGGGGAAAGTGGAGCGCTCAGCCCTTCTGCCGAGTAGGCGCGCAAGGGTGTGGTGGCGATGATGAAGCGGGTGCGGGTGGCAGCGTCACCTGGGGCTTGGAGTCGCCAGGTGCGGTCCAGAGGGCGCAGCGGCAGACGATAGGAAATTCCGACCTGCCGATCCAGCAACCCGCGGGTTTTCCAATCGAGCGAGAGGACGAGCGAGCGATTTTCCCCGCGGACTTTCGCGTGGGAGACAAGATCCTCGCCAGACACCACGATGTCCTGCGCGTCGGCGGGCAGCGGCAAGATGGCAGCCACGCCGGACCCATCCGCCGCCGAGGCCCGGGCCATGACGTGATAGATGAGATCACTCTCGGCGGGGATCACCAGCACCTGATTTTGCCACGTCCAGGAGGATGGCGTCGGTGGGCGCATGGCTTCGCGGGTTTCCCGGTCATCGAGCAGCCGGATGGCAAGGTTCACTCCGGAGCTTGGCAGGGGGCGTATTTGACCGGCGGCGAGCGTTTCTTCGATGGCTTCCGAACGAAGAACCACCGACTGCCCATCGGGCAAGTCACCCGTTTCGAAGATCACCGATGGGCAAGGCGGAATGGAGATGGTGAAGCCGCCGGGACCGAGAATAGGCAGGAGCCGGAGCTGGAGGGCACGCGTGCCCGTCGTGTCACTTGCCAGGCAAAGCGTGGCATCTTCAGCAAGAATCACCGCATTTTCCGGGCTTTGCGAATCAAGTGAAACAGCTCCACCGATCAAGGGGATGACTGCCACCTCATCGTGGAATCCCACGGTGCGAAACGTGGCCTCCATGACGGGGCGCGGGCCATCCATCGCCAAGCGGAGCCGCAGGGAAAGCAGCGCGGGCTTCTGTTTGGGAGGCGTCACGGTGGGCTCGGCCCTGGCGAGCAGTTGCTTGAGTTCGGCGTAAGGGATGCGGACCTCGGCACGGTCAAGCTCCTGGCCATGGAGGTGGGTGATGAACGAAATCAAACCCGCAGCGATGATCGGATGGATGGTTGCCATGCGCCGATCCATCCCTTGGTTCTGTGAAACGATGATGAAGGCAGCGTGAAAAAACACCCAATGCAGCACTTGGCCAGCCGGAAACGCTCATGAAGTGTCGCTCAGGGCTTGCGGTTTCGCGGATCTACCTCACTGTCCCCGGCGTGTCCCATAAGGACGAGCTCACCCACGGCTGGCTTCGGCGCGCCGTTACCCAGCCTGAATTCGCAACACGTCTGGCCCCTCTGGCCAAAGGCGTCCGCGAGGTCGTGCTCGATCACTCGGCGGAAGCTGCCCACGCCTTTATCGCCGCCGTCGTCGCCCTCGCCGCGAGGGACCGGAAAAAGAACCGTCTGTGGCTTGTGGCTGATCTACCACGCCACCGGGAACGTCTCGCATCCGAGCTTGAGCTCTGGGGGATCCAAGGCCTGGTGCTTCCCGAGGGCCCCGTGGAAACCGGCGACGGAAGCATCGCTGATCCCGAATCCGCCGCCGAGTGGTTCTCGATTTTGGAAATCCTTGCCCGATCGGAATCCTGCGCGATCATTTGCGGGAGCGACGCGTTTTCCGGCAAGGCCCCCTCCCCCAAGGCGCTGCGGGCGAGCCGCACACCTCTCAAGCCCGGCACCGCGCTGGACCCGCTTGAGCTCGCCAAATCCCTAGCAGAACATGGCTACGAACGCGTCCCCACTGTCACGAGCCGGGGCCAGTTTGCCGTCCGCGGTGGCATTCTCGATCTCTTTGCTTGGCAAGCAGCCAAGCCGCTGCGCTTGGAATTTTTCGACAAGGATTTGGAATCCATCCGCGAGTTCGATCTGGATTCCCAGGCATCCACCAGCAAGCTGCTAGAGTCCGATCTGCTGCTGGCGGAGCCCACTTCCGAAGCAAGTGTGGCCGACTACCGCCGCGAGGCGGACCTCGTGATCTCTTTCAACGCCGCCATCGAAAAACCCGACGTCCGGATCATGGATGGGGCCGCCGAGTTCAACCGTGAGGAAGATTTCACCCTCGCTTGTTACGGCAGCCCGCTCGGGACCTTCGAGGCGGGGGATTTCGTGCTGGAAGAAACGCGCCGGGATCAGTTTTTCCGGCAGGTGAATGATTGGAAACGCGACGGCTGGGACATCGCCATGGTCTTCGGGAACAAGGGCGAGGAGGAACGCTTCGCCGAGCTGGCGGGTAAAAACCTCGAGCGCGACCTCGGGCTGATTCCGATTCGCGGCGAGTTGTTAGCAGGATTCACCGTCCCGATTTCAAAGTTGGCGGTGCTTTCCTCCTCCGAGCTTTTCGGGCGCTACCGGACGCCCGGCGGCCCCCGGCGATCTTTGTTGGAGAAGGCCCGCAGCGCCCGTGCCCGCGCCACCATCGACGAGATGGAAGAGGGCGATCTGGTGGTCCACTACGAATACGGCATCGGACGCTTCAAGGGCATCCAGCAAGGGGATGAAGGCGATGAGCTGGTGCTGGAGTATCGAGACGGTGTTTTGTTAGGGGTGCCGCTTGAACAAGCCCACCTCGTCGGGAAATACGTGGGACTCGGTGGCAAGACGCCCGAACTCAATAAACTCGGCGGCACGGCATGGAAAACCGCCCGCAAGGCGGCGGAGAAGTCGATTCTCGATTATGCCGCGCAGCTGCTCCGGGTCCAAGCCGAGCGCCAATCCGAGGAAGGCTTCGCCCACCCCCCGGATAGTCGCTGGATGTGGGAGTTCGAGCGCTCATTCCACTTCACCGAGACCACCGATCAGCGGCGGGCGATCGACGAAACCAAGCTCGATCTGGAATCGACCCGGCCGATGGACCGCCTCATCTGCGGTGATGTCGGATTTGGGAAAACCGAGGTGGCCATCCGCGCGGCCTTCAAGGCCATCACCAGCGGCAAGCAGGTTGCCATCCTCGTGCCGACCACCGTGCTTGCCGAGCAACACTGGCGGACTTTCCGCGAGCGCATGTCGGATTACCCCATCCGCATCGATCTACTCAACCGCTTCCGCACGGCGGGCGAAATCCGCGACACCATCGCCGGCGTGGCCGATGGCTCGGTGGATCTGGTGATCGGCACGCACCGCTTGGTATCGGGTGACGTGACTTTCAAAAACCTCGGCCTTGTGGTGGTGGATGAAGAGCAGCGGTTCGGCGTCGCTCACAAGGAAAAGTTCAAACAACTCTTCCGCCAGGTGGATGTCCTAACACTTTCAGCAACGCCGATTCCGCGGACACTCTACATGGCGCTGATGGGAGCCCGTGACATGTCCACCATCGACACCCCGCCGCCGAACCGGGTCCCGGTCTCCACCACCGTCTGCGCCTATGATGAACGCGTGATCCGTGATGCCATCCGCCGGGAGATGAAACGCGGCGGGCAGACGTTTTTCCTGCACAATCGGGTGAAGAGCATCGATCAAATGGCGTCGAAAATCCGCGAGCTCGTGCCCGAGGCCAAGGTGCTCATCGGACATGGGCAAATGGACAAGGACGACTTGGAAGTGGTCATGCACGCGTTTGTCAAAGGCGAGGCAGATGTTCTGTTAGCCACGACCATCATCGAGACCGGGATTGATATCCCGAATGCGAACACCATCCTGATCGACCGCGCCGACCGCTTCGGGCTTGCCGATCTTTATCAACTCCGAGGCCGTGTCGGCCGGGCTGGGGAGAAGGCCTACGCCATCCTCCTGTTGCCGCGCGACATGATGACCGTGGGGGACGCGCGCAAGCGAATCAATGCGATCAAGGAATACACCGCGCTGGGATCCGGCTTCAAGATCGCCATGAAGGATCTGGAAATCCGTGGCGCTGGAAATTTACTTGGTACCAAGCAATCCGGACACATCTCGCAAATCGGGTTCGAGCTTTACTGCCAGCTCTTGCGGCAATCCGTGGACCGGCTCAAGGGCCGTAAGGATGCGCCGCGCGGAGAGACGACGTTCAAGGCCGACTTTATTTGTTTCAGCGAGACCGCCTTCGCGCGGGCTGACCCGAAGCAGATCTTGCCGGCCTACCTGCCCGCATCCTGGCTGGAGGAGACCAAAACCAGGATCACCGCCTACCGGGAAATTTCCGAAGCCGGGACCGAAAGGGCACTCGTCGCCCTCGAAAAATCCTGGCGCGACCGTTTCGGTAGGATTCCCGATCCAGCGTTACGACTCATTGAAATCACTAGGATTAAGGCACTTGCGGCAGCGGAGGGAATCGCCTCCGTGGAAATCCAGGCCCAGCGCCTGATGCTTCACCGCAACGGCGACTACATCCTGCTGGAAGGTAGGAAGTTTCCCCGCTTGCAATCTGCGAGTCCACAGGGGAAGCTCTGCGAAGCAGTCACTCTCCTGCAAAATTTTTGATTCCACCAATGAGCTCCATGACTTCGCGCTTCGCACTGCCCTTGGCCATCCTAGGCACGGTGACGTTATTTCCCACCACCTCCGCACAGGAGCCCCCGCCGCTGCGCGAACAGCCCGCCCCGCCGCCGCGCCCGAGCGGTCCGGTGGAAGTCAATGGGATCGCCGGAAAGGTGAACGGCCATGTCATTACCAACAACCAGATCTCATTCATGCTGGCCCCTGTCTTTGGTCAGCTTTCCGCCCAATACCCACGGCGTGGTCCCCAGTTTGAGACCAAGCTCAACGAGGCGAAGAACAACATCATCCAGGAATTGGTGGACCGTCAGATCATCCTTGATGAATTCAAGCAGTTGGGAGCCTACATCAAGCCCAACTTGATCGACGACGAGGTGAAACGGCAAATCCGCGAGCTCTACAACGGCGACGAGTCGAAGTTCCGCGAAGAACTCAAGCGCAACCGCCTCACCATGGAAGGCTACCGTGCCATGACCAAGGAAAAGATGGTCGTGCAAAGCATGCGCGCCCAACAGTTCGCCGATGCGCCGCCCCCCCTGCCGAACGAGGTGCAGAAAGAGTACAACGAGATTAAAAACAACCTCCGCGACGTCTCGAAGGATGTGATTTCATTCCAGAAGATTTTCATTCCCTCCTCAGACCCGGAAAACCCTCTTGTCACGCCTGACGTCCAGCTCTCTCTGGCCGAGGAACTGGCCAAGCAGTTGGCCGAGGGAAAAGACTTCACGGAACTTGCCAAGATCCATTCCAAAGACGCTTATGCGGAAACCGGCGGTATGCAGAATGACGTGCCCCGCACCGACCTATCCCCTGAATTTGCAGCCATCCTTTTCGACTCACCCGTCGGAAAGGTGGTCGGCCCGATGATGGATCCCCAGGGATTCACCTTGGTCAAGCCCACCAAAATCGTGCTTGGGCCACCCCCCCCACTTGATGACAGGGTCCGCGAAATGGTCGAGGAGCGCGTCCGGAAGAAAAAAACGTCCCATCAATACGACCGCTGGATCGAGTCCAAGCGCAAGCGGGCGATGATCGACATCAAAAAATAATCACCGGCGATCCGCGCCAAACGTCGGAACTTCAAGGACCTGAGGTGACGAGCTTGGAAATGTTCGATCTTTGGAGCGAATCCGACTTGCCCAAAGTCCACAGGCGAGCCATGGAGGGGCGTGATGCGTGACCTAGAAGCCAACCCGGCATGGCAGGAAGTGGATCTGGGGCTGCCGCTTCCAGATTCTCCTCATGCGTGCTCGGTTTGCTTGCCGACATGGAACTCCATCATCGGCTATGAGGAGGGCCGTCCCAAGATCCTCAAGCGCATGCGCACCGGCTATCCCCGGTTCTTCAAACACCCGGTGGTCGAGCGGCTTTTTGCCAATGCCAAAGCGGAAGTCGCCACGGCGCAGGAGGAGATCATCGTACTACCGACCCGTGCCTCGGTGCAGCGTGCCCACCGCTGGGTGGAACGTCGCGCCAAGACGGCCATACGGATCACCAGCTTCCACGGCTTGCAGGTGTTGGTCGTTCCCACCAAGGCCAAGCAGGAGGCGGATTTCTACTGGCGCTTCAGCGGTGAAATCGTCAGCAGCCGCCAAGCCCAAGATTTTCTGGAAGGAAAACTACGCAGCGGCACCAAATCACACCTGATCTCGCGAGCCCTCTCGAAGATCAGCGGTGCCACGCCGGACAACACCTTCATTTTCAGCAGTGGCATGGCCGCAGTCACCGCCGTCCTACGCGCGCTGCCCGGAATGCTCGAAGGAAAAAAAACCCTTCAGTTAGAGTTTCCCTACGTGGACAGCTTGAAAGTGCAGGAACACTTCGGCCACGGAGTGGTCTATCTGAATGAAGCCACCGGCGAGTCGTTCGATGAGGCGCTCATGCGCATCCGCCAGGGTGAGTTTGCGGGAGTCTTCACGGAGGTCCCAAGCAACCCACTGCTGCGCACCGTCGATCTCCACCGCGTCTCCAAAGCCTGCGAAGACAGCGGGACACCATTCATCATCGACGACTCCGCTGCAGGTCCTCACAACGTCCAGGCACTGCGCTTCGCGGATGTGGTGACGGGAAGCCTTACCAAATGGATATCTGGCGAAGGAGATGTGATGGCAGGCATGGCGTCCATCCGCGCGGATTCGCCCGTAGCCAGCGCCCTGCGCGCCTCGCTCCAGGAGGATGCCAGCGAATGCGCCCCGCTTTACATCGCCGACGCCGAGGTCCTGCTTTCCAACCTCAAGGGATACTCCAAGCGTATGAAAACCGTGAATGCTTCCGGTCAGGCGCTCGCCGCCTGGCTTGCAGCGCACCCGGCGGTCGCAGAAGTCTGGCATCCCTCGCTCACCCATCGGGAAAACTACGAGGCGATCATGCGCAAGGGCGGCGGCTACGGCGGATTGCTTTCATTCGTGCTGAAAAACGTCAAGAAGACCCCCAAGGTCTATGATGCCTTGCGCGTCTCCAAGGGGCCGAGTTTTGGCACATCCTTCACGATGGCCTGCCCCTATACCCAACTCGCACACTACCACGAACTCGAGTGGGCCGAGGGTTGCGGCGTGTCTCCTTTCCTCCTGCGTGTCTCCTGCGGGCTTGAGCCGCTTGAGACCGTGATTGCCGCTTTCGAAGAGGCACTCGCACAGGCCTAGCAAACAGCCACTCCCGGTTTACGAAACGTCCTCCGGCACCACCGCCGCAGCGACACTCGATCCAAACCCACCACGCGCGCATGCACCTGTTTCACGAATCCCGCCTCACCCTGCGTCTGGCACTGCCGCTGATGATCGGGCAGCTCAGCCAAATGTTGTTAGGCGTGGCGGACACGGTCATGGTCGGCCACTTGGGAGTCACGGAACTCGCGGCGCTCACGTTCATCAACTCGCTGTTTCACATCCCCTTGGTCTTCGGGATCGGCCTGCTCACGGGAATCTCGGTGATGACCTCGAACTCACGCGGCGCGGACGACACCCAAGCTGCTAGGGGAAGCTGCCGCCACGGGCTCTATCTGTCAGCGGCACTTGGTTTACTGGTGTTCGGGATTTCGTGGATCGTCTCGCTGAATCTCGACCGCTTCGGCCAACCGCCCGAAGTGGCCGCGCGGGCAACCGTGTTTTTCCGGATCGTGATGCTGTCCCTGATCCCCGCTCTCGCGGCGATGGCCCTGAAAAATCATGCTGATGCGCTCAACCGCCCGTGGCCGCCATTCTGGATTTTCCTCGGTGGAGTCGCGCTGAATGTCTTACTCAACTGGGTGATGATTCATGGCAAACTCGGCTGCCCGGCCTTGGGATTCGAAGGCGCCGCCTGGGCCACCTTGATCTCACGGTGCATCATCCTGGTGGCGATGTTCGTCTGGCTGCTGCGGGCCAAAGGACTCAGGGAATGGATCCCCTACCGCTGGTTCCGCAAACCTGACTTCGGCGACATCAAACGCCTGCTTGCAGTGGGCTTTCCCGCAAGCATCCAGATGGCTCTCGAAGTCATGGCATTTTCACTCGCCGGATTGATGATGGGACGCTTCGGCCCCAATGCCATGGCCGCACATCAGATCGCCATCACGCTGGCGGGCACGGCTTTCATGATCCCACTCGGACTTTCCATGGCCCTCACGGTGAGAATCGGTGAGGCTCACGGTGCGGGGGAATCCACGAGACTTCGCCCCATCGTCATCTCCGGGTGGATTCTCGCGGCATTCTATTCCATGCTGGCTGCCGGGGTGTTTTTGGTTTTCGGGCGCATCCTCGCATCATGGTTCATCCAGGCACCCGAGGTCATCACTCTCACGGCTTCCATGCTGGTCATTGTCGGGATTTTTCAATTGTTCGATAGCTTGCAAGTCGCTTCGTCCAGCCTGCTACGCGGGCTTCAGGACGCGCGAGTCCCTGCGCTGATCGGATTTCTAGCCTATTGGATCATCGGACTTCCCGTCGGCGCGGGACTCGGCCTGAGGCTTGAAATGGGAGCGGTCGGCGTCTGGTGGGGGCTGGCGGCAGGGCTTTTTATCGCAGCGATCACACTAGGCCCCCGCTTGTGGAAACTCACGGGCCGTGCTAGGCTTCTCCCATGATTCGCCACATCCTCTGCGCCCTCGCCGCCAGCATATCGTGCTGCACCGCACAGGCACTTCAGAAGTTTTCCGACTGCACCCTCGTTGAGGCCTCATGGGCAGACGGCGACAGCTTCCCGGTGCGACTCCCCGATGGCCGGGAACAAACGATCCGACTCTACGGGGCCGACTGCATGGAAATTCACATCAATGGCGACGACTCCAACGCCAGGCGCCTCCTCGATCAAAGGCGCTACTTCGGCATCGACGACATTCTGCTCGCAAAAAGCTTCGGCGAAGCTGCCAGAATAGAAACGGCGAAAATGCTCACCAAACCATTCACGATTTATACCACCTTTGCCGATGGTCGGGGTGATGGACGATTCGCGCGCGTCTATGGCTTCGTCGAAACGGCGGATGGGAAGAACCTCTCCTCCTGGTTGGTGTCCCAAGGCCTCGCACGTGCCTTCGGGGTGATCCGCCAGCTGCCGGACGGGACCGCAGGAAGGGAATGGAAAGAGCAGCTCGCAGACCTTGAGCTCACCGCAGCCCGCGCCGGACGTGGCGCGTGGGCCAAGACCGATTGGGAAAAACTCCCCAGAATCCGCAAGGAAGCCCGTGATGAAATCGCCGAGCTCGAAACCGCGAAAGGCTCCCAACAAGCACTAGAAGGGAAACCCATCGACATCAACCACGCCGCCCGCGACGAGCTGATGACCTTGCCCGACATCGGAGAAAAGACCGCCATCGCCATCATCGAAGCGCGTCCCTATCAA
>CALMKO010000012.1 GCA_937867415.1 uncultured Verrucomicrobiota bacterium | reverse complement strand
CCGCCTTTCTCGGTGTTGCGGACAAAGCGAAAGTCGCCCCGCCGGATGCGGTCAAGTTTCCCCTCAATCTGTTCCCGGTGTTTCTCATTTTCGATCAGGCTTTCAAATAGGCCGGAATTCGGTTCAAGCATGTCTGCGAACATTCCCTCAATGAATTCCTCGAGGGTCTGGTTTCTGCGGACGGCGCGGAGACTTGCGCGGATCTTTTCGACAAGTGCGGCGTCGAGTTTGATGGTGGTGGTGGCCTTGCTGGCAATGGTTGTGTTCATGGGGTCGGTGTTGGTGGTTTGTTGGAGAGTGTTTAGGCTGGCTGCGTCGCTTGGCGAAAAATGCTGTGCCCTTCGGAAAGTCCGGAATACCACGCATCAGCGGCGGCGGTGCCGTGCGGGTGCGGGCATTCTTCGCAACGCTCGGCCAGTCCGCACTTGAAGCGGAGCAAGGCGAGTGCCCCGGCCTTGTATTCCGGGCTGCGCGGTGTGCGCGGCGTGCTGAATGCGGCGAAAACAAGGGCCTTTGGATCGAGTCCAAGAGCTTGGGGAGTGGTGGAGTTGGCGCTCATTACGGATTCCTTTTATACGCTGGGCGTATAGAAGGCAAGATGAAACTTGCGCTGGGCGTATATTTCCGAAATGCTTCGCTCATGACGTGGAAGGACTTCGTGAGGCGGTGGCGGATGGTGGATATCACCCGCCTTGGGGTGCCTAATTCGACCGTGGCAGAGTGGCGGGCGGGAAAGAAAGAGCCGCAGGGCTGGCAGCGCGAAGCGGCTGCTTTGTTCATCGAAACGAAAGCGGGGCCGCCGGATGAAGCGGGAAAGCCAGCGGGCGGGAAGGAGGCGAAACCCTGAGAGTGCCTGAATTTGTCGGAAAAAGTTGGAGTTCTAGGGCCTTTTTGCTGACGGCATTCCTCGCCGAATGTTGAAAAATGTTAAAAAATGTTAATGTTTGAAAAGTAGGTGGCGGTGAGCTGGGCAGGAGAAAATGCTGAGAAATGCTGAGGTTTGAAACTTCCGGGGGTGTCCCTATTTCGTCCCCATCTGCGCTTGGCTTCACATCCGATCTGCCCCTTGGGGCACGGGACCAAATGGGCCAAGTCCGGCAATCGCGGCGGCGAGGGCTTGAATGGCATTGTCGTTTTCACCATCGCCAGAAAGTTTGTTGTCGAGATCGATCGCTTTCAGTGCATCTAGCTTCTCGATATCCACTGACTCGCCCGCTTCCGTGGCGGTCCGCTTGAACCTTTTCAGTAAGTCGTGGTCTTTGCGGGTAGGGCTGTCGAGGTCGATGGAGGTCAAGGGCGTGGTGACAATGCGGCATAGGAATTCCCGCTTGGCACGCAGGCTGAGAACCATTTCCTCGGCGCGGTGTTGTCGAACTGCCCGCATGTAGGCTTTCACGTCCGGCCTTTTGTTGGCGCGCTTGTGCCCGGTGTGGGCGCTCTGCTTGGTCCGGCACTCGGGAAATGCGCGCTTGTAGGCGTCCCATCCTTCGAGCCCTTCGAGGATGCCGTCCGCGTAGCGTTGAAGGCGAGCGTCGCGGGGTAGTGGGATCGGGGCGGGTTGGCTCATGGTGTGGGAGGCGTGGTGAGGATTTCAAGCGAGCGGAAACGGGATTCTCGGGCGGGGCGCTCCGCAGGTGGCAGTGCGTCGAGGATCTGGCGGGCGGTGGCTTCGCGGAGTTCCTTCGGCAGCGCCTTGAGGTCCCGCTCGTTTTGGGAGAGTTGCACGGTGTCCCGCTTGTTGGAGAGTGTCCGGGCAAGGGCGGGGTTGGTCGTGCGCAACTCGGCAAGGCGCTTGTCCTGGGCGAGCGGATCCAGCCTGGAGAAGTCGCGCCAATCGTCCTTGCGGGTGTCCTTGGCGGCGGCGGCCTGCTTCTTCGCTTCCTCCTTAGCCTGGCCGATGATGTCGGCTTCGTCCTCGTCCTTGTCGCCCATGATCAAATCAAGGCCGTTGCGTGTGATTCCCACGGCATCCCCGGCGGCGCGGAGTGCTACCGGGACAATCGCAAGGCGTGGATCGATGGAACCGGCCAGCAAGGCGAATGCGGAGGAATCCGCCTTGGCCGCTCCAAGCACATCGTCAAACGTGATCGGCTGATCATCGCGGTAAAGCTGGGCGATTTTAAGCAGTCGCCCGCCAAGCAGGTTTGCGGCGGCGTTGTCGATGGGGTTGGCGCTGTTTGTAAATGCCCGCGTGCCGATGCTGGCGCGGATGATGTATTCAAGGCCTGAACCAAACCAGCCAAGCCCGGCGATGGGGCCAGCAATGGCGGCGGCGAGGAAGTCTTCGATATTCCAGTCGTCGTCAGCGTCGTCTCGGAACATCGACATAAACAAAGAACTGCCAGCAGTTCCAAGGATGCCATAGAGCGCCCATGAAACGGTGATCCGGCGGATTGCTTCCGGCGCGGTGATGTCGCCACGCAAGGCGAGTTGCAAGGCCTGTGCGGAAATCGCCAGCTTCTGACGGGGATCACTCTTGAACATGATCAGGGCTCTGGCCATGCCCTTGGCATTGAGTTCGAACAGGCTCTTGTCTTGGGTGGTCGCTGGCTGGGCGTATTGCACAAGAATTCGCTCGGCAGTGCTGAGGGCGAACTCCTCGGCCTGTGCACCCTTCAGGCCGGCGGCTTTGGCGTCAGCAAGTCCAGACTGGTAGGCGATTGCTCCGGTGATGGTGGTCATGGCGGCGTCCACGTAGGCGATGGGCAAGCGTCCATCATTCAAGAGGTCCATGACCATGCTTGGGGACATGCGGCCAGCGTCAAGGATGCGCTTATCCTCGGGGGAGAAACCTTGTTCAAGTCGCTGGCGGATCATTTCTTGATCCCAGATATTTTTCACGTTCGCCGGGTTCCTGAGTGCGCGGACGAATGCCGGGGCAAACTTCTTGAACGGCAGCAAGGCAAGTGCGCCGGTGGCTGCGGAGAATTGCTTGAAGAGCGTTCCAATGTTCAGGGTCAGGCCTATGGCCGATTGTGCGGCCAGCGTGTTGGCGGTGAGCTCTGAGGCGGCAAGCAGGTTGGTGGCTGAAAGGTTTCCGTCCGTCTCCAGTGCGTCCAGCCAAGTGGAAAGCACGGATGCAGCGCGGCTTCCGTAGATGCCTTCAACGGTGCGGCGGACTTCCGGCGCCCGGAAGACTGCCCGCATGTCGCGCATGAGCTCCGCCCATTCCACAAAGTAGGTGGTTGCCTCGGTGTGTGCCCAATAGGCGGCAAGCGCGTTGGTCTGGCGGGGGCGGGCCATGTGGGCTTGTCGGTTCTTGGTGAATCCGGCGGCCATGGCGTTGACACCGGTTGTCTGAGTTCCGCTCGTATCGAGTCCGCCCGCCGTGGCTTTCGCGTCCATGTGTTCAAAGATGCCGGGCGCGTAGTTTTTCACCTGTGGCATGTCCAAGCCGAAAAGCCGTTGATGCACCGGGTTGATGTCTTCATAATCTTCTGCGTATCGCTGACGGAGAAAGCCGCCGATCTGCTCGGCGCGTGGGTCAAGGCTGGCTTCGAGCTGGGCGAGAACGTCGGCGGTGAATCCGTGCTTGTCCAGGCTGGGGAGATATTCGGGCTGGCCTGCAAGTTGGAGGTAATAGAGCGCCTCCAGTTCGGAAAGGATGAGTGATGAGGCCTCACCGCGGGAAGTCACCCGGTCAAAGCGGATGAACTGCCGGCGGTTGCGGTCCTTTTCTGGGAGCATGTTGAAATCACGCAAGGCGTTTGCAAGTGACTGCATTGCCACGCGGTCCTTTTCCCATCCGGTCTTGATCTTGCTGCCGGGTTCGAGAATGGCGCGGGCCTGCTCTGGTGTCAGTTTCTCGGTGGCGGTCTTGATTCCTTCGCGGATCACAAGGCCGGTATCCTTGCGCCGGGAAAGCTCGGCAACGATGCGGTTGATTCGAGCGCGGGGGCGGCTGGAAGTGATGCCAAAAGCGGCGGCCGCCCATGCTTCCCAATCCTTGCGGGCGTTGATCTTGCGGCGGACGGTGGCGCGGTCTGCCCTGCGGGCGCGTTCCATGATTTCCTGAGCGGTGGCGGACTTTGGAAAGAACCACTGCATGACCTGATGAAAGGATGAGTGTTCGAGCCGGTAGCCTTCGAGCAAGTCGAGGATTCGGCGCTTGCTGGCGTCGGTGCGGGTCGAGTGCTTCGCCTGGCCGATTCCTTGCGAGAATCCAAGTGATGTCATGACTTCGCGCTTCATTGCTTGGCGCTCTGCTTGCTGGGCTTCGTCCAAGGTCCGGCGCTGGAAACGTCCGGTGGAGTAGATGGCTTCGAGCTGAGAAAATGCGGATTCCATTTCAAGGGCGCTGCGGTTCGCGAATGCTCCAAACGTCGAAAGGATTGCTGCGTCGGTGGTGGCCTCGGTGAGTGCCTCTCCTTTTTCTCTGGCGTCCTCGGTATCGGGTTCCGCTTGGTCGCTGGCTTCTTGGGCTGCGGAAACTCCGGCGTCAGCCTTGATCGACTCCACGGCGAACTGTGACGGGCTGAGATGAATCACGGCGTCGATTTTGGCAATCATCCGCTGAGTCAACGGGGTGAGCTTGCCCTTGCCTTGCCTGGAAGCGGAGACGTTGGGGCGGGCCATATCCATCAGCCTGTCAAAGGCCTCGGTGTATTCGTTCACCAAGTAATTCTCGAGCACCTCGTCGGCGGAGTTGATCGCCCGCTTGATCAGGTTCACTCGGGCGCGGTCGGTCTCTGCGGCAAGGATGTCGTCGGTGGGAATGTTGAGACGGCCTCGCACCTCGGGAGGGAATGCGGAGAAAATGGCGCGGACTTCTGCGAGCGTCTCGCGAATGCGCCGCTGTTCAATCACGGCGGGATCGTCAGAGGGCTTGCGGGCGAAGGGACCGACTCCATTGCGTGAATCTTCAAAACGCTGCAAGACGCCTGCGAGGCGGTCGCGGAGTGTCGAGTAAAGCGCGGCGCGCTCTTTGGGTCCGGCGTTGATCTTCGCGGCAATCGCTCCCTCAAGTGAACCAAGCCCGGCGGCGGATAGGGCATAAGACGCTTGTCCCGTCTGGCTCCATTCCCCCTCCATGGATTCCATGCGGGTTCCGAACTGCGGTTTGTTGTAGAGGAGGGAAAGCTCAAGCCCTTCGATCATCTCGGCGGGCGTTTCAAACGAAAACCCGATTTCGTTCATGCTCTCGCGGATCTGATCGAGCTTGGCGGAGGTGCCGCGCGGGAGAAAGAAACTGTCAGCGGTCTGGCTGTTGATCACCTGGCTTCCTGCCTTCGTCTTTCGGCGGGTGATCTTCTTCATTGAATCCCATATCCGGCGGAGATTTCCGGCAAGCGGATCGTTCTCAAGCGCTAAGGTGTCCGGGTGTGGCAGCTTCCCGCGCAACTGGTCGGAGATTTCTGGGAATCCGCCCATGGCCTCGGCGGCAAGCTGTTCTTCATAGGCTTTCTCAATGCGGGAAAGGCGGGCGTCCTCGTTTAAGCCAACACTATCGGCAACGATGTCGAGGAATCCTTGATCGACCTTCCCGGCTTTCACTGCATCCATCAGATTATTGGATCGAGTGATGAGGCGGGCGTTTTCTAACGTGTATGCGGCGAGGGCGAGAATCATTTCCAGCCACCGGCGGAGGGTTTCCGGCAAGCTCTCGTTCTGGATGTTGCCTAGCAGGTATTCCTTGGAGACTTTCGAAAGGCCTTCGAGGTAATCGCCTTCCGTGGCGGTCTCGGCGGTGAGACCGGGGCGGAGATACGCCTGCCCGGTCGCGGCCTCCAGGCTGCGGAGGTGGCTGACAAGATCCGCGTCGGAAATCCATCCTTCGCGGCGTGCAAGCCTCCAGGTGTTTTCGGAAACGTCCTCGGCCACATCGAGCGGCGAGGCTCCACGGAAGAGCTGCACGGTGGCGCGGAACACTCCCGCCGTGCTCTCCTCGGCAAAGGCGCGGGCGCGGATGTTGAGGCGGCCGGATTTCGCAAGATCTGCCACTTGCTCCATCGATAGACCTTCCTGAAGTGCGAAGATTTCCAAGCGTGCCCGCATCTGTTCCTTGGTCTCCCCTCCCCGCTTCACGTTCTCATCCGGGGTGAGGTCTGAATTCAGGGACTCAATGCGCTGGTTTTCGGCAAGCTGTCCTTCACCGGTGAGAAACTGCACCGCGTCTTGTGTGGAAGCGGCAAGCAGGGTCTCCATGCTGCTGGTCTGCTGCTCGCTGGCCCATCCCCGCCACGCTTCGAAGGCTTCATCCTGAGTGGCAAAGGTCTGGCTGGCCGTGCCGGGTAGGGCGAGAAGAAACGAGATGCTTCCGTCGAAGTCGTTTTCTGTCTGCGTGAGCATTGGAAAGCCTGCGGCCTCGGTGAGTCTTTGGACTTCGCCCATGGTCGAAAGGAATGCTTCCCGCTGGGCTGCTGCCTTCTTCAAGTCGAGTCCCTCGGTGAACGCTGCTTTCATCTCCACGTCTGCTTGCTCCACGTCCAAGGCGCTGGTGATGGCGTCAATTCTCTCCTCGGAAACTCCCACCATGCGGAGCGCTGCCTTGTTCTTGCGGAGGCGGTCGCCGTAGTGGAAATGTTTGAATGATGCTCCGGCGCCACCGACGAAAGCGAACGGCAAGACGGCGGCAATGGTTTCGAGCTGCTCGGGGCCAAGTTCCCACTTCCATTTTCCATCCGCGTCCTTCTGGCGTCCTGTCCATGCGCCAAGGGTGGCCGCCCAATCGGTCTGCGGATCAATCCCGCTGAGGTTGCTGGCCAAGTCCTGACTGAATCGGTTCATGGCTTCCTGTGCGCCTTCCTCAAAAAACTCGGCAGCGGCGGTGCCCACTGCCCCCTCGGCGAATCCAAGCCCGGCACGGGTCAAGGGGGCGGTGATCTTTGCCCGGTTGAGTATCCCGGCAAAGCTGGGCATGGTTCCCTTGAGGTATTTCAAGCCGATGGTGTTCATCCCGGTTTCGATCAGAGATTCCGCCGCGCCTGAAACCATGGCGGCGTTGAATTGAAGGCGCTTGTCGGCGTCCGGTTGGGTCATGCGGGCTTCCTGATAGCGGTTGCCACCGAATGACGCGGCAAGGATCATGATGCCGCCGGTGCCGGAAAGTGAAAGCGGGATGGTGTAAAGACTTTGGGACGCTGAGACGATACCGCCACCGATAAAAGAATCTCCTGCTCGTCTGAGCGTGTCGCCTTCACCATAGAACAGGGCTTCGAGCTGTCGAATACCCTCGGAGCGCTTCATGTAGGCAAGAGACGGCTTGTCGGGGTCGTTGTTAATTCCGAAGGCGCTGGTAGCATCGGCGGCAGCGGTGGCGGAAAGTGTGGTAAACGCATCGGAAACGCCACGCGCACCGCGAAACGTGCCCCGTGTGATCCCTTCACCGAATACCCGTCCAACGACGCTGCGTTGATCTTGCGGCCATGACTTGAGACGGCGAGCAAGCGAGCCAAGAACGGCGTCCCGTTCTGTTGGATTGTCAGGGAGTGAATCGAAGGCCAGCGCCATTTCCTCGGAAAACAGATTTTCCCCGCCGGGTGTGTTCGCCTTCGATGCGAAAAGCGATTCCAGATGATCGACAGCCGGGCGGATCTTGACGGCGAGGCGGCGGGCCTCGCGGTGCGTGCGGAGAAACTGTTCCTCGGCCTGTGGGCGGAGTGCCTCGGGGATTGTGGGCGCGATGCGCTGCCATTCCGCCTTGGCGTCCACGGTTGGCGCTTGGGGACTGCGGCGCGGTGTGCCTGCATCTCCGCCCATGAACGTTTCAGGATAGACGGAACGGCCAGCGATACCTTCCAACGTGCTCACGAATAGATTCCCGGTGGCCTCGGCCATGGTCTTTTCTGTGGTGATCTCGTCGGTGTGGGTTTTCTGGAGCTGGGCGAAAACCGCCTTGTCTGAGGTGTCACCTGTCATCCCGAGATTTTTCCGGGCGAAGTTGTCGCGTGCGTGGTCGTAGCTGTCGGATGGGATCGGCTGGCCGTAGAGATCTGACAAATAGGATTTCAGCACCTGCCGTGAGCGGTAGCGGTCTGGATCGAGCGAAGTCTTGGCGCGGGTTTCCAGCGTGGCGAAGGATTCCGGGTCGAGCACCTCGGCCAAGGGCTTGGTGAACAGCTTCCGGTGATAGGTCCGGCGGCTGCGGTTTGCCTGTTCCGAATAGGTCGGGAAGCGCGGGCGCTGCGCGGCGTCCACTTCCCGGATGTAGGAACCAAGCGAGGCTTTCGCCTGGCTCCGCAGGGTTGAGCCATCGGCAAGCGGGTGGTCAAGTTTCGCGTCGTTGGTTTTCAATGCCTGATAGGCTCCCCATGCGGCTTGCTCGGGAATGCTGGTGCCGTCGCCAAGCGCGACTTCCAACGGAGTAACGGCAGGTGCCGGGAATGGCGGCGGGACGGGCTCGGCGGTGGGTGTGATGAGTTCCATGATGTAATGAGTGAGATTTGAGAGGTTCAGCGGACTACGTTGTATTGGGACAGGTCCCCGGTGTTGAGATTGGTAACTTCGGTTTCCCCTGGCTTGGCGAGTGGCAGGGCGGCCGGTGCGTTGTCGTCGGGGTTCCGGTCGAGGAGGTCGGTAAGCTGCGCGGAGTTCCACGCGTGGCGGAGGGCGGCGAGGCCGCTGGCGATTTGCTCGGGGGCTCGGGGTTTTTTATCAGAAAACCACGCCGCTGATGCTTCCTCCCATGTCATGCGGGAAAGGTCGGCCTCGGGGCCTGCATTATCAGTAGTCAAAGCAAACGATAGATTTCCGATGCCCTTCACGCCGCTCATCTTTCCTCCGTCGTCGTAGATCACGGATCCGCCAAGCTGCTTCACGGCTCCGGGTGTGAGGTCGAGCGTCGGCTTGCCGTTCTTTTTCCAAACCCATTCCGCGGTGCCAAGGTCTGCAATCGGCATCACTGCCTTGCGTCCGTCTGCGGTGCGGACTGCAACCCTGACGTTCTTCTCGAACCATGCCTTGTCCTTGCCCGGGAAGGTGGCCTTGAGAATGTCGTGAGGAATCGCCACACCTTCCTTACCGCCTGCGCCGGTAGTGCCGCCGAACGCGCTCTTGCCATTGTCGGCAGGATCATTGGGGCCGCCGAAAACGGTCGCCTTCGCGTCCTGGTAGAAGCGGCCGGGTGGCAGGATCGGGATACCGCCGAACGTCGATGACTGCGCGGGAAGTCGGGAGGTGGCGGGGGGATCGCCGGGTGTGCCTAGTAAGCCGTCGATGTCGTTGAATTCCACGGCCGGCGGTGCCGGTGGCACGGCTCCGCCGGTGGGCAGGGCCTCGTCTGAATCGAGAACCACTTTTTCAAAGATGGATTGATAGACCTTCTCCGCCTCGGTGGGGTCGATGCCTTCCGGGCTGTTTTGAAGGTATGCTTCCCACTGATCGAGAAAGCGGCGCTTGGTGGTCAATGCCTTGCTCCAGTCGCTGCCCTGGATGACCTTGGTCTGTTCCTTCCCTGGGATCTGATTCCCGGCGGCATCGCGGGGGAAATCATACTTGAACCAATTCCCGAATTTCCCTTCCTCGAAATGCTGGTCGGTCCGTGCTTGGAAATCCCCTTCGAGTCGGTGGCGTTTCTTCGCCTCTGGCTTTGGCGGTGTGGCGCGGTCGGTGAGGCGCTTGGAAAGTTCCTTCAGAGACTCTGCGGGAAGCGGCAGCGTGGCGAGCTGGCCGCGTAGCTGGGCGAGTGTCGCGCCGGTGGGGTCTTGGTCTGGCGAGTAGCGGGAAATCACGCTGAATGCGTCCTCGTAAATCGTCGCGTCGAACACTGGCTTGCCCGGGCCGTGATAGGTCGAGAGATATTGTGCGCGCTGCTCGGGGGAAATCATGCCATCCTCGGCGAGTCCCTTCAATTGCTCTGCGGTGATGATGTTCCCATCGATCGACGCATTCAGGACGCCATCCCATAGCTCCGCCTTGGATCGATTGGCGAGCGGCTCGGCATAGTTGCGGAGACGTTGAACCGAATCAGGATCAAGGTCCGGGTGCTGTTTGAGAAACTCCGGATCCTCCAAGCTTTCCAAGGCGGTGATGGGCTCCGCGTCGATGTTTTTCACTACGCTGTTGAAAGCCAAGGTGCGTTTGAATTTTTTCTCCAGTCGCTGCCGCTGTTCCGGAAGAATGATTCCCGCCTGCTCGCCGGTGATTACGGCCTTTGTGAAACCTTCAACATTCCCGGTTTCCTCGGCGGCGTCCAGTTCGTTCGCCAAAGCAAGCGTGACACGCTTCAACGCGAGGCTGGCGGCCTGTTGGGCGGCTTGGGTGGTGGCTTTATCCGCAAAGGAATTGAAGTGCTGCCGCAAGCTGTCTCTCACCTGCGGCGAATACTCCGGCGCGTCGGGTGTCCCGCGCTTGGCCATCAGGAAGGCATTGGTCTTTGAAATCCTACTCTCTGGATCGGGGTCTTTCTCCAGGTCGATTTGAAATTGGGAATAGTCGGCGGCGAGTTTCTGCCGAGCCTCGGATTCCATGCGGGCGTTTTCATTCTTCTGGGTCTGATCCGCCACGCTTTGGAAAGCGTCCCCCACCCCTCCTATTGACTGAGCCAAGGAACCAAGGGCGGCGGTAGGGGCGGCAGCGGCAGCAAGGCGCAAGTCTGGCGCGTTTACCGTGGATGCTTGGAGATTTGGGACTTCGGAAATTCTGATCATTTTGATTGTTGGTGGTGAATTATTGGTGAGAGGTGGCCGGGGATTCGGCGGCATACTTGGCGAGACGCTTCGAGACCCGGGCCAGTTTTTCTAAGCCTTCGGGAGTGAGGCGGAGGCCGACAGGTGTCCTGTCCACGCGTTCGAGATAATTCGTGCGGTCGGTGACATGGCGGACGGCGTGATAACTTTGCCCGGTGGCAATCGCTATTCCCGCAAGGGTTGGTGGGTCGCCTTGCAGCTCGCGGCGATGAACTGCCTTCATGATTGCGAAATAACTGAAAATCAGGTTTTCGGCGTTCACGGCGCGTGCGATCACTTCGGCATGTTCCTCGGCGGAGGAATCCATGGGCGGGGTGGATGGTTGAAAATTCATCGGTCTGTGGTGGCGTGGTTGCTTAGTTCGGAAGGAATGCGGGCGGTGAATCATGAGGTCCCGCCGCGGCCATCTTTTCTTGATAGAGTCGCTGCTTCTCTTCCCCCTCGGCAATCGTCGCGGCTGCCGCGGCCTCGATGGCAGCGGTGAACTGCGGGTTGTCGAACTGGTAGGGCGAAGATTCGGCGAGGAGTTTCCTCTTGGTGGCGGCAGTCTGGCGGTTCGTGGTCATGGGCTGGATTGGTTTTGTGGTGAGTAAGGTAGGGCTTCATTCAACTGCGCGGTGTGCCGTGCTTATGGTGTCCGCCAGATCGTCGAGGCTCGGGGCCGGCAGGCTGAATGGGTGGGCGTGCGGTAGTTTTTTTAGATGCCAGAGCGGCCAATCGTCTGAACTCGCCTCACTGAAGAGCCCCGTGCGAATAGATCCCGACATGATCCGGGATAAAGCCGCCCGCTCCTCGGTTCGTGTCGGCCCATAGACGCACTTGGTTTGCTCACCTGGGCGCTGTTGTAGGATCGCGACAAATCGCACCCCTGGTTCGTGAGACGGGCAAACAAGCCCCGTCAGATGGTTCTGGAGGCGGTCGACATGATGCACGATGCAGGCGCGATCCTCCGGGAAAAATGGGGCGGGTGGTGAATTTGGAATGTTCATGCTAAATGGGGAAAGAGGATCATTGGATAGGCAGAGCAATCTGTGGATCAGGGGTGAAATCAAACTGCGTGGTGCGGTCGATCAGTCTCCCGATGAGCGCCGCCGGGTTCACGCTGGTAATGCACGGATAGAATTCCTCGGGCTGCGCGTTGCTGCTGTATGCAATCGGCAGACAGTTGTTTTTCCGGTGATCGAGGATCGTGAAGAGCTGGCTTTCGAAATCCTGGCTCCACTGGTTGTTTCCAAGGTCATCGATGACCAGCCAAGGGGTATTCAGGCACTCCGCCAGATGCTCGCGGGCGGACATTTGAACGTTTCTCTCACGGCTCCGGAGGTTCAACGTCGCCTCAGTGTAGAGTCGCATGGCGCTCGTCCAGACGAGGCGGTTTCCCTGCATGATGATTTTCTCTGCGAGCAGGGCGAGGCACCGCGTCTTGCACCTACCAGCGGGACCGATGAGGCTGATCCAATTGCCCTGCGGTCCAGGCCGCCACTGTTTGACGAGCTTCCACATGGGCAGGTTGAATTGTGGGTGCCCGGTGTCGGTGCCTAGCGGGTTGAGATGCTTTGGCAGAAGCGCCGGGGGCAAAGTTTTTCGGACTGTCTCGCGCCGTTCGATCAACGACCTCTCTCTGGCCGCCTGCGCCTCTCCCGCTGCTTCCGCGTCCTTGCACTCTTCGCAGTGCGTGGCCAGCGCGCGCGCCAAGTCCACCTTACCGATGAAGATCGGTTCGTAGGTGAATACCTTGGAGCATCCTTGGCAAACGTTGGTTGCCGTTTCCTGGGCTTCGGTAGTTTCTGGATTTTCCATGCTGGTGGTGCTTTCGCTGCTGGTAGGTTTTGGAGAGTTCATGAACGCACCCGGATCACCTCGGAGGCGCGCCGGCCTCCCAAGTCGAGTTTCCCCATCTGCGCCCCGTTCTTGGTCGTGGCGTTCCGGCGCCACGTCTGCGGGTCATCCCGCCACCGCTCGTTTTTGAAAAATGTTCCCGCGTTTGGGACATAACTGTTCAGCGCCCCGCTCGGAAGCTGCTGGATTACCGCCGCAATCGCCCGCGTCCCCGCCATCACCGTTTCAGGCTCCGCCCCCTTGCGGATACTCGCCGTTAGAAACTCCAAGGCTTCCTTCACATTTTCACGGCGCGGGTAGAGGGCGACGATCCCCGGGAGGTCTGTCTTGGAGTCAATTTCCTCCAACAATGAAAACGCCTGCGGAACTGGTTTCCTCTCTGAAATTTGTGTCGGGGTGTCGGGGTGTTCCTTGTGCTCAGTGTGAATAGTCGTTACTGGATCGTTGCTTGTTCGATGTTCGTCCGTTCCCGGGTTGTTCCCCGGCTCGTTTCCTAGTCTGTTGTCTGGCCCGTTGCGACTGATAGCGGTAAGGCTGAAAATGCTTTCATTTCTAAGGCTGGCGCGTGTTCCCTTGTTCGTTCCTGTGAACGCTACAAGGTGGCATTTTGTCAGCACTTTCTTGGCGCATCGGTAGGCCATTTCTGAACGCAGTCCGCACTCCTTCCAATCGCCGATAAATGCCTCTCCGGCTTTCAACTTGGAGATAGGGCAATCCTTCCACCGGGCGCGCATGGCGATCTGACAGAGAAGCAGGAATGCGTTGGGATGCCTGGCCAGAAGCGTCTGGGCCTCCTCGCTGCAATGGAGCGCAACAAACCGGGAGGGGTTCATACGGTGTGCGCCTCCTGGTGATGGTGATGGGGTCTCGGGAGAGTATCGAGCAGGGCAAGGGTCCGCTTGATCTCGGAGACTTTCTGTCTCTGCGCGGGATGCTCCACGGCCCCCTCGGCAAAGCTGCGCATTTCTAGGCGACGGCGGCGTTTGGAGCGACTCACAATGAACCGTCCTTTCCTGATTGCCGCAAACTGCGGGGTGTTGGTTTTGTGTTTGGTTTGGGATGCATGGCTTGTTGTTACGTTTGCCATTTCCCCGGTCTGGTGGTGAACTCACCGCGTTTCAAATCTGCCAAGATTTTTCCG
>CALMKO010000011.1 GCA_937867415.1 uncultured Verrucomicrobiota bacterium | reverse complement strand
GAATCGGGCTACTCGCTGAAAATGGCGCCACGTTCGATGCCGCGGAGCTCGAAGATCTTGAGCAGGGTTTCTTCGATGAGATTGTTCGGGCACGAGGCTCCTGCCGTGATGCCGACCGTGACCGGGCGCTCGGCGGAGAAGAGGCGTGAATAGTCGGAGGTTTTTTCCTGATGGTGGTGGAGGTCGTAATGCACGATTTCCTCGAGCGACTTGATGCAGGATGCGCCGCGGATGAAAAATGTCGGCAGCTCGGGCTCGGCGATCTCCACGAGGTGGGCGGTGTTTGAGCTGTTGTATCCACCGACGACGAGCAGCAGGTCCATGGGCTTGCGCAGCATTTCAAAAAGCGCGTCCTGGCGCTCTTGGGTGGCACCACAAATGGTGTCGAACATCTGGAATGCGCCGCCGTGGCCGTCGCGGTCGATGATGGCTTGCCGGATGCGTTTTTGGATCTCCTCGGTCTCGCTCTTGAGCATGGTCGTCTGGTTGGCGATGCCGACCTGGCGGAGGTGGAGCTCCGGGTCGAAGCCGGGGGACACGCCATCCTTGAAACGGGTGAGAAATTCCTGCTTGTCGCCCCCATGGCGGAGGAAGTCACAGACGTAGTCCACGTCCGCCAAGGTGAGCACGATGAGGTAGTGCCCCTCGGATTTTTCACCCAGGGCGCGTGAGGCGGTGGCGCGTGTTTCCTCGTGGTTGGACTTGCCGTGGATGATGGAGGTGAAGCCGTCTTTGGCGTAGCCGCGCACCCTGCGCCAGACTTTCATGACGTCCCCGCAGGTGGTGTCGACGACGTAGCAGCCTTTCCCTTCGATCTTGTCCATGAATTCCGTGGGCGCGCCGAATGCGGGGACGATGACCACGTCGTCCTCGGTGAGCTCGTCATAGCTGGAGTCGAGTTCTTTCCAGGGGAGCGAAACGATGTTCATTTCCCGGAGGTGGCGGCTGACGTCGGGGTTATGGATGATTTCACCGATCAGATAGATGCGGTTCTCAGGGAAGACCTTGCGTGAGGCGTAGGCGAGGTCGATGGCGCGCTCCACGCCGTAACAAAACCCGAATTGCTCGGCGAGCAGAACGGTGGTGTTGGCGACGGTGACTTTTCCGCCGTTGTCGCGGAGTTTTTCCACGATGGATGAGTGGAAATGGATGGCTACCTCGGCGGAGACGCGCTCCATGACATCCGGGCGGCGCACGTTCACCCGGTTTTTTTTGGTTGGATTCGCAAGCTCGCTCATTTTGGGTATTTATAGGCTGGAAATCGGGCGTGACCAACTCATTTGTTGCCCAATCGCTTGACGAACTCGTCGAGCAGCGACTTCAAGCGGGGCTCGCGGGCGATGGCGGTGGGCTTGTCGAAGCCGAGCCAGATGGCGGTGGCTCCGCCGGGACCGAGGCGCAGTGTCCAGGCATCCCGCTCGGAACCGGTGGCTCCGGTGAAGCAACGGGTGCCATTGGATCTCTCAAGCACGCTGGTGGCATCGGTGGCGGCGGGGGCGGATATGGCGGCGCTGAGCACGGGTTTATGGGTGTAGATGACCTCTCCTGCGGAGTCCTTGATTTTTTGGATCAAGTAGGGGCGGGCGCGTTTTCCCTGGTTTCCCAAGGTGGCGAGGCCGACGGACATTTCCAGCGGGGTGGCGGCCACGGAGCCCCGGAAAAGGTCCTCGGTTTGCAGGAAGGGTCCGTCGATCCCGCAGCGTTTGGCGATGCGCTCGACCTCGGCCGGGCCGATTTGGCGGCCGGTCTGCACGGGCTTGCCGGGCAGGACCAGCTTGCCACGCTCGGCGGCGGCGGCGGCGATGAATGGCTCGAAGGCCGAGCCGAGGTCGCGGCTGGAGCGGGTGCGGTCAAAGCGTGAGTCGCTGTAGTTCCGCCCGCCGATCAGGGCGAGAATGCCGCCGGTGCGGGTCTCGGTGGTGACTGCGGCGTATTGGATGTAGAGGGGCGGTGTGCCGCTGATGTGCGCGGCTTCGGTAGGGTGCGGCCAGGTTTTTTCGCGTTCGAGATCCTCCACGGCCCGGGTCAGCTCGGCTTCTAACCGGTTTTGCCAACCGGCATCCAGGGTGGTGTAAACGCTGAGCCCGCCGAACTTGATGTCGTCCGACTCCAGGATGCCGTCCAGCTCGCGGCGGGCGGCTTGGAGGGCGTAGGAGGTTTGGGTTTCCCGCTGCTCCTCACTGACGAGCTTGATCGGCTGGGCGAGGATGGCATCACGGCGGGTCTTGTCGATGAGGCCCATGGCGATGAGGCGGTTGAGCGTCTGGTTGCGCTGTTCGAGGGCGGCGTCGAGGTTGCGAAAGGGTGAGAAAATGTGGGGTCCGCGGATGATGCCGACGATGAGGGCGCACTCGCCGTCGCTGAGGTCGCGGGTGGCCTTGCCGAAGTAGGTGCGGGCGGCTTGGGCGATGCCATCCGCACCGGCGCCGAAGTAGATGCGGTTGAGATAATGGGTGAGGATCTCATCCTTGGAATAGCGCGCCTCGACGCGAAGTGTTAGGGCGATTTCAAGAAACTTCCGATGCAGGGATTTCTGCTTCATCTTGAAGGTGTTCCGTGCGAGCTGCATGCTGAGGGTGGATGCACCTTGGGTGAAATCGCGGTCCTTGATGTTTCTAACAGTTGCCCTGGCCAGTCCGCGGACGTCCACGCCGCTGTGCTCGAAGAAGCGTGCGTCCTCGCGGGCGCGGAGCGATTTCACCAAAAAGTCGGGGATGTCCCCGCGGGTGACGAGTTGCCGCCCGGCACCGCCGGGAGCAGAGATCTGGATGCCGTCCCGATCGTAGAAGGTGGTGCCTGCGGGTAGCTTGGCGACTTCGTCCAGATCGAAGCGCATCGCCAGCATCAGATAGAAAAACGCCATCCCTAACAAGGGCACCAGGGCGATGAGTCCGAGCACGAAAACCAGCTTCACCGGGCCATGCATCCAGGCGGGCAGCCAGCGTTGCCAAAATGGCTCGGGGGTGATGGGACGCCAGGTGGACATGGTGATTGGGTAGATGCTGAAAAGCTGAAATGCTGAGAAGCTGAAATCCTGAAATGCTGGGACGTTGAGATTTTAAAATGATTCGACGGGAATGGCTTTGAGTGGGATGTCCTGGTCTTGTTCGTCCTCGTTGACGGGAATGGCCTTGAGGGGTGCGGCCTCGGGGAGATTGAGGGTGGTCTCGTCCACGGCAAGGGCGCGGGCGGGGTGGATCGGGCAAAGATCGTTGGCAGGGAGGGCGATGTCGGCAGGGACGGAGGTGCGGTAGGCGGTGCCTGCGTCACGGCAGCCGCCGGTGGTGCGCTTTCCGGAGAGCTGGCAGAGGTCCATTTCCACGAGGTTGACCTTGCTGTTGAGTTTGCCGGCCTTGTAGCCGAGGCGGTCGGCGGTTTTCATGATGTCCACCCAGACGGGCAGCGAGAGGGTGGAGCCGTAGCCGCCTTGGATGGTTTTTTTCGGTTTGTCGAAGCCGACCCAGACGGCGCAGGTGAGCGTGGAGGTGTAGCCGGCGAACCAGGCGTCCACGAAGTCGTTGGTGGTGCCGGTTTTTCCGCCGCAGGGTTTGTCGAAGCCGAGGCGGCTGATGGATGCGGCGGTGCCGCGGGTGGCGACTTCGTTGAGGATGCGTGAGACGGACCACGCCGATCCGCTTTTGGCCGCAGGGTAGGACATCTGGGGGGTGGAGTAGAGGATGTTGCCCTCGCGGTCTTTGATTTCCGCGATGAGGTAGGGACGGAAGCGGGCGCCATCGTTCGGGAAAATGGTATAGGCCGTGGCGACTTCCCAAGGCGAGGCTTCCCATGAACCGAGGAAGGAAACGGGAGTCTCCGGCATGGGCGTGGTGAATCCTGCCATGCGCGAGACTTCCTTGACCTTTTGGATTCCGGCATAGTCGCCGACGCGGACGGACATGGTGTTCCGCGAGCGGATCAGGCCGTAGGAGACGGGTTGCATTCCACCGTATTTGCCGTCCGAGTTGTGCGGTCGCCAGGTGCCGCCGCCGGTGATCTCGCCACTTTCTAACGGGCCGTCGCTGAGGTTGGTTTCCGGACGGAGGCCTTTGTCGAACGCACTCAGATAGACGAAGGGCTTGAACACGGAACCGATCTGCCGCTTCCCCTGGGTGGCGCGGTTGAAGCGGGACTCGTTCGCGGCGCGGCCGCCGATTACAGCGAGCACCGCGCCGGTGCGATTCTCGACGACGACGGCCGCGCCTTGCATGTATTCGGGCTCCTTGCGCGTGGCCTCCGGCATTTCCAACCAAGCGGTGCGCGTCTGGTGCGGGTAGCCGGAGAGGCGCTCCACTTCGCGCAGTTTTTTATCCAGCGCCTCCTCGCCTTTGCGTTGGATGCGGAGGTCGATGGTGGTGGCGATGTTGAGCCCGCCGAGGGCGATGTTTTCCTTTTCAAGGATCAGCTCGAGGTCACGGCGGATGGCATCCATGGCGTAGGATTCCTGGGCTTCGCGACGCCATTTCGGCCGGACTTCGATGGCTTCCAGCTTGGCGGCGGCGGCCTCCTGTTCCGTGATGACCCCGGCGGTAACCATCCGGTCGAGAGTGGTGCCACGTTCGCGGGCGGCAGCTTCCATCGAGCGGAACGGGTTGTAGGAATCCGGGCCACGGACGATGCCGGCGAGCAAGGCGGATTGGGAAAGCGTGAGCTCGGACGGGTGTTTTTCAAAATAGATCCGCGCGGCCTCACCGATGCCTTTGATCTGGCTGCCCCAGTTGATCTGGTTGATGTAGGCTTCCAGGATCTCGTCTTTGCTCAGAGTCGCTTCGAGGCGGAATGCGATGGCGATTTCCAAGCATTTCCGGTCGAGCTGGCTCGGGGTGTCGCCGCGTTTTTCGCCGCGTTTGAGTTGGAAGATATCGGAAACAAACTGTTGGGTGATGGTGGATGCGCCTTCCTTTTTCCCTTGGAGGTTTTTCAGGATCGCGCGGCCGATGCCGATGAGATCGACGGCGCCGTGGCGGTAAAACCGCTCGTCCTCCCGGGCGAGGATGGCCTTGCGGAAGTTTTCTGAAACCTGATCGAGCGGGACGATCGAGCGCTTTTCGCCGTGGATTCGGCCGATTTCCTCGCCCTGTCGGTCGCGGATGATGGATCTCTCCGGCATGGAGTGGACCTTGGCCAGGTCATAGTTCTGGGCGCGGATTCCATAAACCACCGCAAAAAACACCAGCCCGTAGAGCGCCGCGACACAGGGGTAACCGAGAAGGCGGACCAAAAACTTCAGCGGCTGCCGAACGTGGCGGGTGAAAAAATTGAAAAGATAAAACGGCCAGAAAAACAACAGCCCCACCGCTCCGGGGCCCCGCCTTGGGGCGTCCTCGGACGCATCGTTGCGGCGGCGGTTGGATTCTGGCGGGTTGCGTTTTGGCATCGACGTGCGAACCATAATGGATTCTCAGCCCACGATCCACCCTTGTTTGCTTGCGCAGACAGATTTGTAGAACAGCGTCGCTGTGATGAACAGACTCATGAAAATGAAAATCACCTTTCCCATTGTGTTGGTATGGGCGGCCCTTTTGCTGGGCGGCGGGCCGTTGTCGGCCCGGGAGCCCGTGCGGGACATGAAAGACCTCACGGCTTTGGAGGCCAAGGTGAAGGCGGTCTCCACCAAGGTCATGCCTGCTACGGTGGCGCTCATCGCGGACAAGACAGGTTCCTCCGGCTCCGGGGTCATCACCACGGCTGATGGGCTGATCTTGACCGCCGCCCACGTCATCCAGGGGCTTGAGGAAATCATGGTGGTCTTTCCAGACGGCAAACAGGTCCCCGGAAAAGTGCTCGGTGCGAATTACTCCAAAGACATCGCGATGGTGCAGATTCTTGAAAAGGGCCGATGGCCGTTCGTCGGTGTAGGCACTTCCAAGCCGCTCGAAGCGGGGGACTGGGTCATCGCCCTCGGGCACTCGGCAGGATTTGACGCCGCGCGCACGCCGCCGGTCCGTTTCGGGCGGGTGGTCTCAAAAGGCCCGGGAAATTTCCTCACCACTGACTGCACCCTCATCGGTGGGGATTCAGGCGGCCCGCTGTTTGATCTCGATGGAAAAATCGTCGGGATCAATTCTTCAATCGGCGTTTCGCTCTCAAACAACAATCACGCGGGAATCGACGGCATCAAGGAAGACTGGGACCGCCTGCTTGCTGGCGAGGCTTGGGGAAAGCTCACGCTCAATCCATTTGCCAATCCGGAAATGCCCGTGCTCGGAATCGGCATGGGAATGCGCCGCTCGGTCCGCGGGGTGCCGGTCGAGAGTGTCGTTCCCCGCTCACCATCCGCCGCGGCGGGCGTGAGGGTGGGGGACATCATCCAGTCCATGGATGGCAGTGAAATCCGCGATGCGAACAAACTCCTCCAGGTGCTCGCCAAACGCCAACCCGGCGACAAGGTCAAACTTGGGGTCCTGCGGGACCGCCAAAGCTTGGAAATCGACGTGGTGTTAGAGCGCCGCAGCGATCTTTTTGAAGAACGTTAACCAAACCATTCCATGAAGCCGATTGCCTGTCTAATCCTTGCCCTGGCACTGCCTCAGTTCCTGCGTGCCGATGAAGAAGTGCCCTTGCTGCTGCCCGAGGAAAGGGACGCGGTGAACCAGCAGAGCGACGAGTTCAACCAAGCGCTCGCACCCGCGCTGGCCAAGGCGTCCGAGTCCACCGTCCGGGTCTGGTCCGGAACGCGCCGCCTGGCCTACGGAACGGTCATTGGCGATGGCCGCCGCATCCTCAGCAAGTGGAGCGAGGTCGCCCGTGCGCGCGGAAATCTCCAGGTGAATAATGGCAAGGAAACCCGCGCGGTGAGAATGTCCGGTGTCTATGAGGACGAGGACATCGTGGTGTTGGAAGTTGAAGGCTCTCCTCTCAAGCCGGTCACTTGGTCGTTCGCAAAGCCGAAGTTAGGCGAGTTCCTGGCCGCCCCCCAGCCCGACGGCAAGCTGGCGGCCTTCGGCGTGGTGAGCGTGCTGGAGCGCAATTTGAAAGACACGGACATGGCCTACCTCGGCGTGATCGCGAACCCGCAATACCAAGGCCCCGGGATCCAGGTCGATCAAGTGGACCCGGAGTCGGGCGCGGGGAAGGCTGGCTTGAAATCCGGCGACATCATTCTGAAGGTCGGCGAGCGCCAGCTTTCCGGTTTGTTAGAACTTAAAAACGCCCTCACCGGCGTCATGCCCGGCCAGACGCTCGACCTCTGGGTCAATGTCGGCGGTAAGGAGAAGAAGCTTCAAGCCACGGTGGGAAATCGGCCCAAGCTCGCGCAGTTCTCCGGCGAACGCCTGGAGCAAATGGAGCGGATGGGCGGCCCGATCAGCCAGGTGCGGGACTCATTCACCCAGGCGGTGCAGACGGACATGCGCCCTAAACCGAACCAGGTCGGCGGGCCGGTGGTCAATCTCAAGGGCGAGGTGCTCGGCATCACCCTGGCACGCGCGGACCGCACCCGCTCGTTCATGATGCCTGCCGCCGCCGTCGAGGAATTACTCAAACAAGAAGCGGCCAATCCCGCCACCGCCCAAGTCAGGGATGAGGCAAAGGACGCGCGGATGACCACCCGGGGTGAAGCGCCTCCCGCCGCAAGGCCCCGTGGCCGTGCGGCGCTTGGCGAGGACCGCATGCGCCGCCACCTCAACGATATGCAACGCCTCATGGAGCACCTCCAACAGGAAATGGAAGCGCTCGAAGGACGATGACTTGATTGTTAGGGCGCCTGTCGCCATGTCCTTTCCATGCCGATCATCCTCGCTTCTTCATCGCCCCGCCGTCGTGAACTTCTCGAACAGGCCGGGATCGTCTTCGAGGTGCTGCCTTCGCCCGCTGAAGAGATCCACGATCCTGCAATGAAGCCGGACCACCTTTGCGAGCTGAATGCCACCCTGAAAGCCGCCGCGGTCGCGGAAATGCACCCCCACGCGATCGTGATCGGCTCGGACACCCTGGTCTTCATCGATGAGATGCCGCTCGGAAAGCCTGCCGACTTGGAAGAGGCCCATGCCATGCTGCGGCGGCTCTCGGGCCGCACCCACCGGGTCTGCACCGGCGTCTGCGTGATCCATCCCGGCGGCTTGCAAAAGGTGTTCCACGACATCACCGAGGTGACCTTCCGGACGCTGGACGAGGCGGCCATCGCCCGCTATTTCTCCCGGGTCAACCCCCTCGACAAGGCAGGCGCTTACGGTATCCAGGAACACGGCGACGAGATCATCTCCGGCATCCACGGAACCTATGAAAATGTGATGGGACTGCCGACTCAAATGGTGCTGGACGCCCTCGCGTGAACTTCTGGGTTTCCTTCTGACAAGGTTCCGGCCAAGCTGCCGCCCACGATGAACATCCTCGCCAAGAACCTGCTCATCCTCGCGTCCGCAGGATCCGGGAAAACCTTCCAACTTGCGAACCGCGTCATCGGCCTGGTCGCGGGCGGGGTGGCTCCGGAGAAAATCGTGGCACTCACCTTCACCCGCAAGGCGGCCGGTGAGTTCGCCGACTCGGTCTTGATGAAGCTTGCCAAGGCGGCCAGCGAGGAGGACTTCGCCACCGGCCTCCGCCGCGACCTCGCGCTGCCGGAGGCGGATTTCGCGAAATCGTTAGAACAAGTCGTGCGCGCCTTGCCACGCTTCACCTTGGGAACCATGGATAGCTTTTTCTCGAAAGTGGTCCGCGGCTTTCAATACGAACTCGGAATGACCGGCGGCAGGTTTGACTTGTTAGAGGGTCCGCGGGCGGTGGCAGCGGCGGATGAGATCCTCGCTGGCATCCTCGGGGAGACCTTGGAAGAGCAGGCGACGGGCGATTTCCTCCAGGCATTCCGCCGGGCAACCATCGGGAAGGAACAACAAGGCGTCGTGGAAAGCATGCGCGGCTTCGTGAAGAGCTGGCAAAGCCGCTACCGGGCGCTGGCGGACGTGGAATGGGGGCCAGCCAGTCTGGCCGCCGCACGCTTGGAGGATTGGGAAATCCAAAAACACGAACTCGTTGCAAAGGTCAGACGCGGGCTCGATGGCGTGGAATACACCCGCAAAGGCCAGCGGGAATCCTTGGAAAAAGTCCTCGATACCCTGGAAAGCCACACCACCGGTAGCGGCAGCCTCGGCAGCGCCGCAGGACTGCTGAAAAGCGTGTTGGAATGCGCCACATCCACCAACGGCCCGGTCACCCTGCAGTTTTACAAGCCCTTCATCATCGGCGGGCCCGCGGGAGATGCCCTGCGGGACCTGGTCCTGCTTGCGGCCCATTGCGAGCTGGCCGCAGCCCTCCTGCGGACCCGCGCGGTGCGGGATGTCATCTCGGTCTATGATGCGCGCTGCGAGGAACAGCTCCGGCGGCGTGGGATGTTAGGGTTTGATGACGTCAAAATCCTGATGGGCCAGTGGGTCGGGGATGAGAATGCCCGGCTGCGCCGCGAGGCGGTCGATTTCCGGCTGGATGCCCGCTATGAACACTGGCTGCTCGATGAATTCCAAGACACCAGCCGGCCGGATTGGATGGGGCTCCGCCCGCTCATCGATGAAGCGGCCGGCGAGGGTGAGGGCTCCATGTTCATCGTGGGCGACCGCAAACAAGCCATCTACGCCTGGCGCGGTGGGGAAGTGGAGTTGTTCGACGAGGTGATCGACCGCTACGGCCGGGGCATGGAAATCGCGCCGATGGCGGAATCCTGGCGCTCCTGTCCTGAGGTGTTGCATCTAGTCAATCAAGTCTGTGGCGACCATGCGACCTTGCGGGAACTCTTCGGCCAGGCGGCGGAGAAATGGCAGTGGCAGGACCATGAGTCCGCGCCACCACTCACCAGGGAATCCAAGCGCGGTGAAGCGCGGGTGGAAGTGGTCGAGGGAAAATGGGAGGAACGCCTGGAGCGGCTCGACGGGCTGTTAGGCGAGCTCGGCGTCGGCGAGCGCGAGATGACCTGCGGCATCCTGGTGCGCAGCAATGCGATGGTGAAAAAAGTCGCCGATGAGTTGCGCGCCAAGGGCTTCGATGTCATCGAGGAAGGCAGGCGTGAACCGGCGAAGGATAATCCGGTCGGCATCGCACTGGCCCATTTACTCAAGTGGCTTGCCAATCCTGCGGATGCCTTCGCCAAAGAAGTCCTGGAGATGTCACCGCTGGCGGCAGGCTTGCGAACACGCTTCGGCGGGCATTGGCAACAAGTATGGGAAGGCTTGTTAGGCGTGGCCTCGGTCAATGGTTTTGCAGGGATGGTCGAGCTGGTGTTGGAAGATCATTGGGCCGGTTGGTCGGACTTCGGCAGGCGCAGGGCAGGGGATTTGATGACCGCGCTTGCCACCCTGGACGCTCAGGGGGGAGCCACTCCGCACGAGGCGGCGGCATGGGTGGAGAGCTTGGAAATCTCCCAAAGCCCGGGCGTGGCGGCGGTGCAGGTGATGACCATTCACAAGTCAAAGGGCCTGGGCTTCGATGTGGTCATCATCCCGGAAGTCCCCAACGACAGCCTCCCGGCATCCCAACACTTCGACGTGGCGGAAGGCGATGGCTGGATCACCGAGACTCCGCCGCAGTGGGCGCGTGACTTGATCCCCGAACTCAGCGAGGCGGAAGACTCCTGGGCGGCGGGCCAGCGCTATGAGGGTTTCTGCATGTTATACGTCGCCCTCACCCGGTCCAAGCGCGGGCTTTATGTGTTGTTAGAGCCGCCGGCTGCCAGCCAGAAGCCGGACAAGCCATCACTCGCCAACTGGCTCGCTCGGTCGATCTCGTCCGAGGGCCGGCCTGCGGTGGTCTATCAGGCGGGCTCTCCGGACTGGGTGGATACGGTTTCCCGCACCACCCCCGCCGCGGAGGTCACGGCGCTGCCCGCGCTCGCCGCAGCCATTCCCCGCCGCGAGCGGATCACGCCGAGCAGCTTGAAGGGCGAGGAATACCGAACCGCATCCGACTCCGCTGGTGGGATGCTCTTCGGCACGGAAGTGCATGCGGTGTTCGAGGCGGTCGGCTGGGTCGATGAATCCACACCGCAACTCCCCCCGGGGCCTGCCGGACGTTTGGTGGCGGATTTGCTCAGACTCCCGGACATCCGATCACTCTTCGAGCGCAACGGCCGCACGATCGAGCTCTTCCGCGAGCAGGCGGTCGATGCCATCCTTGATGATCGCTGGCTGAGCGGCGTGATCGACCGTCTTCATCTGCACCGCGACTCCTCGGGCCGGGTGGTCCAGGTGGTGGTCATCGATTTCAAGACCGATGCCTGTGCGGAAATCGGCGAGCTGGCCGGAAAATACGCAGGCCAGATGGAAGCGTATCGGAGAGTCATGCGCCTGGCCTATCCGGAGGCGGATATCCGCTGCACCCTGCTCTCAAGCGCCTGCCGCGCATGGGTGGAAGTGTGATCCGAGAACCTACAGTTGCACTGCATATTCTCGGAGTGATGGGTTATCGGTGGAGTAGTTGATTGCTGAATACTCCCGTGAAAACATGCATCCATCCCTAATAACTCCCCGTAAACTTCCCGGTTTTCCGAGCCAATGAGGTGCCTGTAGCGGCGTCTCTATGAGCGC
>CALMKO010000010.1 GCA_937867415.1 uncultured Verrucomicrobiota bacterium | reverse complement strand
TGTATAAGAGACAGGCGGAAGGGGATTTGCGGTCGTTGGTGGTGGATGGTCTGATCGGCGGGGTGGGCGGGGTATTGGTGTTTTTGCCACAGATCGTGTTGTTGTTTTTATTCATCGGCTTGCTGGAGAGCTCGGGCTACATGGCTCGTGCGGCGTTTTTGATGGATGCGGTGATGGCCAGGGCGGGCCTGAGTGGAAAGTCGTTTTTGCCGCTGTTCAGCTCGTATGCCTGTGCGATCCCGGGGGTCTTGGCGACACGGACGATCGACTCCGCGAAGGAGCGGCTGGTCACCATGTTTGTCGCGCCGTGGATGAGCTGCTCGGCCCGGCTGCCGGTGTATTTCCTGATCATCCCGTTGTTGTTGCATGAGAAAGAGGGCACGTGGAAGCAGGCGCTGGTCTTGTTCGGGATCTATACCTTGGGCACAGCTACGGCATTCATCGTAGCGCGCTTGTTACGCGGCCGTCTGGGGGAGGATGTCAGTCCGGGGCATTTCTTGTTAGAGCTGCCGCCGTATCGCAAGCCGCAGTGGGGTTACATTTTCCGGCATGTCGTTGAACGTGCGCTGTCTTTTTTGAAAAAGGCCGGCACGGTGATCCTTGGTTTGTCCATCCTGCTCTGGGCTTTGAGCACATATCCGAAGTCGGAAGGGGATGATCCGGCAGAGGCGCTGGCCCATAGCGGCATGGGAAGGATCGGTGTGGTGATCGAGCCGATCGTGAGGCCCTTGGGTTTTGACGGTCGGATGGGCACGGCGATACTCACTTCCTTTGCGGCGCGGGAGGTGTTCGTTTCATCGATGGCGATCCTTTACCGGGTGGGTGAGGCCGATGGTGAGGAAGAGGCGCGGAATGCGCTGCGTGATCAGCTGAGTGCGGCGAAGTGGCCGGACGGGCGCCCGATATTCACGGGGCTATCCCTGGTCTCGCTGTTGGTGTTTTTTATCTTTGCGCTGCAATGCCTGCCGACAAGTGCGGTGGTCGCGCGCGAATCCGGATCCTGGAGGTGGGCGCTGGGGCAGTTTTTTTTCATGACAGGATTTGCATACGGCGCGTCGTTGGTGATATTCCAAGTCGGAAAACTCATCGGATTTTAACAATGACACTCGATTGGCAATCATTGACAGCGGCGGGGATCGTAGCATTCACGTTGACGATGTTTCTCGTCCGTCTGGCCCGGCCCAAGAAAAAAACCGGCTGTGGCAAGGGCTGCGGCTGTGGCAAGCCATAGAATTCACGCCGTCCGCTGTGTAAGGCTTGAAGAACCCGCCGGGGGTGATACGTCGGTGGCGTGCTGATTCGAAGTGATCTGGAAGAACTGCCCATGTTAGGCACCCCGCTGCATTTGGCGCTGGGGGTCTTCGATGGGGTGCATGTGGGGCACCAAGCGGTGATCGCGCGGGCGGTGGCGGCAGCGGCACGTGACGGTGGTTTGGCGGGTTTGGTGACCTTTGATCCGCACCCGATCCGGGTGATCGCTCCGAACAAGGCTCCCACGGCGCTGCTTGAGACACTTGATCACAAAGCGCGGGTGGTGCGAGAGCTGGGGATCGAGCTGTTCGTTCCCTTGCATTTTGACACGGCCTTCGCCCGGATGGATGCGGCGGAATTCATCCGGCGGCTCACTGCCGCGCCGGTCAGGACCATCGCGGTGGGCGAGGATTGGAGGTTCGGCCACAATCGCAGTGGTGATATCAATTTTCTCAAACATGAAGCGCTCCGGCGCGGGTTCGCGTTGGAAGCCGTGGAGCCGATCATGTTTGAAGGAGACCGGGTGAGCAGCACTCGCATCCGGCAGGCCATCCGGGACGGGAATCTACGCACGGCCGAGCAAATGCTTGGACGGCCATACACCGTGAGCGGAAAGGTGATCGAAGGGAAAAAGCTGGGTAGGACGTTGGGTTTTCCCACCGCCAACCTGGCCACTGGAGATGCGCAGCTTCCGCCGGACGGCGTATGGGCTGTCCGCGCCATTTTGGACGGCGGCCGATGCGTGCCCGGCGTGGCCAATCTCGGACTACGGCCGACCGTGGATGGCAGCTCCCGCTCGGTGGAGGTGCATTTGTTTGATTTTTCCGGTGATCTCTACGGTTCAGCGCTGGAAATCGGGTTTGCCGAGTATCTCAGGGCTGAAGCGAAATTTTCATCCATTGATGCATTAAAGACTCAAATTCAGGCAGATGCATGCCGCGCGAGGAGGGTTCTGGAGGGCGAGGTTGAATGAAATATTGACATCGGCGATTGTTCTTGAGAACAGTCGTTCAGATGAACTCAATCCACCCGATTTTCGTCAAGGTTCGCAGCCTCTTGGAGACTGCGTTATCACCCTACTTCCGGCAGCGGCCCCGGCCGCGGCGGAGGTTTGAAACCCAGTTGGAGTTTCCGTGGCATTTAAAAAGATAAGATTCTCGGATTTTGCGCTTACTTTGCAGGATTTTGCCATTTATACACGCCTCACCGAGTGCGTATGGAGATCTTTAAACCCGTTCATTTTTTCCAGAAAAGCGTCGCTTTGTTCGGATCTGTCTTGCTGATTCTGCCGCTTGTCGGCGGTGAGGTTGGCTCGGGTCCTGGCCTTGCGGATCGCGAGTTATCGCGCCGCAGCGGCGCGATGGATGAAGCGCAGGAGCTTCTCCGAAAAGGTGATGAAGCCTACACCTCCGGCCGTTATGAAGATGCGTTGACTGCGTATCTCGGAGCGCGTGACCTGATCCCGGATGCTCCGATCTCGGCTGAACTGCGTGCTGCGGCGACGAATCGCTACGCCCAAGCCTCTGTCGAGCACGCACGCTTTTTATCACGAAAAGGAGACGTGGCAGAGGCAAAGGCGGTGGTCGATCGGGTCCTCGCTCCTACGGTGGCACCTAACGATCCGGGTGCCGTCAATTTCCGTGCCCAGCTTGATGACCCGATCCGCACCAACCCGGCTCTCACCGCAGAACATGCAAAGGACGTGGACTCGGTGCGGCGCACTCTTTACACGGCAGAAGGCGCTTACAACCTGGGCAAGTTCGACGAAGCGAAGTCCCAATACGAGGCCGCACTTCGGATCGACCCTACCAACACTGCCGCACGTCGCGGGCTGGAAAGCGTGGCTGTCGCAAAAAGCAAGTATCAGAAATCCGCATACGATCAGACCCGCGCCGAGATGCTCAGTCAGGTCGATGGCGCATGGGAGTTGCGGCCTGAGGCCGGGGAGATCGATCCAGCCCTCACCAGTCCGGGATTCATTGGCGCGGAAGGTGAATCGGTGTCGGTAAAAAACAAACTCACCCGGATCATCATCCCCAAAATTTCCTTGGATCAGGTATCATTGGATGAAGCGGTGGATTTTCTTCGAATTCGTGCGAGTGAGAATGATACTCTTGAGTTGGATCCGGCGCTCAAGGGGGTCAATTTCACCGTGAATCTTGGTCCTCCTGATTCGCCTGAGGCGCTCCGCTTGAAAAATCTCCGCTTCGACTTGCAAGTCTCAAACGTTCCCCTGCACCAAGCTCTCAAATACATCACAGAAGCGACCCGCACGTCGTTTTCTGCGGATGAATACTCGGTGACCATCTCGCCGCTGGGGTCCAGTAAAAGCGATCTGGTCGTGCGCACCTATCGGGTGCCTCCTGATTTCATTTCCAGCATGGGTGCTGGCGTATCCTCCGCCGCTCCCAGCGATGACCCTTTCGCAGCGGCCCCGGCGGGAGAGGGACTGCTCGCCAAACGCTTGGGTGCTCAAGAAGCACTTGAAAAACAGGGGATCCAGTTCCCTCAAGGGGCTTCAGCAAGCTACATTCCTTCGTCTGGGACTCTCCGCGTCATCAATACCGAAGCCAACCAAGACATCGTCTCCCAAATCATTGAGGTGATCACCCGCGTGGAGCCTGTGGTCGTGGCTGTCCGTGTCACCATGATCAAAACCGAGCAGACAAATCTCCAAGAACTTGGATTTGATTGGTTCCTCGAGGATCTAAGCTTTGGCGGAGAGAGCGCCGCACCCGGGGTGGACAAGGGCAATCTGACTGGCGGAACCCAAGGGAATGGCCGGGGCTTCGACGACGTGATCGCGCCCGTAGAGACGAATTCCCTCAATCCGATCACATCCGGGAACCGTAGCGGGGATTCGGCGATTTCGGGAGATTCCATCGACGGAGTCATCGGCAGCCAGAGGGGGCGCCAGGTCACCAATTCCGCCCCGGGGATTTTTGGCGCCTACGGAACCTTCGACAATGCCAAAATCCAGATGTTGATGCGCGGCCTCGAGCAGAAAAAGGGTGTCGATCTGGTCTCACAGCCTTCCATCGTCACCCGCAGCGGGCAGTCCTCGTCGATCGCGATCGTTCGCGAATTCATTTATGCCTCCGAGTATGAGCCGCCGGAAATCCCCAACAATGTGGGGCTCGGCTTGGGTGGGGGGGTGAATCCGGTCACCCCGGGCACACCAACCGCATTCGAGACGAAGGATGTCGGAGTCACGCTCGAGGTTCTCCCCGTGGTGGATGCGGAAAAGCGCTTCATCAGTGTCACTCTCAATCCGGTTTTTAGTGAATTCGATGGGTTCGTGAATTACGGCAGCCCGATCAATTCCTCGGTCACGAGTCTGACGGGCACGGAGTCAGTCGAGGTCACGGGTAACGCCATTCTCATGCCGATCTTCAGCAAGGAAGCGGTGACGACCACGGTCGATGTGGCCGACGGAGCCACCATCGTGATCGGCGGCTTGATGCAGGAAAACCTTCAGAATGTGGAAGATCAGACACCCATTTTGGGCAGCATCCCGATCGTCGGGCGGCTGTTCCAGTCGAAGGCGAAGGAAGTGAAGTCGAAGATGATTTTCTTCCTGGTGAATGTCGAGCTCATGGACCCCACCGGTCGCCGCTATCGAGACCGCTAACCGACTTTGCTCCCCCCGACATTTTCGATCCTTTAAGAAATGCCAGAGATTCCCAGTGAGCCAGAGAAATACTCCATCGATGAAATGATGGAGCGCCTGAAAAATGTGCCAACGGGGAATCCCGAAGATGGCGAGTTGGTGGTCCGTGCCGACGGCACGCAGGCGATCCGTGTGCGCAAGCGCAAACGTCGTTCGAGCCAGCCTTCCAAGACAGACGCGAAGGCTCGCTCCCGCAGTGGGGGCACCCGGCTGGCCGTCGGTTTGGCGCTTTTTTTCATCGTCGCGTTGGGCGTGGGGGTCGCTCTCGTCTATGCGAACAGCAGCACCTACCGTTCCAGTCTTATCCGGAGCATCGAGCAGGTGACCGGTGCGAATGTCAAAATCACCCAGTTCCGCATGAATCCGAAAACCGCAAATGCAGGGAGTCTTCTGCTGGACTGGCCGGAAGGAAATGTGGTCAGGAGTCTAGCGTTGAAAGGGCTCACCGCCGAAATCTCACCGACGAGTTTCCTGGGCGGACGGATGAGTGGTGCCGAGGTCACGGCGCTCAGCGGCACGCTCGCGCTTCAGATCCCCAAGGAGGGGCAGCCCCTCCGACACTCGCCAGCCCTTGAATCCGTCTCCTCCGTGCCATTCAAGCGTTACCGCGTGCCCGTGCTGGATGTTACCCTCGGTGATCCTGCCGCACCCATGGTCCGCCTCCTCAAGTCCGAGGCCTCGCTTAATCCGGATGCGATCGGCGGCCGCTCGCAGCTCAGTCTCTATCAGGGTGAGCTCGCGATGACCCATTGGCCCAAGCTGCGTTTGGATCGGGCCTTGATCGAATTCCATCACCAAGAAACCGATGTCATCAGTCTCAGGGTCTTTCATGAATCCGCCAAAAAAGGCTTTCTTGAGCTCACCGGGACCATCCACCCCTTTGACTCCCAGCGCACGTCCACCCTCGCCGTTACCCTCGACTCGTTTGATATGTCCGGCATCATCGGCCCGGCGCTCGGAGGGGTGATCGCGGGTGAGGTCGATTCACTGCCTGTGGCAAGCTCGAACTTCCTCTCCTTCGTCCCTGTGAAAGATTCCTCTCCGGTCCTCAACGTTTCTTTCCGCAGAAATTCCTCGTCTAACATCACGCTTCAGGGCTTGCCGTTTCTCCTGGCTCTCGCAAGAACTCTCGAAGACTCATGGTTCGAGCGGCCCACCTTCGACGGCGATTCCGGCGGTGTCATTCATCGCGAAAACGACCGGGTCAGTGTGCGTCAGATCGACTTGGTAAGTAAGAGCCGGATGGCTCTTCAAGGAGAAATCTCGATGACGGCGAACCGCGACCTCAGCGGTAGTTTGGAGCTCGGCATCTCCGAGCCCATGCTGGACGCCTCCGTGAACGCGCGGTTTCAAGCGATGTTCGGCCCGGAGAAAAACGGCTTCCGCTGGCTGACGCTCAAAATCGGAGGTTCGGCGGCTGCCCCTTCGGATAACTTCAAGGAACTTTTCCTTGCCGCCACTCCCGGTCAAAAGGCCGCGCCCACTTCTGATGAGTCGCGCCGGTCGACCTTTGATGAGCTGACACGCCCGAAATAAAGGCGTCTGAGGTCTTGCGGATGCCCTCCGGGACGGGACGTGTCCGGCTTTTTCCATGGCTCGATACCTGCGAAAAATACGCGATTTTTTAAAGTTGGGCATGGCGCTCGGGGAATTTTTGGTTCATGGTCTTTATTGGATAAGGCAACTAGACCTGCCATCCATTCACCCAATTAATAACCAATCAGAACCATGCAAACCGCCAACGTCAACCTGCCCATCACCGTCACCGTGCGACATGAACAAGTGACTGATGCCCTCCGTGACCATGCGATCAAGAAAATCGAAGGCCTGCACCTTGATTACCCACGCATCATCGAGGCCAAGATCATCCTCGATGTGCAGAAAAACCGGCACATCGCCGAAATCATTTTGTTTTGTGCCAACCATATCACGATCGAAGCCCACACCGAAGGGAAGGATATGTATGCGGCTCTCGATGAGACCATCGAGAAAATCGCCCGCCGGATGCGCAAGCATAAGACCCGCCTGCTCAAGAAGCATCGCCCGCACCGCAACGAGTCGATCCGCCATCTTGAAGAGCGATTCTTTACTGAAGAGGTGCTCGATCATCCGGAGAACTCCGACATCGACCCCGAGCCATTCATCGTGCATCCCGAGAACTATGCGATCCGCACCATGTATAAGGAGGATGCGGTGATGCAGCTCGAGCTCTCAGACCGCCCCTTCGTGCTTTACAAGAGCGCCCGCCGCGACTGCCTGACGATTATCTATCGGCGCAAGGATGGGGAATATGCCGCTATGGATATCAAGGTCTGACAGGGCACTGGCTCCACGAGCCGATCACGCATCCATCATGTGCCGATCTGGATTTCCGTCCAGATCGGCATTTTCGTTGGGAAAGGCGGTGCATTGAGAAGCCGGGCCACGAGTGGCACCTGCGACTTCCCCGCTTGCTTGAGGCTGGTGTCCGGCCCTCCTTTTTCTAATCCAAGTAAGGGTTGTTAGAGGCCTCTGTATCGATCCGGGTTGACGGGCCGTGTCCTGGAAACACACGGGTGTCCCCGGGCAAGGTCATGAGGGAGCGAGCGATCCCGTCCAGCAGCTGCGTCGTGCTGCCTTGCGGTAAATCCGTCCGCCCGATGGATCCCGCAAACAAGGTGTCTCCTGAAAAAACCACCGCATGCTCGCTTGAATAAAAAGTCACGCTGTCCGGTGAGTGTCCGGGGACGTGGGCCAGGGAGAACTCCACGCCTGCAAGGATCAACGGGCGGGTGATGTCCAGGCTCTCGTCAATTTCATAGGGCTTCACCGAGATGGGCAGACCCCATGTTCGCGCGGCGGACTCGAGCGTGAGATCCTTGGAGTAGCTGGCGAAGGCGTGAAGCTTGGCTCCCAGCTCCCGGAGCGCTGCTGCATCCATCACGTGATCATAGTGCTGGTGAGTGAGCAGAACATGATCGACCCGCACGCCGCGCTGGGTCAGCCATGCGGCGACACCCTCCGGAGCATCAATCAGTAGATTGCCGTCCGGAGTTTCAAGAAGGTAGCTATTTGTTTGCACAAACCCGCCGGTATAGATCGATATTTTCATTGCTGCGGCGAGCCTGAACCTCCCGGGTAGCGATGGCAAAGCCAAACCGCCCGCCTCAGGATTCAGGGCTGGGACAGAGCGATCCTGCCGCCACGGCCAACTCCGTCATGGCAGTGAGGGCCTAGAATCTGCCCGGGGCCAGCGCATCTAGCGGGCGGAACGGCTGGTCCCCGGCGAGCAGGTCCGCGACCAAGCGCCCGCTCACAGGAGCAAGGCTCAAGCCCATCATCGCATGGCCGGTGGCCACCGTGAGATTCGGCAGTTTCGCGACTTTTCCCAGGTATGGAATCCCATCCGGCGAGACCGGGCGCAGGCCGACCCAGGGCTGGACCTTCGAGAAGGGCTCGCCGGAGAATTTGGGAAAGTAAGTGTTGATGGATTTGACGATCCCGTTGACGCGCGCGCGATTGATGGAAAGGTCCAGCCCGCCCACTTCCATCGTGCCGCCGAAGCGGAGGTGGTTCCCCATCGGGGTGATGGCCACTTTGGCCTCAGCAAAAATCGAGCACAGTTGTGGCATCTCAGGTGGGTTTGGCAGGCTGAGCGAATATCCTTTCCCCGCCTGGAGCGGCAGTTTCATGCCCACTTGTCTCAAAAGCTTCGTGCTCCATGAGCCACAGGCGATCACGAACTGATCGCCCACGAAGCGCCTGCCGCTGCCGACGACGGCCGTGACTTGTTGTTTGCGGGTCTCGATGGTTTGGATGTCGATGTTGTTTTCGAACTTGCCGCCGAGTTGGATGATTTTCCCGCGCATCGCCGCCATGAACCGTGCCGGGTCAAGGTGGCAGTCCTGGGGGAAATAAACCGAGCCCGCCACATCCATGGTCACCCCGGAATCCGTCGCAGAGGTGGCGGCGGCGTCAAGCACTTCCGCCTGGAGGCCGATCGCGCGTGCGGCGTGGGCCACGGCCGCTTCCTCATCGAGTCCTTTGGCGGTCTTGCACAGCATCAGCAAGCCCCGCTGCACGAGGCCGAAGTCTTGGTCAGCGGCCAGTTCCGCAAACAGTCGGCGGCTTTCCAGATTGAGATCACGCAGCAGGCCGCTCGAATTGGCGACGTGCTGTTTGGTCGAGTGCCGGTAGAACAGCCACCCCCATCGCATCAAGTCGAAGTCCAGGCGGGGTCTGACGAAGAAGGGGCTTTCGGGATTGAGCATCCACCGCAGGCCCTTGCTGATCATTCCGGGTGCCGCAAGCGGGATGAAGTGACTTGGGACGATCATGCCCGCATTCCCCATCGAGCAACTGTCACCCGTGGGTGCCTCACGTTCGATCAGGGTGACGGCGAACCCGCGCTTCAAGCTGTAGTAGGCGGAGCACAGCGCGATCACACCTCCACCGACGATAACCACTTGTTTCGAATCCATGACTCGAATTTACCAGCGATGTCTTGGCGGCATCTTGAGGAATTCCCGATGAAACGGCAGGTTCTCAAAAATCGGATTTTCGATTTCAGAACGGAGCGCGAATGAGTCCCTTTAAAAATCATTTTTTGTGAAACATTTCGCTTTTCACAACGTTCTATCATCGACGGAGGGTTCCAAGAATTTACGGGTGGCCACCGCTTCGCGTCTCTTGCGCGGCTCGGAGCGACGGCGGCCCATGATTCCCTCCTCATCCCCGCGCAGGTCAGCGCCCGCCCGCGCCTTCACAGGGGCTTGGTTTCCCCGTGGTGTCGCCCATGCGGGATGGATGCTCAAGCACTCGGGCGTTTGGTGAAAAACAAGATGGCACTGCCGCCGTATTCACGCCGGTCGGTGAGGGTGAAGTCATCGTTTGGCGGGGTTTTCTGATTGGCGGAGATCTCAGCAATGAGCCAACCGTCCTGTGCCAGGCGGGGTGGTAGAAGGTGGGTGTTCAAGAGGTCGCCGAGGTGGTCCTTGTCGCCGTAGTGTTTCCAGTAGGGTGGATCCGCGAAAATGAGGTCGTAGGTGGCGGCGTCACGCTTGAGGAATGAAGCGACCTCGGCTTTGACCGGGTGCCCGCCTGCAAGCTGCGCTTTTGTCAGGTTTTCCTGGATCACGGCATACGCTTGGCGGAATTCATCGACGAAGACGCAGGACCCCGCGCCGCGGCTAAGCGCTTCCAGTCCGAGCGCGCCCGAGCCTGCGTAAAGATCAAGCACGCGGGCGTTTTCCACCTTTTCACCAAGGATGGAAAAAATTGCCTGGCGCACAAAGTCAGTGGTGGGACGGGCCACGGCGGAGGGCACCTTGATGGCGATGCGGCCTGCTTTTCCGGCGATGATTCTCATGGGATGGTTTAGGGATTGAATTGGATGATCGGGCCGCTCTTGCCGAGGCTCAAAAAAATCTGGCGGAGATTCCCCATGGCTTCCAGATCGAATGCCGCTCGCTGCGGAGTGGAAAGCGCGGTCAGCGGGCGCTGGCCAGGCACGGTGGGGAAAATCCGGCTGGCGATGGCTCCAGCCGTGTCGGGTGCTGCGACCACCCGGGCCGCACCTGCGAGCCTGCCGTCTGCGAGGAGCGTCGCATTTCCTAACAAGGATAGAGGGTCGCCGATCAATCGTGCATCGACGCAGGAAAGCGCCCCCCCGCGCAAGACGGTGACGGAGCTGCCGCGGTCGAATCTGGCTTCTTGGTCCGCGATGCGGATCGTCGGGACGCTGAACTCGACGACGAGTTCTCCCTGCCACGTGCCCGGGGCGAACAAGAGGCCCCGGAAACGCGCGTTCGCGGCCATCCCATCGGCGGCGGCTTGTCCATTCCAGGGGAGGCGCACCGGTTTGAGAACTTGCTTGGGAACTTGCGCTTCGATGGCGATGGGTAGATGGCGAAACATCCCGATCTGTCCTGCAAGCTTGCAGGAGTAGCCGAGGATTTCGAGGTCGAGCGGGCTGAGCGAAAGTCGCGGTGGAGACCAGTCGAGCGAGGCGCTGAGCTCGCGGGTGAGCTCATGGCCCGAGGCGGAAATCCTCCCGATCCGGAGGGTCGTCCGGGCCGGGTCCCCGGCGATGGGAATGGATCCGGTCATGGCGCTGAGGTTGAACGGGCGCTTGCCGGAGCTGGCGTGGACGATGGCCAGAGAGGCGTCTTTTACATGCAGCCAGCCGGTAGGTTGCGGTGGGGCCTCTGTCTCTTATACACATCTCCGAGCCCACGAGACAGGCAGAAATCT
>CALMKO010000009.1 GCA_937867415.1 uncultured Verrucomicrobiota bacterium | reverse complement strand
GGGAACCGCCTCTTCACCCCCATCGGCGGTCATCGACCTGCCGCTACAGTGCCCGCGCCAGAGCGGCAGAAAAGGTGGGAAATGAAAACAAGTCGGAAAATCAGGCTTTTCAAGGCTTGCTCGGTTACTCCTTGCGGGGTAAACGCCGTGCGCCATGGACAAGAAACCGGTAGTGCTCATTATTCGCGACGGCTGGGGTGTGAACCCCGGGGGGCTGGAAACCGCCGAAAAGGACGGCAATGCGACCTTGCTCGCCAAGACCCCCTTCCATGAAACGATGTTTGCGAAATACCCGAAAGGCTCCCTCAGCGCCTCGGGGCTGGACGTCGGGCTGCCTCCGGGCCAGATGGGGAATTCCGAAGTCGGGCACTTGAATCTAGGCGCAGGCCGTATCGTCTATCAGGATCTAACGCGTATCAACAAATCGATAGACGAAGGCACTTTGGAAAAAAATCCGGTTTTCGTCGAGGCGCTCGGGCAGGCTAGGTCAGCCCGGCTGCATTTCATCGGTTTGGTTTCTGATGGTGGGGTTCACAGCCACCAGGACCAGTTGATCGCGATGGTCAAGCTGGCGAAAGAAGCGGGGGTGGGCGACATTTTCATCCACGCGATCACCGATGGTCGCGATACTTCGCCGACAGGTGGTCAAGGCTACCTGGCCAAGGTTGAGGATGAAGCCGCCAAGTGCGGTGCCCACATTGCTACGGTGATCGGGCGCTACTTTGCCATGGATCGCGACAAGCGCTGGGACCGGGTGAAGCTGGCGTGGGACGCGATCGTTCTGGGAAAAGGTGAAAAACGTGAAGTGCTCGCGAGCGAAGCCGTGGCGGACTACTACCGCCTCGACAAAACCGACGAGTTCATGCCGCCGATGGTTTTCACCGCGCCGGATTCCCAGCGGGTCCGGGATGGTGACGTTGTGCTTTTCTTCAATTTCCGCTCCGACCGTGCACGGGAGTTGTCTGATGCATTCCTGGATCCAGACTTCGCGGGCTTCGACCGGGGTGTCACCCCGAAGGTGCATTTCGTCACGCTGACACAGTATGATGAGAAGTATTCCTGCCCTGCGGTTTTTGGCGCGCAGACTCTCGACCGGGTGCTTGGCCAGGTGGTGGCGGATGCGGGGATGACGCAGATGCGGATTGCTGAGACGGAGAAATACCCGCACGTGACTTATTTCTTCAACGGCGGCGAAGAGGTCGCCTATACGGGCGAGGATCGGGTCATCATTCCCTCGCCCAAGGATGTTCCGACCTATGATTTCAAGCCGCAAATGAGTGCGCAGCTGGTCACGGACACCGTGCTGGCCAAGCTGAAGAACTACGACATGGTCATCCTCAACTTCGCCAATCCGGACATGGTCGGCCACACCGGAGTGGTGGAGGCCGCCATTAAGGCGTGCGAAGTCATCGACGCAGATGTCAAAAAAATCGTCGCGGAGACGCTGCGGCTCGGTGGCAAGCTCCTCATCACCGCTGACCACGGGAATTGCGAATACATGCGCAATCCGGACGGCTCGCCCAACACCGCGCACACCACCAACCTCGTGCACGTCTTCTATGTCGCGGCGGATGCGGCCGACTACACGGTGAAGGATGGCATCCTCGCGGATGTCGCGCCTACGCTGTTGGAAATGCTTGGTGTTCCCAAGCCCAAGCAGATGACAGGTAAGAGCCTGTTGGCCAGCAAGTCGAAAAAGCCGGCGAAGGCTCCGCTCAAGGCTGCGGTGAAAGCGGTGGCGCCACCAAGCCCTGCCGTCGCGCCGGTGGTCCGCAAGAAGTCACTCGTGAAAAAAGGCCGCAGCGCCAAAAGCTGGCGGCGCTGAGACCCTTTTTCATAGAAATCACAAACAAATCCGGCGGAACAGCACATCCAGCGGCAGCTGCATCCCGATGTAGAAGTCGCCGAACTCGCCGTAGCGGGCGGTGACCTCGTCGAAGCGCATTTCGTAAACGATCGACTTGATGTCGATGGTGTCCTTGGCGAGCAGGGTGACGCCCCACTCGTATTCATCGAGACCGGTCGAGCCGGTGATCAATTGCAGGATGCGTCCCGAGTAGGTGCGGCCGACCTTGGCGTGTCCCGCCATCAATTTCCGGCGCGCCTCGTAATCCAGCGCATACCAGTTGTCGCCACCGTTGCGGCGCTTGGACATCGGGTAAAAGCAAATGACCGGCCAATCCGGCAGCACGGGGTAGAGTCGGTGTTTGAGGTAGTGCGCCATCCGCTCGTCGAACTCCTTGAGGCCGCTTTCATACTCGGCGGACCCGGCTTGCAGGCCTTTTTCAAGCACCAGTGTGTCCGCCGCGTATTGCTCGCGGGTCGTGGTGTATTCCGAGCTTTCCGTTTGCGAGAGGTAGGAATACGCCGGGCTCAGAATCTCGGGCCCCAGTGAGAGGCTCAACTGCTTTTCATATTGATTGGCCACCTGCAAGTCCGGCGTGAGCAGCATGAAGCCCACGTCCGCTTTGGGCGTGGCGATCGAAAAAATCAACAAATGGGTGTCAGGTGTCGCGCGGATTTCCTGCACCAGTTCGGTGAGCCGGGTCTTGGCCTGGCGTTTTTCCTCGTCGCTGTAGAGCGCCCATTGCGCGTGATCGACATGATAGAAAAGGTGCATGACGTGCCATCCTTCACGGGGCACGAGTGGAGTGATTTCTTGATTGGACATAACGGTGGAAAATCTAACGGCGCTCCGTGGAGATCTGCATTTCGCAAATCCGGCTGAACTCGCTGCTCGGAGAGGTGGCCGAGCTACCTTCGGAAATCTCAATGGTCCATGGCAGGGTCTGCCCCGTCCGGTAAGCGGCGTGCATCCCCACATCGTCGAAGCCTGCGGTGGAGGCGACCTCGATGCTTGATCCGGGCTCCACCGGGCGGGTGACGGCATCCCCGATCAGTTCCCGATTTCCGTTGCGGAAGAAGACACGCACGGCCGCAGTCTTGCCGCTGACCTTGAGTTTCACCACCGGAATCAACTTGGTCCCGCGGCGGACCGTCTCGGCTTGGCTGCCACCGGTGATGGGTTCGCGCCAATACGTATCCGCTGCATCAAGGGTGATGAGTTTTCCTTGGATCGGGAAATCATGGGTTTTCACCAAGCTACTCGATGTCGGCAGGCGCGTGATGGAATAGATGATCACTACCAAGCCGCCGATTCCCAAAAACGCAACGAGGCCCAGCAGGCCGAGGCGCTCGATTTTCGAGAGTTTCAAATGCGGGCGCAGTGAGATCGGCACGGCATCGAGCCGTGGGGCGGGCGAGAATTCGTCGTCCTCAGCGGATGGGGGTGCCGCCGACGGCGTGGGCTCGACCTTGGTCTCTGCCACCGGCGGAGGCTCGGATTTTGGGCTCACGGGCATCTCTGCAACCGAGATTCCAGTCGGTTGCAGCGGAACATAATCCTCCGGTCGGGAAACTGGCAGCTCGGACTCCTCCCAGTGATCCAACTCCGCAAACTCCTCACCTGGAGTCGATTGCGGAGTTGATGCTTGCATCGGGACCTTCGGCTTATTCCCCACGTTCACCTGGACCGGGCTTTCACCCGAAACGTTCTTTTGGGGTTGGGACTCAGTCAGTTCCTGAGTTTTGATTTTGCCCCGGTTGCGGGGCGCGGGAATTCCGGTTAAGCGTCCTTTTGTGGCCGGAGCCTTTGGCTTTTCAGGAATCTCGTCGAGATCATCCAGGGCCCACAAATCAAGCTCTGCGGAATCCTTGACGATTTTTTCCAAGTTCGGCCGGTGCCTGGGTGGGAGAACCGGGTCGTCGTTAGGGGATGAGGATGGGTTGGTGATCATGTCGAAAGCTTCTTGATCCATTAATCTGCCAAGCGCGGGTTGACCAGTGCGAAAGCCAAATCTGCAATTTCTTAAAAATCGAGTTGCATCCGGCCGCTGGCGCAGGCATCGAAGGGCTGTTAATCCTTCAATTTCCTATGGCTGACCGCGAAGATAAAAATGTCGAAAACGTGCCCGGTAAGTTCTACGTGGACAGCCAGTGCATCGATTGTGACCTCTGCCGGGAAACGGCACCCAACAATTTCACCCGCGCCGAAGATGAGGGATACTCCTACGTTTTCAAACAACCGGAAACGCCCGAGGATCTCGCCCAGTGCCGCGAGGCCATGGAGGGCTGCCCGGTGGAGGCGATCGGTGAGGACGGCGCAGAGTAAGCGCCCCACCCCCATGAGCAAGCCATCCCGCTCCTCAAAGATTCGAGAAGAAATCCTGCGGGAATGGCGCGGGGCGGACGAGCCCGCTGATCTCAACGCAGGGATCCATCGGGCGGAAAAATTCATCACGGCGATCTTGAAAGCCGCGGGTGCCGAGGATGGCTTGAATGAAGATCAGGTCCGGGCCACTTGGAAAGACCTCGCCGGCGACTTCATCGCCCGCCACACTGAGCCCATCTCGGTGAAAAGCGGCAACCTCGTGCTCCGTGTGACCCAGCCAGCCCTGCGCTTCCAACTCGAACAAATGAAGCCCATGCTCTTCACCCGCATCCGCCAGCAACTGGGCGAGGGCAAGATCAAGTCGATCAAGTTCCAACTCGGTTAGGGTTGCCCGCCTTTTTTCCCAAGCGACTATTCCATCATGTTCCGCAATCTCATCTTCGACTGGTCCGGCACCTTGGTGGACGACCTGGGCCCTGTCATCGAGGCCACCAATGCCGTGCTGGGGAGGTATGACATCCCAGCCATGGACCGGGAGGGATTTCGACGGGTATTCCGGCTGCCTTACCGCGAGTTTTACGCCGAGTTGCTTCCCGAGGTATCGTTGGAGGAGCTGGAGGCGCATTTCCGCCCGGCTTTTGATGCCGCGCTCACCCCGGTCACCGTCCTTCCCCATGCCCGGGAAAAGCTGGAGTGGTGCAGCACGCTGGGCATCCGCTGCTTTATCCTCACGTCCATGGACCCGCTCGCCTTTGATCGGCAGGTGGACGAGTTCGGTCTCCGGCATCACTTCGAGGCCATCTACTCGGGGGTGCTCGACAAGCGCGAAGTCATCGGCCGGATCCTCCAAGTCCACGACCTGGTTCCCGCAGAGACCGCCTTTGTGGGCGATATGACCCATGACGTCGAGACCGCGCGCCACGGCGGGGTTTCTTCCATCGCCGTGCTGACCGGTTACAACCATGCGGAGGTCCTCGCCGCCGCCCGGCCCGATCTCACGGTGCCGGACCTCGGCGTGCTCCGGACCTTGCTCGACCGCCGCCGCAGTGTGTCCAGGCCTGTCGCTACGGTGGGGGCTTTGATTCACGATGGAATGGGGCGCGTCCTCATGATCCGCACCCACAAGTGGGGGCACCGCTGGGGCATCCCAGGCGGTAAAATCGAGCGCGGGGAATCCTCAACCGACGCCCTCCGCCGCGAGATCCTCGAGGAAACCGGACTCACGCTGGGGGCGGTGGAATTCGCCCTGGTCCAGGACTCGATCGATTCCCCGGAATTCATGCGGCCCGCGCATTTTATCCTGCTCAACTACGTCGCTCACGCCCTCACTACCGAAGTCTCGCTCAATGACGAGGCGGAAGAGTTCCGATGGGTCCGCCCGACCGAAGCCCTGGCTCTCGATCTCAATCAACCGACCCGCATCCTCATCACGGATGCCATCCAGCGCCAGCTCATCCCCCATGCACACGCCTGATATCATCGAGATCCGCCGCCTCCGTGTCGCCACCCACATCGGTGTGCCTGACGAAGAACGCGGGGCCTCCCAAATCCTTTTTGTGACCGTTCGGATGACTCCCTCGCAGTCATTCGACGGCCTGGCGGATGAGATTTCACGCACGGTCGATTACTTCGCGGTGTCGCTGGAGATCGAAGCGCTCGCCGCCGCCCGCCCGCGCCACCTGATCGAGACGCTTGCCTTGGAGATCGCCCAGCATCTGTTAGGTAGCCACCCGCTTGCCCATGTCGCCATCTCCATCGAGAAGCACATCATGCCGAATACCGAGTGCGTCGCGGTGCATCTGGAGCGGATCCGTTAGGGGGGTGGTTCAGTCCTCCGGGAAGGTGAGCAGTGCTTCGTCCTCCTCCCGATACTGGTCTAACAAGAATCCGTCGTTGGCGTGCCAGCTGATCCAGACGGCGTCCCCCCGGATGGGGGCGGGTTCGTCGAGTTGGAAGGTCCGGTGTTGCTGTTCAGCGCAGATCCGGTATTCTTCACAGCGCACCCAGTAGCGCGTGTGCGAGCCGAAGTAGATCACCTCCTCGATTTTTCCCGGCATGGCATTGGATGCTTCCCCAGCGCCGGGTGTGCCGCGGGAGACCCGCAGTTTCTCGGGTCTTATGGAGAGATGGATGCGGTCGCCGCTGCGGACCGGTTTGTCGTTTTCAATCATCACCACTCCGAGCCCCGGAATCTCGGCTTGCGAAAACCGCTCGCCCAAGCTGGTGGTCACGCGCCCTTCGAGGAAATTCGTGTCGCCGATGAAGGCGGCCACGAACGAAGTCCGCGGCGTTTCATAAATCTCCGCCGGCCTGCCGGTTTGCTCGATGCGGCCGTGGTTCATCACCGCGATGGTGTCGGAAATCGACATGGCCTCGCCCTGGTCGTGAGTGACGTAAAGGAATGTGATCCCCACCTCGTTATGGATGGCATCCAGCTCGACCAACAAGCGCTGGCGCAGCTTGAGGTCCAGCGCGGCGAGCGGTTCGTCGAGCAGGAGGACGCGCGGTCGGTTCGCAAGCGCTCGGGCGATCCCAACGCGTTGCTTTTGTCCGCCGGAGAGATTCGCGGGCATCTTGTCCGCGTGGGCGGCGAGATCGACCATTTCTAACATCCTGTCCACCTCGTGCGCGATTGCGGTCTTGGAGTGCCTGGCGATTTTCAGCCCAAAGCCGATGTTGTCCCTGACGCTCAGATGGGGGAAGAGGGCGTAGTTCTGGAAGACCGTGTTGACCGGGCGCTTTTCCGGCGGCACCCGGGTGATGTCGAGATCGCCCAGCCAGACCTTGCCCTGGTCGGGTTTCTCGAATCCGGCGGCCAGTCGCAGCAGCGTGGTCTTGCCACAGCCGGAGGGACCTAACAACGAAAAGATCTTGCCGTGATCGATGTCCAAGCTGACGTCGTCCACTGCGGTGAAGTCACCAAAGCGCTTGGTGACGTTTTCAAATCGTAGCGTGTCCTTCATTTTCCGGTCGCCCGCAGCCTGCGGGATTCCAGCCAAAGATCAAGCGGCGGGTGAGTGGCCGCTTGTCTCCTCCCGCTTCGTGGCGGCGGGGCTGGGAGATTCATCCGGCGGTATGCCGGAAGGTGGTGTAGCCGCCTGATAGATTTGCGGCCTGGAAGCCATGCTGCCGGAGAATCCGCACGGCGGTATGGGCGCGTCCGCCGACCGCGCAATAAACGGCGAACGGGCGATCCTTCGGCAGGGTGCCCAGCGAAGCACGCAGGTGATTGAGCGGGATGTTTTTCGCTCCCGGAGCGTGACCATCTTCAAATTCATCCGGATCGCGCACGTCGAGCAGCTCGCATTCTGCAAGGCGCGGATCCTTCCAGTGAAGGATGGGATCGTCACCCCGAAGGTGGTTTTGTGCGACCATGCCCACGAAATTCAGGATATCCTTGGCCGTGCCGAACTGGGGGGCATAGCAAAGTTCCGCTTCCGCAAGATCATCGATGGTGGCGGATTGCTGGATCGCCATGGCGATGACGTCGATGCGTTTGTCCACCCCGGCTTTTCCCACGGCTTGCGCCCCGAGGATCCGCCCGTCCGACGCGCGGAAAATGAGCTTGAAGTGGATTCTTTCCGCCCCGGGGAAGTATCCGGCATGGTGACCGGCGTGGAGATAGACTTTTTCATAGTCGGTGAAGCCGGCGCGTTGCAGGGCTTTTTCGCTTGCCCCAGTGGACGCCACGGCGAGATCGAAGATGCCGCAGATCGCAGTGCCTTGAGTGCCGTGAAAGGCGGCGGGCAGGCCACAGATGGCATCGGCAGCGATGCGTCCCTGGCGGTTGGCGGGTCCTGCGAGGGCAAGAAGTGTCCAGGTGCCGGTCACGCGGTCGCAGACTTCCACGGCATCGCCTACGGAAAAGATGTGAGGATCACTGGTGCGCATCTGTTCGTCCACACGGATGCCACCGCGCTCACCGAGGCTGAGGCCGGCGGCTTTCGCCAGAGAAGTCTCCGGGCGGACGCCGATGGCGAGGATGACGAGATCCGCCGGGTGGGTAGGGCCACCATGGGTGAAGACTTCGAGGCCGCCTGCCGTTTCTGAGAATCCCGAAACAGCGGATCCGAGGGCGAGTTGGATTCCCTTGGAGGTGAGATAGTCATGCACGGGGGCGACCATCTCGGGGTCCATGGGTGGCATGACCTGGGGGAGCATCTCGACGAGGGTGACAGCGAGGCCGAGATGTTTGAGGTTTTCCGCCATTTCCAGGCCGATGAATCCACCTCCAACGACCACAGCGGTCTTGGCGGCCCGTTGTGAGATCCACTGTTTGATGCTGCGCATGTCCGGGATGTTCCGGAGGGTGAAAATTCCCGGGAGGTCGATGCCGGGCAGCGGCGGCCGCAGCGGCGCGGCTCCCGGTGCGAGCACCAAGGAATCGTAGCGCTGGCGATAGATCCGGTCCGCGGTGAGATCGTGGATTTCCACCTCATTGGTATCGCGGTCGATGGCGATGACCTCATGGCGGGTGCGCAGATCGATGGCGAAGCGTTCGGTAAAAAGCGATTCCTTGGCGACCAGTAACGAGTCCTCCTCCGCGATGACTCCGCCGATCTGGTAGGGCAGGCCGCAGTTGGCAAAGGACGCGTAAGGTCCGCGCTCGAGGACGATGATTTGCGCGGATTCATCCATGCGGCGGAGGCGGGTGGCGCATGAGGCACCGCCCGCGACGCCGCCGACGATGACGATGGTCTTCCGGGATGAGGTGTCCATGAGCGTTTAGTTGGGAATCGAGCAGTTTCCCGAGTTGCAGCATGATTGACCGGCGACGCGGTTCCAAGGCATCTTCGACATGAGAATGGCCAGTCCGCACCAGCCGGTGCTGCCCGCGAAGGTGAGGCCCGCGCCGAAGAAGGCACAGAGAAAAACCCAGTTCGGATTCACCGTGAGGGCCAGGATGGCCCCGGCCAAGACCCCGAGGCCGATGGTGAGCTGGACCTGCTGCATCAGCGGGAAAACCTTCTTGCTCGCATGGCTGAGCGGTAGCCCGGCGGCCTTCCACGCCAGCACGCCGCCCTCCAGATTCCGGGCTCCGGTGAACCCGAGGGCTTCAAGCTTTTTCAAGGCCTCCGCACCTCGTTTTCCGCTCCGGCAGGTGACGACAAGCGGCTTGCTGCGGTCGATTTCCTGAGTGCGCCGGTCGATCTCTCCCAAGGGGATGAGTCTCGCGCCTTCGATGTGCTCCTCCGCGTGTTCGATGGGTTCCCGGACATCGATCAGGCAACAGCCGGTGGGAAGAAGCGATTGGAGCTCAAGGGGGAGGATGGATGAAGCTGTGGATTGCATGGGGATGGTGCTTGTTTTTTTGTGAGAACGAAATAAGCATATCGCTACATAGCGATTTAGCAAACTATTTTTGCCATGGGTCTGGAAGTCATTCGAGATGGGATCGGAATGTTCCTCAAAAACGGGTCAAGCCGTGATGGGAGTCCCGGAGTTTGAGGGTCAACGACGGTCATGAAACGAAAAAAACACACTCCCGAGGAGCTGGTCGGAAGGCGGCGGACGGTCGGAGAATCCCTGGCTGGCAGCAAGACCGTGGGGGCATTCTATCGAATCCTTTCGCTGGGCATGGCGGCCTGTCGGCGGTGGGAGAGTCGGTGATCAGGCCTCTCCATTGCGGGTGCCGTAGGCTTTCAAAAAACCACCCGCGCCCGGACACTTGCCAGACGCGGGTGGAAACATATTCCATGAAAAAAAGGATGGGTCAGCGTTGCCCGGGGGGCTTGAGCGGGTTGAGGCGGGCGTTCGGGCCCATGTCGGTATCGAGGTTCAGGCGCTCGATTCTGGCGCGGACATCGGCAGGGGCGGCGGCTTGGTCTTGGGCGGTGTCCCAAGGTCCGCTCCAGGTGAGGTTTCCTTGTTCATCACGGACGGTGATTTCCTTTCCGTCGTCGGCGGATTTCACTTCGATGCTGCCGAGTGCGTCTCTCAGGACGAGTGTGCCGCCTTGGACGCGGATTTTGCCCTGCGCGGGTGCTTCTGGGGCGGGCAGTCCTTGATCGATGGCGTCTTGCATCCTGAGTTGCAACTGGCGGACCGCATCTTCCATCTGCGGGGGAACCTTCAGGTCCGCGCCGCCGAGTTGGAGGTTGAGTCCGCCGAGATTGGCTTCCAGTGCTTTTTTGATCCGGTCCGCCATGTCCTCCGGGAAGCCGTCGAAGTCGAGAGGATTGAGGGGTTGCGGCTCGGCTGCGGCAAGCTCTTGAGGGCGGATTCCGAGGGTGACTTCGAGTTGGGTGGGTTTGCCTTTTTGGATCAGGTCCAGGACGACCTTGTCGCCGGGTTGTCGGGCGGCGATGTCGTTTGAAATGTCCATGGGGCAGCCGACGGGTCTGCCAGCGAGCTTGAGAATCACGTCATTGGCGGAAACGCCGGCCTTGCAGGCGGGGCCGTCCGGAACGAGTGAGCGGACGATGACGCCCTCGCCAGGGTTGAGCTGGAGATGGGCGGAGAGCATTTCGGGAACTTCCCCGGAAACCACGCCGAGCATGGGCGCGGGGGCCTTGACCGCGGGTGCTGGGGAGGCTTCAGGCTGGAGCTTGATTTCGGGAAGCGGGGTGGCTGCTTGCGGAGCGGCAGGAGGTGGAGCATTGTCTTCGGGTGCCTCCAATGCGAGAACCGGGGAGATCAGCACCAGGCCTAAGGTTGCGGTGAGCTTGCGTGATGAGATGGTTTTCATGGATTTCCTGTAGGAAGCGTCGGATCTGCGGGTCATTGCCTAAAAACTTGTGAATCAATCGGTTTTGGCAGGAACGAGCATGTATTGGACACGGGGCTGGATCACTTCGTAGTGTCTGCCGGCCTCGTCCTTGAGAATGATTTTTTCCTCGTAGGAGACCCGGACGACGTTGTGTGGCTGTTTGCTCGATTTCCAGACGATCCCTTCATCAGAGACTTCTTTCAGGCCGCGGTTGAAACTGGCTGGGACGAGGTTGCCGACGGCAGGGGTGGCGACCAGAGGGGGGG
>CALMKO010000008.1 GCA_937867415.1 uncultured Verrucomicrobiota bacterium | reverse complement strand
CCGTGCCATTCCAACAGACCGCCGATGCGTTCCAACTCACCATCCCCGAGGCGGGCAGAGACCCTAACATCAGCGTCGTAAAACTCACCATCGATGGCGACCCGATGAAACTCACCCCCATCGCCCCCGCCTCCACCAGCAAATCGCTGGCCTATCGCAAACCCGCCACCGTTTCCAGCAGCATTGCCCCCCGGTTTATGCATGACGCACAAGCCGCTCTAGACGACGACACCTCCACCTACTGGACCCCTGGCCGCGACGAGGCGATGGCCGAGGAGATCATGGGGAAAAAGTTCGAGCAGGTCCGCAAAATGCCAAACCACCCGCTCTGGATCCGCAACGGCTCGCTGGAAGTCGATCTCGGCAAACCACAAACCGTATCCCGCGCACGCATCCACGAACACGGCGGATACCCACCGGTTTCCTCCTGGAAAATCGAATCCGAAAACAACGGCACCTGGCAAGTGATCGCCGAAGGCAAGACCATCGGCAAGTCTCTCGAAGTGCCCATCTCCACTCCCACAGGCGCTCAAAAATTCCGCCTTTCCATCGAGGCCGATGGACGCCCCGCCATCTCCGAATTCCAACTCTTCTAACAACCAATTCCATGATCACCCACATCTCCTCACGCGACGTCCGCTATCCCATCGGCTCCGGCCACGGTTCCGATGCCATTCACAAGGACCCGGTTTATTCCTATGCCGTCACTCTTCTAACCGACGACAAGGGCCGCACCGGCTCCGGCCTCGCCTTCACGCTCGGCGAGGGCAACGACCTCGTCTGCAAGGCCGCCGAGTTCTATGCAGCGCGCCTGCAAGGCCGTTGCATCGAGGAAATCATGGCAAACTTCGGCGCCCTCCAAAAGGAAATGGCCGATGAACAACAATTCCGCTGGCTCGGGCCACACAAGGGTGTCGTGCAGCTCGCACTCGCCTCCGTCACCAACGCCTGCTGGGACCTCTGGGCGAAGACCCGCGGCCTGCCCTTGTGGAAACTCCTGCTCGAACTCACTCCCGCGCAAGTCGCCGCCACGCTCGATCTTTCCTACCTGGAGGACGTGCTCACCCACGAGCAGGCTATTGAATTACTCACAAATCCCACCGCCAGCCGCGCGGACCGAGAGGGCATCCTAACAAGTGGCTACCCTGGCTACGACACTTCCGTCGGTTGGTTTAACTACAGCGACGAGCAAGTACGCGAAAACTGCAAACGCGCCATCGACGCCGGTTTCACCGCCATGAAACTCAAGGTCGGTTCCAAGGACCCGGAACGCGACCTCCGCCGCGCCCGGATCGTCCGCGAAGTCGCCGGACCGGACGCCCGCATCATGGTGGATGCCAACCAGCAATGGACGCTTCCCCAAGCGCTCGACATCTGCGCCCGCCTCAAGGAAATCAACCCGTTCTGGATCGAGGAGCCCACCCACCCGGACGACATCATCGGCCACAAGACACTCGCCGACGCCATCGCCCCGGTCAAACTCGCGCTCGGCGAACACGTCCCGAACCGCATCATTTTCAAAAACTACCTCCAGGTGGAATGCGCCGGCTTCATCCAGGTGGATGCCGTGCGCGTCGCGGGTGTTAGTGAGTTCCTCGCCGTCAGCATCATGTGCAAAAAGTTCGGCGTCCCAGTCGTCCCGCACGTTGGCGACATGGGCCAGCTCCACCAGCACCTCGTGCTCTTCAACCACATCGGCCTCGACCTGCCCGCCGTCTTCCTCGAACACATCCCGCACCTCCGCGAGCACTTCGTCAATCCGGTGCGTGTCGAGGACGGCGTCTACCGAACCCCGCAGGACATCGGGGCTTCCTGTGATTTGATCTGAGCCGGAATCCAGCAATCCGAACCACGGTGATGGGTGGGAAAACGGCGCGCTTCGCGCAGGGTTCTTGCGCGTCTCATTGGCGGCACGGCAGGCATGTCTTGGCCCTCAGGGTTTCGGCCTGCCGGCCTCCTAACGGGAATGGGTCGCGGGCGAACAGATTTCCACCACGATGCCATCCTCATCGCGGATGAAAGCGACCAGCTGCCCCCAGGGCTTGGCGCTCGGCGGGGAGACGGCGATTCCACCGGCCGCGAGGGCGCGGTCATAGTAACCTTGGACGTCGTCCGTGGTAAAGCCGATTTCAAAACCAGCGGGTAGAGCGGTAGGACTGTTTTCCCGGAATCCACCGGGAAGATTCGACTTCGCAAGCCCGTTGGCAGCAAAGGCGAGAGTCGTGCCGCCGGTATCCATTTCCGCATACATCCCCGCTTCATGCACGAAGCGGCGCTTGAGTCCAAAGGCGTCTTCGTAAAACGCAACAGACCGTGGCACATCTTTGACGTAAAGAATCGTGTAGCCAAATTTCATGGATGAGATGAAATGAAAATTTGCCGGACAGCACAAGCCAAGACCCAGACAAAATCCGGCGCTTCCAGGCAGCCCCAACAACCAATCCGACCAAGCGCCCCCCCGACCGGAATCGGAGCATTCCGGATCCTTCCGGACCTTAGGGTTCTCGTTGACTTGCAGCATTCCAGTGGCTTCATTGACCCCGTGATCGAAAACCCACTTCCTCCTTACACACCCTGCCACGGACGATGGCTGGCGCTCGCCATTTCACTCTTCACATTCCTGCTGGGCGCTTCCTCCCGGGTCACGGCGAGACCCTGGTCATTCGTAGGCGTCCCAAAGCCGATGGAAGCCGAATTCATCGGCATGAGCAATGACGCGGTGGTCCTGCAAGGGCCCAACGGCAAAAACTTCGAATTGCCGCTTACGAGTTTTTCACCGGCAGACCAACTATATATCAAATCGCTGGATCGAAAGATCCGTGAAACCTCCGCCGCCAACGGCCCGGCAAAGCCGATTCTCAGCCGCTCGGACTATCAGACGCGTTCGGTTGAAACCCTCACCCAACAAGTGGTCAGCCTCAGCGAAGGCGCGGAACTCCACATCACCGGCACAGGTGATCCCATCGCGGGGAGTAGTTTTCTCTTCAGCGCATCCGACGGCTGGTTGTTTTTCGACCGCATCGCCCCATCCGAGGTGGCATCCCGATTCATCAACCGCATGTGGGTGCGCGGTGCCAAGGCGGTGATCGATGAAAACATCCGTGTGGTGCAGTATGGATCGGGAGCTGTGGTCATTCCTCAAGGTGCCGATTTCGAGGCCATGACGGTGTTCGATGGGAAATCACAAACAGGAACCGCAACTCCTCTGAAATGCTATGAGGCGTATAGCGACGCCCGATCCCCCACCCTCAAGAAGCCGCTTGGCTCCCTGATCCTGAGGCGCGGCTACACGGCGACCCTGGCCGAAAAACCGAACGGAACCGGTATCAGCAAAAACTACGTCGCGCAGGATCACGATCTGGTGATCGACACCCTGCCAAAAGGCCTGGAAGACGGCGTGCGCTTCATCCGCATTTTTCCTTGGCGGTGGGCAAGCAAGAAGGGAATCTGCGGTGGGATCTGGCAGGACCTCAACGTCTCTTGGTTCTATGATTGGAACATCGGCCAGAAATCCACGCTCGATCTTGAATACGTGGCGATCCGACAAAACCGCTGGTGGCCGAACCTCAACCAGGACTGGAAAAAGAAAGGCATCAACCACCTGCTGGGTTACAACGAACCGGACAAGACGGATCAAGCGAAAATGACCGTTGCCGAAGCCATCCAAGGTTGGCCGGACCTCCTGGCCACCGGACTGCGGGTCGGCGCACCCGCGGTTTCCGACGGGGGCTTGAAGTGGTTGTATGAGTTCATGGATCAGGCGGACGCCCAGCGCTTGCGTGTCGATTTCGTAGCGGTTCACTATTACCGCGCAACCGGGGATCCGGGCGACGCGAAGGGAGCTGCGAACCAGTTCTACCGCTTTCTCAAAGAAATCCACGACCAGGTGAAGCGCCCGATATGGATCACCGAGTGGAACCATGGAGCCAACTGGACCAAGGCCCCTGATCCCAACTCCAAGGAACAAAGAGCGGCGGTCGCCGCGATGATCAAGATGCTTGATGAGACACCCTTCGTCGAACGCTACGCCCTCTACAACTGGGTGGAGGATTCCCGGCAACTGGTGGCCAAAGACAAGACTCTAACACCCGCAGGCGAGATCTATCGCGACAAGGAGTCACCCCTGGCGTTCACGCAGCCGAAGGGTGACCCTTGAGCCGGCACGCATGCTGATGAGCGTGCCATCTTTTTTCCGAACTCGCCTCCATCATCAGGACCACTGGGGAAACGGATCCGGCAGCCGGGCCCATGCGGAGGGACCTTGCCGGAACTCCTCCTCGGTGAGAAGCGCCTCATCCAGCATTTCCGTTAGAATTGATCGATCAAGCCCTTGTCCGATGAGAACGATTTCCTGGCGGCGATCCCCCCATGGTTCCGTCCATGAGCGTGCGAGGGCCGCGATGGAGTCCGGATCGGAAGGGCGCTCATTTTCGGGGATGGCCGCCCAGAAGCGGCCCGCGCATGAGTTCCTGCCGACGGAGCCCGCCTGCGACCAGAAACCGGCGTAGTCCGGACGATTGGCTAACCAAAACAAGCCCTTCGAGCGAATCACTCCCGGCCACTCCTGCGCCAGAAGGGCGTGAAATCGAGCGGGGTGGAATGGCCTGCGCCGTGAGTAAATGAAGTTGGAGATTCCGTATTCCTCAGTCTCAGGCGTGTGGTGAACCAGCGAATCAAGCCAACCCGGGGTCTCCGCAGCGTCCTTTTGGGAATACAGACCCGTGTTGAGAATCTGATCCGTGCGGACTTCCGCATGGGTCGCCTCGATGACCCGGGCCCTAGGGTTGAGCGAGCGGACCATCCCGGAAACGGTCGCCAGCCCTGCGGCGCTTACGCAGTCGGTTTTATTGATCACGACGACGTTGGCGAACTCCACCTGCTCGGCTAACAGATCAACCAGCGTGCGTTCGTCCTCCGGCCCCATTTCCTGTTTGCGGTCTTTCAGTCGCTCCGGGCTGCAGTAGTCCCGCAGAAAATTCGGAGCATCAACCAGCGTGACCATGCAGTCGATGGCGGCGAGCGAGGACAGGGAGAAGCCGTTCCCATCCTCGAAGGTGAAAGTCTCCGCAACGGGCATCGGCTCGGAGACGCCGGTGGACTCGATGAGCAAGGCATCGAAGCGCCCTTCCTTCGCCAGGCGGGAGACCTCGATCATCAGATCCTCGCGCAAGGTGCAGCAGATACAGCCGTTCGACATCTCGACCATTTTTTCCTCGGTGTGGGACAGGGCGGCATCGCCGCGGCGGAGCGTCTCCGCATCCACATTCACCTCGCTCATGTCATTGACGATCACTGCGACTTTGAGGCCGTCGCGGTTGCGAAGAATATGATTGAGAAGGGTGGTTTTCCCGGCCCCGAGGAAACCGGATAAAATGGTGACTGGAAGTGGTTTGGCGCTTGTCATGCTTTTTCTAACTTGGGTGCCCGCAGAGGATAAAATGAACCCGAGCATCCCGACAACCATTTAGTGCATGTTTTTTGCATTAGCATAATAAATGCCATAACCCCCCTTTTTTTCGAGTCCCAGAAAACCCACTGACACGGCAGCAGATCGGAATTGATTCGGCTGGCTTGCGTGGCTAGCGTCGTCGATGAACCGAGTCGTTGTCCCTGAATTGCTCGATCACCTCGCGCCCACTGATCCGGCTGCGCAGCGCAGTCGTCGCGATTTGCGGCGGATCAATTTTCTCATGGGGAATGAAACGTGGGTCTGCCGGGTGGCCGGGCGATTTCCCGCGGCAGCGGCGCACGGGATCTCGGAAATCGGTGCGGGCGATGGGCACCTGAGCGCAAAGCTCGCAGCCCGGTTTCCGCTCGCCGAGGTGGCCGCCTACGATCTGGCACCCCGGCCGCATGGGTTAGACGATCGGGTCAAATGGATCCAGGGAGATCTACTCGCGCAACCGCCTCCCAGCCCGGGTGGCATCGTGGTGGCGAATTTGTTTTTGCATCACTTCGAAGCCGCGGCCCTGGGCGCGCTGGGGCGGTGGATGGAGGCGGCGCGGGTGGTGATTTTCAACGAACCGGATCGTGGAGTGTTGCCGCATTTCCTCGGGGCTTTGATGTGGCCATGGATCAACCGGGTCACGCGCCATGACATGCATGTGAGCATTTCAGCCGGCTTCGTGAGCGGAGAAATCAGCGCTTTGCTCGGACTGGAGCCGCAGCATTGGCAATTCGAGGAAACTTCCCGATGGCGCGGCGGTCGATGCGTGATAGGTTGGAGGACTTGAACCAGAAAATCACCATCGCAGGCGGCGGCTTGGCGGGACTTTCACTGGCAAGCGCCCTGCGGCTGCGGGACGTGCCGGTGACGGTGTTGGAAGCTGGGACCTACCCACGCCATCGGGTGTGTGGGGAATTCATCTCAGGGGTCACCGGGCAGACGCTTCAGCGCTTGGGCATCGCGTCGGCCGTGTCGGATGCCCGCCGCCACACTTCTCTGGGCTGGTATGAGGGCGGGCGGCGGATTCATGAGGACCACTTCAAGACGCCCGCACTTGGAATTTCCCGATTTCTTCTCGATGCGCGTCTGCGCGATCACGTGGAGCACCTGGGCGCGGAAATCCAGACGAAAACCCGGGCCCGCCCCATCCCGGCGGAAGGCTTGGTCTGGACGGCTGGCAGGCGCCCTTGCAAGGGGACCTGGGTCGGGCTCAAGGCGCATGTGCGCGGACTCTCACAAAACGAGGATCTGGAAATGCACGCAGGCGCCCATGGCTACGCCGGGCTCGCGGCGGTGGAGGACGGCTGGACGAATGTCTGCGGCTTGTTCCGCCTCGACCCATCCGTCACGGCCAAGGGCGCGGATCTGCTTCCGGCCTATCTTGCACGAGGCGGAAATCATCAACTTGCCGCGGCCTTGCAGGCCTGCGAGTGGCGCAGGGATTCATTTTCCGCCGTGGCGGGATTCAAACTCGGCCGCCAGCCAACACTGCCGGGACTCCTTTGTCTTGGAGATGCGGAAAGCATCATCCCGCCCTTCACGGGCAATGGGATGTCGATGGCCTTCCAAGCGGCGGAATGCGCCATCGACCCCCTAGTCTCCTGGGCCAAGGGCGAAAAAGCATGGCAAGACGCGGTCAACACCATCACGAAGGCGATCAGGCGCAAGTTCCAGCGGCGTCTGCTGGTGGCGGACGGGCTTCACTCCGTTTTGTTGAACCCGGGCGGCCGATCCCTGTTGCAGAGCATGGCATCCGCCCGTTTACTGCCCTTTCAACCGATGCTCACACTCATTCGTTAGATTGATTTTCCATGTATCTCCGTTCCCTCGCCACCGCCGTTCCACAGCGCTCTTACTCGCAGGAATCCTGTTGGGAAGCGATGAATTCTGGAAATTTGTTAGAATCGCTCAAGCCCCGCTCGGCATCATTGTTAGAGAAAATCCTTACCGCGGGGACATCGGGCATCAAGCGGCGGAGCCTTGCGCTGGAGTCCATCGAGTCATCCTTCCGCCTCGGCCCGGACGACCTCAGCCGGAACTTCGAGCGCGAGGCCCCGGCCTTGGCAGGCGAGGCCTTGAAGAAGGCTCTGGACCTATCAGACAGGAAGTCGGTCGAGATCGACGCGTTGTTTATCTGCACCTGCACGGGCTATCTCTGCCCCGGCGTGACCAGCCATGTCGCGGAGCAACTCGGTCTGCGGCACGACGTCTATCTTGCGGACCTGGTGGGCCTGGGCTGTGGCGCGGCCATCCCCATGCTTCGAGCCGCGCAAGGATTTCTCGCCGCCAATCCGGGGGCCCTGGTGGCGACGCTGGCGGTGGAGATCTGCTCCGCGGCATTTTTCGCGCATGACGACCCGGGCGTCCTGATCAGCCTATGCCTCTTCGGCGATGGCGCGGCAGCAGCGCTCTGGACCAGCGAGGGCGCTGCGGCGGATTGGCAGGCGGGACATTTTACCACCACCCATCGGCCTGAAGAGCGCGAGAAAATCCGCTTCGTGCATTCAGAGGGAAGGCTGAAGAACCAACTCCACCGGGCCGTGCCGGAATTGGCAAGTGAAGCCGTGGCGGGGCTGTTTGCACTGCGCCATGGCACGCCCGACCAAGTCATCGCCCACTCGGGCGGACGCGATGTGATCGACCAGTTAGAAAGAGTGCTGCCCTTTCAACTCCAGGAGACACGCGAAATCCTGCGAGACTTCGGCAACATGAGCAGCCCGTCGGTCTTGTTCGCCCTGGAAAGGCGGCTTGCGCAGCAACGGGAGTCTGACAGGCGACTCTGGCTCACCGCCTTCGGCGCGGGTTTCGCCGCCCATGCCTGCGAGCTTTGGCGCTAGTTCCGTGTAAAACTCA
>CALMKO010000007.1 GCA_937867415.1 uncultured Verrucomicrobiota bacterium | reverse complement strand
CGCTAGAAGAGAGGATGTTGGCTTTGGAAGATCAAGCGGATCAAGACTTCGAGATGGTTCAACTGGGGCTTGCGGTTGCGATTATCAATCATGAGTTTGGCGCGGCGATACGGCAGGTGAGAAGAAGCGTTCAGGATCTTGGGCAGATATCAAAAAAGGCAAATGCGCTCAGGCCTATCTATGAATCTATTAGGACGAGCTTTGAGCATCTTGATGGCCATCTTAACCTCTTTACTCCACTCCAGCGCAGGCTCTACCGGAAGGCAATTTCGATCACCGGGAAAAGCATGAAGAACTACATAAGAGATTTGTTCGCTAATCGTTTCGAGCGGCACAACGTGAAGCTTGAATGGACTGAATCCTTTTTGGCTGTCGCCGTCGAATGCTACCCTTCAACACTCTATCCGGCACTCATTAACATCATCGATAACGCCGTCTATTGGTTGTCCTCAGTCAAAGGTGAACGCATTGTTCTTCTTGATGCGACCGCAGAAGGCTTGGTGATCGCAAACAGCGGCCCCTCCATCGACGAACGGGATCGCCAGAGAATGTTTGAAAGGGGATTCAGCAGAAAACCCGGAGGCCGAGGTCTTGGTTTGTTTATTTCCGCTCGCGCCCTCAAGGCTGAAGAAATGGTTCTTAGTATCGAGACTCCTCCAGACGGGTTTGGAGCCGCTTTTCATGTTCACACGCCAACACTTAAGTTCATTCCATGACCGCTCTCACTGATTTTGTTACCAGTTCAGCCACGAAATACCTGCAAAGCGTGGTTTTTGTTGACGATCATATTTATCACAAGAATGACAAGCCATTGGAGACGGCCGTCAGTATCGCCGGTGGTTTGAAGCCGCAGTTTGTGGAACCCGAAGTCGCGGAAGCTAAAACTGCTGTAGAGAGCGAAGCTCCAGTCGTGAGCGGTGACCCAGTCGGTAGTGGCGGCGACGGAAATACAGCGGAAGAAGATTACCATCCCCGACAATTGATGGAGAGCTTCGCCCAAAAAGGGATCGTTTGTGCTTTGTATGAACCAAAGGAAAAATTTTCGACCGATCCGGATTCGGAAATTTTTCGGCTTTGCGAGCGTGCAGATGTGATCATCCTTGACTGGGATCTTCATACTGACGGTGGAGACGGTGTTTCCCAGCTTTTAGCTGAACTGATTCAGAAAAGTCAGAGCGAATCTCCTCACCACGTGAGATATTGTGCGATTTACACAAGTCAGCAAAGCTTGCATCGAATTATGGATGAGCTTCTCGAAAAGCTGAAGCATAAAGGATGTGATGTACAAGTAGAAGACCAAAAGTTGCAATTGATTGCAGGCGCAACACGGATCTCCGTATTTGGGAAGCCATCATCAATGAGTCGGACGGAGGACGATGCTAAGTATGAAATTCCCGAAAGGGAACTTGCAGGGAAGATCATTGATGAGTTTTCGAAACTACATCACGGAATATTGCCTGCTTTCGCACTCCATGGTTTGGCATCGGTAAGAAGGAA
>CALMKO010000006.1 GCA_937867415.1 uncultured Verrucomicrobiota bacterium | reverse complement strand
TTCTGCGGGTCAACAAGCCGGAAGAAATCCGGCTTGTTGACCCAGCAGTGGGCTCAGGCCACATGCTCACCTACGCCTTCGACCTGCTCACCCTCATCTACGAGGAGGAAGGTTACACGCCGAGTGAAATTCCCGCCCTCATCCTCCGCCACAACCTCCACGGGCTGGAGATCTGTCCCCGCGCCGCCCAGCTCGCCGAGCTGGCCCTCGTCTTCAAGGCCCGGGAAAAATCCCGCCGCTTCTTCCAGCCGGATCACCTCGTCCGCCCGAACATCACCGAACTCCAGGACATCCGCTTCGATGAAGGCGAACTCGCCGCTTACTTCAAAGCAATCAACTCTCAACCCTCAACTCTCAACTCTCAACTTCTTCAGTTGCTCCACCAGTTCGAGGAATCCAAGAACTTCGGCTCTCTCATCCAACCCTGCCTAAGCGAAGCCGAAGTTCAGTCGGTCCGCTCCGCCATTCAACATTCAAAATCCAACATTCAAAATTCCGACCTCATGGTCGGTGCCACGCATCTCAAAGTCCTGCGCGTGCTCGAACAAGCCGAGGCGCTCACCCAACGGTATCACATCGTCGTGGCCAATCCGCCGTATATGGGAAGTGGCTACATGTCCCTTGGACTGCGGGATTTTGCCCTCGCTGCCTATCCGAATAGTCGTTCCGACTTATACTCAATGATGACGGAGCAGGGGCTAAACCTCATTGCCTCGAATGGCATCCTTGCCGTTGTCACAATGCAAAGCTGGATGTTCCTGGCGTCGTTTCGAGAATTCAGGGCTAACATCTTTCTTGCAAATAGGCCCATCACGCTAATTCAAATCGGCTATAACAGCTTCCCAGAGCTGAACTCCAAAATTGCTCAAGCGGCGGCTTTTGTTCTCCAACGGTCGGCCGGGAAAAATCACCGCTGCGTCTTCTTCAACCTCAATGATGTTGGACAATCTGAAGACAAGGATGCTGTGTTCCTATCGAAGAAGTCTGCGGGGTCATGCTATCGCATCAACCCATCCGATCTGAAACAGGTTCCCGGATACGCGATTGCATACTGGCTAAAACGTTTCGACATTTTCAGCGAAGCAAATCTGGGGAAAAAGTGGATTTCAGGAGGCCGCATTAAAACCCACGACGGTGCTCGGTATATTCGCTTCCATTGGGAAATCGTCACTACCTCCTCACGGTGGCGACCGCTGATTAAGGGTGGTGCCTTTCGCAAGTTCTACGGCAACGAAGATTACGTCCTCGATTGGAGCCCGGAAGCAGTCGCGTTTTACGATTCACACGGCGGACTAAGGCCGCGAAGGTTCGACGACAAAGAAGGCATTTGCTGGTCAAAAATTACTTCTGCGCTGCCGAGTTTTAGGATCAAGCCAAGCCATGTGGAATACGACTCGGCATCGCCAACGATTTTCAATGGCAGTTTCAAGTGCGACACAGCGGTCCTTGGTTTTCTCAACTCCAGCGTTTGCCACTGGATTCTGAATTCGATCAATCCAACCCTGAACTTGCAAGTCGCCGACGTATTGTCCCTACCGTTGATGCTTCCTAGCAATGAAGCTCTTTCCAAACTGACAGAGGACACAGCTAGTTGTATCGAGCTGAGTAGAGCTGACTGGGATAGTTTTGAGACTTCACGGGACTTCCGCGACCAGCCGTTGCTGAGGCCGGGGCTGAAGGGCGCGACGCTGGAGGCGAGCTGGCGGAATTGGGAGGCGCAGAGCACCGCCGCCATCCGCCGGATGCAGGAGCTGGAGACGGAGAACAACCGGCTCTTCATCGCCGCCTACGGCCTCGAAGGCGAGTTGCAGCCCGAAGTGCCCGAGGATCAAATCACCCTCGCCCGCGCCGACCAGCGCAAGGACATCGCCGCCTTCCTCTCCTACGCCGTCGGCGTAATGTTCGGACGGTATTCGTTGCAAGTGCCTGGTTTGGTGTTGGCGGATGCTGGAGGGACAGTGGAAGACTATTGGCGAATCGTCCGAACAAAGGATGAAGGCAGAAGGATGAAGGATGAAGAAAAGCAAGATTCTGACGCATCTGATCCAAACTTCATCCTTCATAATTCATCCTTCATCCTTCCCGACGAGGACGGCATTCTGCCGATCCTCGACGGAGAGTGGTTCGAAGACGACATCGTCGCCCGCACCCGCGATTTCCTCCGCGCCACCTTCGGCGAAGCCACGCTCAAGCAGAACCTCCGCTTTATCGAGGACTCGCTCGGCAAGCCGCTGGACAAGTATTTCCTCACCGACTTCTACAAGGACCACCTCCAGACCTACAAAAAGCGCCCGATCTACTGGCTCTTCCAAAGCCCCAAGAAAGGCTTCAGCGCCCTCGTCTATGTCCACCGCTACACCAAGGACACCGTCAACACCCTGCTCAACAAATACCTCCGCGACTACCTCAAGAAGCTGGAGTCCCGCATCGCTTACCTCACCCAGGAAGAAGCCACGGCCACCGCCACCAAAGATAAGACAGCCGCCCGCAAAGAGCGCGAGAAACTTCAAAAAGCCCTCAAAGACTGCCAGGACTGGGAGCGCAACACCATCCTCCCCCTCGCCCAAGCCCGCCTCGAAATCGACCTCGATGACGGCGTGAAGGTCAACTACCTCAAATTCACCGGAGCCGTCCAACCCATCGCAGGTCTGGCTGCGAAGGAAGATTGATGAGCACGAAAAAGAAATCGCCCCCAAAGCAAAAAAGTTCCCCAAAAGGGAACTTTCCGCTTGAACCGCCGGTCACACCGAGGCAAGGTGGCATGAGAATCATCGCAGTAAAGACGCTGCGGGAATTCTGGGAAAGCCATGCCGATGCCGAACAACCACTCAAAGCCTGGTATAAGGAAGCTACCGATGTCCGATGGCTTGAGCCGAATGACATCAAGCTGCGCTACCCTTCCGCCGACATCCTGCCGGGCAACCGCATCGTCTTCAACATCAAGGGCAACGCCTACCGTTTGATCGTGAAAATCCACTACAACACAGGCATCGTCTTCATCCGCTTCGTGGGCACGCACGCGGAATACGACAAAATCAACGCAGAAACCATCTGACCCAACCATGAAACTCAAAATCATCCGCAACGAGGAAATGTATGATGAGGCTCTCGCCTTTGTATCGTCCCTCATGGACGCCAAACCCGGATCCGAAGAAGAGGAGGAATTGGAACTCTGGTCGCTTCTCATCGAACAATATGAGAAGGAACACCATCCAATCGAAGACCCCGATCCGATCGAAGCCATCCGTTTTCGCATGGATCAACTGGGTCTGCATCGCAAAGACCTTGAGCCGTTTATCGG
>CALMKO010000005.1 GCA_937867415.1 uncultured Verrucomicrobiota bacterium | reverse complement strand
GAGATTTCTGCCTGTCTCGTGGGCTCGGAGATGTGTATAAGAGACAGTTCATGGCGCAGCGGCATCCGCAGCAAACCGCAGTCATCAGTGGCAAGGCCTCGATGTCTTATGAAGAACTGAGCGCCCGCTCGAACCAAGTGGCCAACCTGCTTTTGTCCCAGGGCATCGGCCGGGGGCAGTTTGTCGGACTCGGGCTCGACCGCTCGCTGGATCTGCCTGTCGCCCTTCTGGGGATCCTGAAATCAGGCGCGGCGTATGTGCCGATCGACCCCAGCTACCCTGCGGGCCGGATCGCACAGATGATATCCTCAGCAAACTTGCAGTCGATCGTGACCAGCAAGGCTCTCGCAAAGATGTTTTCTAACATCCATAAGATTTGTGTCGATGACGGAGCGGTCGCGGAGGCATCGGATGAGGATCCACATCACCCGATGAATCCTGAGGATCCAATTTATGCGATTTTCACATCGGGCTCCACCGGCCAACCCAAGGCGGCCTCGGTCTATCACCGAGGGTTCGAGAACCTGCTGCATTGGTATTCCATCGAACTCAAGCTCGGGCCGAGCGACCGGACGCTGGTGATCAGCTCACCGAGCTTCGATCTCACGCAGAAGAATTTTTTCGCGCCGCTCATCACGGGTGGAACCTTGGTTTTGGATGATTGCCAGACCTATGACATCTCGCGGATCACCGGATTGATCCGCCAGCATCAGGTGACATTGATCAACTGCACGCCCAGCGCTTTCTATCCGTTAGTCGATGCCACGGCGGGCGAGGACTACCTGACTCTGGCATCCCTGCGTTTCGCCGTTCTGGGTGGCGAACCGATTTCCATTCCCCGTTTGCGCGGGTGGCTGGAGCATCCGAACTGCCGGGCCGAGGTGGTCAATTCCTACGGTCCCACCGAGTGCGCGGACATCTGTGCGTTCCACCGTCTTCATCGAGGCAACCTGGATGATTTTCCGTTCGTCCCGCTCGGGCGTGAAATCCCCAATGTGCAGGTAACGATTCGCAACGAAGTGATGGAAGCCCTGGCCGATGGAGACCTGGGCGAGCTGTGCATCTCGGGAGCTGGCGTCGGTGGCGGCTATTTGAACGACGCCGGACGAACCGCCGAGGCATTCACGGACTCGTTTTACCGCACCGGCGACCTTGCGAAACGGCACCCTTCGGGCATTCTCGAGTTCCGCGGACGTGCCGACCATCAGGTGAAAGTCAACGGCTTCCGGATCGAACTCGGAGAAATTGAAATCGCCCTCAACCAGCATGAAGCCGTCCGCGAAGCGGTGGTGCTCGCCACCCAGAACCGCCTCACGGCATTTGTCCAGGGCACGCAGGATGCAGCATCCTTGAAAGAGCATCTGGCCGGGCAGCTGCCGGCATACATGGTGCCTCATGAATTCCGCTTCGTGGATTCATTTCCGCTCACGCCGAATGGCAAGGTGGACCGCATGGCCCTCGCAGCAAGTCAAAGCCATACGCCAGGGATCGTGGATTCCGGCACGGTGCTTGAAGCCAAGCTCCTCGACCTATGGTCGGAAGTTCTGGACTGCCCCGTGACAGACGCCACCGCAAACTTCTTCGATCTTGGCGGTAACTCGATTCATGTGGCCGTCATCCACGTCCGCCTCATGGAAATGACAGGCCGGATTTTTCCCATTACTGAGCTTTTCGCCCTTCCAAGCGTCCGGGCCATCGCTGAGTTTCTCGCACCCGGCGGCCAAACCGCATCCACCCATTCTGCCCAAGAACGCGCTCGCCAAGCGAAGGCAGGTTTTTCAAGATTCCGTCGCCCCTCCCTTTAATGAACGATCAACCCGAAGCTCCTGAAGCTGTAGCCGTCATAGGAATGGCGGGCCGATTCCCCGGTGCACAGAATCCCGATGAATTCTGGCAGAACCTCATCGCCGGAAAAAGCGGGATCACCCGGTTCCCGAGCCGCACCGAGACGGACGGCAGCAAGTATGTGGGCGCGCGCAGCATCCTTGAGAATCCTGACCTGTTTGACGCCGATTTCTTCGGAATCTATCCCAAGGAAGCCGAGTTGATGGATCCACAGCACCGGGTGTTTCTCGAATGCGCGTGGGAAGCGCTCGAAGACGCGGGCTATGACCCCGCAGCATACCCCGGCATGATCGGAGTCTATGCCGGCCTGAGCCTCAACACCTACCTTCTTCACAATCTACAAAAAGGGGACGTCCTTGCGAAAAACTATCAAGTCGGCGAATACCAGACCATGCTCGGAAACGACAAGGATTTCCTGCCGGTCCGGGTTTCTTACAAGTTGAACCTGCGCGGTCCGAGCATGGCGATCCAGTCCGCCTGCTCGACCTCGTTGGTAGCCATCTGCCAGGCCGCCACCGCTTTGCTCACGTATCAATGCGACATGGCGCTGACCGGCGGCGTCTCGATCAGCTTTCCACAGCAGCGTGATTACCGGTTTGAAGAAGAGGGCATGGTCTCGCCGGATGGCACCTGCCGCGCTTTTGATGCGGATGCGGCCGGCACGGTTTTTGGTCACGGCTGCGGAGTGGTTCTTCTGAAACGCCTCAGCGACGCCGTCGCCGATCGCGATCCGATCCTCGGGGTCATCAAGGGGTGGGCCGTCAACAATGACGGCTCGGACAAGATCGGTTTCGCCGCTCCCGGGGTCAACGCACAAGCCGAGGTCATCACCCTGGCCCAGGCCTCGGCCGGTGTCAGTCCTTCTGAGATTTCGTATGTCGAGGCGCATGGCACAGGCACGCCGCTGGGAGACCCCATCGAAGTGGCAGCGCTGACCAAGGCCTTCCGCGAGGGCGGCGCTGGGGCGAACGGATTCTGCATGCTCGGCACGGGAAAAACCCACCTCGGTCATCTCGATTGCGCCGCAGGGGTCACCGGTTTGATCAAAACCCTCCAACAATTCCGCCACGAAAAAATCCCCGCTCTGCTGCATTTCAAGGCCGCCAACCCGCGGATCGATTTTGCCAACAGTCCGTTTTCGCCAGTCAGCGAGGACCGCACCTGGCAACGCTCGGACCGCCCGCGTCTTGCAGGCGTGAGTGCCTTCGGAGTCGGCGGCACCAACGCGCACGTCGTGCTGGAGGAACCACCACTCCCCTGCCCTAGCAAGCCAGGACGCAAGCTTCATCTGTTAGTCCTTTCCGCCAAAACTGAAAGCGCGCTGGATGCGATGGCACAGCGCCTCGCGGATCACCTCGAAGCGGAAAATCCCGATCTCGCAGACGTTTGTTACACCCTGGCCACCGGACGTCGTGCTTTCGCGCACCGCCGCGTGGTAGTCGCGGCGGATGCTGCCGAAGCCATCGCCGAACTCCGCGCACCCGGAAAATCCGTTCATACTCTAACATCATCACTCCGCACCGCCTTCCTTTTCCCCGGACAAGGCTCGCAGTATGTGGAAATGAGTCGGGAAATCTATGATTCTGAGCCCGTTTTCCGCGCCGCGCTTGATGAATGCGCCCTGCTCCTGCGGCCGCTCGTCCATCACGACATCCGCGCGACTCTTTACCCGTCCGAAAACGAGCGCGAGGCCGCAAACCATGACATCGACCGCACGGCGCTCACCCAGCCATGCATTTTCGCCGTCGAGTATGCCCTCGCCAAGCTCTGGATCTCGTGGGGCGTCAAGCCCGCCTTGCTGATCGGTCACAGCATCGGTGAATACGTGGCCGCCGTGCTCGCCGGCACTTTCAAGCTGGAACACGCGCTTCACCTGCTCGCCAACCGCGCCCGCTTGATGCAGGACCTCCCCAGCGGAGACATGCTCGCGATCCGCAGCGGAGCGGATCAATTGACGCTGCCTCCCGGCATCGATCTAGCCGCAGAAAACAGCGCCAAACTTTGCACGGTCTCTGGCTCCCATGAAGCGATCAGTGCCTATCAGAAAGAACTCGAAGCTGCGGAAATCGGCTGCAAGTTGCTGAAGACGTCGCACGCGTTCCACTCCGCGATGATGGAACCCGTCGTCGCAGCATTCACAGAGGAAGCACAAATGACCCCGATCTCGGAGCCGCAGCTTCCGTGGATTTCCACCTGCACCGGGCTGGCCATGGACGCGGCCACGCTGGCCGACCCCGGCTACTGGGCGCGCCAACTCAGACACGAAGTCAAGTTTGCCACCGCCTTGTCCCTTGCCTTGCAAGACAGGGATTTACTCATGTTAGAAGTAGGCCCGGGCCAAGCGCTGGCACACTTCACCCGCCAGCATCCCGACCGTGGTGAGACGCCGGTGGTCGCAACGCTACCGAACTCGTCCACCGATCTTGTCGATCTCATCAGTGCGGTCGGAGAGCTGTGGAAACGGGGGGTGACGCCGGATTGGAATGCCTTTTTCCAAGGTCAAGACCGCGCGAAGCTGCACTTACCGACCTATCCCTTCGAGAGAAAGAGTTATTGGATCGACCGCTCCTCAGAAGCGCCGCAAGCGCTCCCCTCACCTGTTGTTCAAAGCCCTCCGGCGGCAGTTGCCACAACGACCTCCCCGACCGTTCCAGCGGCCCCTGCCGTGGCTGCGGTGCCGGTGGAGCGACTTCCCGACTTGCGCGTAAAATTGCGCGCCCTCGTGCTCGATCTATCAGGCATCGTGGTGGATGATGATCGCACGAGCTTCACCGAGCTGGGATTCGACTCGCTTTTCCTCACCCAAGCCAGCCAAGCCCTCCAATCGCGCTTCGGAGTGAAGGTGACCTTCCGGCAGATGCTTGGCGAGTTTTCATCGGTCGAAGCTCTGGCGAATCACCTGGACAAGCAAATGCCCGCCAGCGCGCTGCCAACCGCACCGCCGGCACCTGCTGCCAGCTTACCATTGCCTGTGATGACCACCGGCACCCCGTTGGAACAATTGGTGGCTACCAACATGCAACTGATGCAGGCGCTGCTTGCCAGCCAGTCGAACCCGCCCGCCGCCGTCGGCAGTGGTCTCAGCCCAGTCAAATGGCCGGAAGGCCACACCCGCAATGCCAACGCCAACACCCGCTTCGGCCCTTACAAACCCATCGAAAAGGGCGAACAAGGCGGACTGACCGAACTCCAGCAGACCTTCCTGGATGACCTCATCGCCCGTTACACCGCCCGGACACCCGCATCCAAGGCCTATACCGCCGAGCACCGTCCGCACTACGCTGATCCAAGAGCCGTTTCAGGATTCAAGTCACTTTGGAAAGAAATGGTCTACCCCATCGTCGCGGCCCGCAGCAAGGGCTCGAAGATCTGGGACATCGACGAACAGGAATACGTCGATATCACCATGGGCTTCGGCACTTACTTCTTCGGCCACTCGCCGGACTGGCTGGTCGAAGCCGTGGAAAAGCAACTCCGCACCGGAACCGAGATCGGCCCGCAGTCACTCATCGCCGGAAAGCTCGCCAAGGCGATCTGTGAGCTCACCGGCATGGAGCGCGCTACATTCTGCAATACCGGCTCGGAAGCCGTCATGGCCGCCATGCGACTTGCGAGAACCATCACCGGACGCAACCGGATCGCCTATTTTACCGGCGATTACCACGGCATGTTTGAAGAAGTGCTGGTCCGTGGAGCCTGGGTGGATGGCGTGTATAAAGCGCAACCCATCGCCCCGGGGATTCCCCAATCCCTGGTGGAAAACATTCTGGTGCTTGACTATGCCGATCCCGCCTCGCTGGAGATCCTCAAGGCCCACGCCCACGAACTCGCCGCCGTGATGGTCGAGCCGGTCCAGAGCCGCGCGCCAGGACTGCAACCAAGGGAATTCATGCATGAAGTGCGGGCCATCACCGCACAATCCGGCACGGCCCTGATATTTGACGAAGTCGTGACCGGCTTCCGTTGTGCGCCAGGCGGTGCGCAGGCCTACTTCGGAGTCGAGGCGGACATGGCCACCTACGGCAAGGTCATCGGCGGCGGAATGCCCATCGGGGTTCTCGCTGGTAAAAAAGAATACATGGACGCCCTGGACGGCGGCGCATGGAATTATGGCGACGACAGTTTCCCGGAAGTCGGCGTGACCTTCTTCGCCGGCACATTTGTGAGACACCCCCTCGCCCTCGCTGCGGCATGGCGGGTCGTGGAACATTTGCGAGGTGAGGGCCCGAGACTCCAAATCGAAATGGCGGAACGTGTCGGCCGCCTCTGCCGCACCTTGAATGACTACTTCGAGGAAATCCAAATCCCCATCCGCCTGCCCCACTTCAGCGCCTACGCGGTCATCGAGCACGCTCCCGACCTGAAATACATCAGCCTGCTATGGTATCTGCTCCGGGAAAAAGGCATTCACGTATGGGAAGGCCGCCCGCTCTATTTCACGACCGCCCACACCGACGAGGATCTGGACAAGGTGGTGCACGCATTCACCGAGGCGGTCAGCGACATGCAAGCCGCCGGCTTCCTTCCGAGATCCCCCGAAGACGCCGGGCCAGCTCCGGTCGATTTCCCACGCTTCGACAGCGCTCCGACGACCGAAGCCCAGCTTGAGATGTTCCACGCCGTGCAGATGGGCGAGGCGGCGAATTGCGCTTTCAATGAATCTAACATCATCTCACTGGAAGGCACCTTGGATCCTATAGCGCTGAAAGCTGCGCTCAACGACATCGTCGTGCGCCACCCTGCGCTTCGCAGCACCTTCTCCGAAGATGGCAGCACCCAATTCTTCCTCCCTTCCGACCGCTCGGTCGAAATTTTGGAACACGACTTAACCAGCATCAGCCCGAACTCCCCGTCCGCTCTGTTGCCACTCTCACTGATCAAGGATGCGGAAAGCTCGATCCCGTTCAATCTAACAACCGGCCCCTTGTTCCGCTTGCATTTGATCCGCCTCTCGGAGGACCGACACGAGTTGTTATTCACCGCCCACCACTTGATTTGCGATGGCTGGTCGTTTGGCATGATTCTCGCCGAGCTGGCAACCGCCTACAATGCACGCAAGGCTGGACTCCTGCCGCGTCTCGCACCCGCCATGTCCTTCGCCGAGTTCGCGCGGATGGATCAGGTCCAGAAGCAAGACACCACGGCCGAGGATTTCTGGGTCAAAAAGTTTGCGGACGGCGCACCGGTTCTCGAACTTCCCACCGACCGGCCGCGCCCGCCTCTCAAGTCCTACGGCGGCTCGATGCAGTCGGTCAC
>CALMKO010000004.1 GCA_937867415.1 uncultured Verrucomicrobiota bacterium | reverse complement strand
GAGCATCATCCCCGGCACGGCACTGATGATGCCGGGCACGGACCGCGCCAAGCCGGGCACCTCGAGCTATTTCAACACGCTGGCCACGGAACAACCGCGCCTCGGTGCGACTCGGGAGCGCTTTGCCTGGCTGAGGCAGGCTTACCTGAGCCCGACAGCGAGCGCGGCAAAGAGACGGGCGGAGGCGGTTGTCAGCATGGCAAACACCGACCTCACCACGGCGGCGAACTATGGCAATGACATGCCACGTCTGGCGCTCGCTTGGTGGCTCACGGGTGATGCTGTGTACGCCGAGCGCGTTTGGACACGCGCGCAGGGCATCATGGCGAATGGCGACTTAACCGTGAAGTGGAAGGGCTTCACCCTGCGCTCGCTCTCGTATGCATATGACTGGCTCTATCCGTATTGGGACGATACGCGGCGGACGACGATGCTGAACTTCTTGGTCAACAGAGGCCTCAATTCGCAAACCAACCACTACGGCAACAATATCGGCATCCTCAACGACAGCGGTTTCATCCTTGCTTCGCTTGCCGTGGGCATGGGCAACGAGAGCGCGGCGGAAGCCGATCTGGCCCAGGCGGTGACCCAGCTCGAGCGGAAGATCGACCAATGGGAACCGAACAATGGCGTATGGCTGGAGGGCACGGACTACGGCATCTTCGCAAAACTCGGGCTCGCGGACGGAATGCTCAGCATGGAGACGGCCCTCGGATCGACCTTCAGCGCCAGCCGCGTCCCGGGATTCTTCACGACCAGACGCGAACCCCTGACGATCGCCAGCAACACCCGGCAGCGTTTCACATTCTCGGATGTCGGCACGGGCAGCAACAACCCGATGGGCTGGGCGAACTGGTGGGCGCGGCGCTTCGATGCGCCGGAGGTCTATGACTTCAGCCGCCAGATAGGAAACAGCACCTGGAACGCGTTGCTCATTCCCGAGACCACGATCACGCCGGCGCAGGGGCAGCTTCAGCCGGACCAAAGCTTCGTCGGCCCGACGGACAGCGCGGAGCAAAAATTCCAACACGTGGCAACGCTGCGGCAAAACTGGAGCGACAGCAGGGCCACCTTCGTGGGCGGCATGGGCGGCACCTACATGGATCATGGCATGTTGCAAAGCGGCACCTTCCAAATCAGCGCGCGGGGCGTGAACTGGTTCGTGGACCTGAAGAGCGAGGGGTATGATATTCCGAATCACAACACCACCAATCCCAACCCGAACGGCAGGGATCGCTGGGACTACTACCGAAACCGCGCGGAGGGACACAATTGCCTCATCGTGAATCCGAGCGCCAACCCGGACCGCATCTGGAACGCACCCGCTGCACCGATGATCTCCTATCAGTCCGCCCCCAACGGCCAGCGCAGCTTCGCCGTCTGGGACCTTTCGAGAAACATCTCCGGCGTCACCCGGGTTCAACGCGGCATCCAACTCCTCGGCCAGCGCAAGCAGGTGCTCATCCAGGACGAGATTGTGAATCCCACGGCGACCACTTGCTGGTGGTTCGCCCATTTTTCGAACAGCACCACGGCCACCATCAGCAACGAGGGCAACAGCGTGATGCTGCAACGCGGCTCCGAACGCCTTTGGGGCAGAATCGTCAGCGGCAATGGCGTGTGGACGGTGCGGGCGGCGACCCCGCTGCCTACCTCGCCCAACCCTCCGGAAAATGCGAACAACAGCGCCTTCAGCAAGCTCGCCATCCAGCTAACAGGCGTCACCAACACCACGCTCAGCGTCTGGTTCGTGCCGCTGGCTCCGGGAGAAAATCCACCCGCCAACACGCCCGCCATCACCCCGCTCGCGTCATGGAATCTCACTGCGGAAAACGAAGCGCCCGTCGCTTCTAACGGCAACGCCGACATGGCGGGTGATAGCCCCGTCGATGTCGCGCTACCCGCCTTCACCACCGACGACTGGACGCCCTCCACCCAGATGACCTACGCCGTCAGCACCCCGGTCGGCGGCACGGTTTCCCTGCTGCCGGACGGCATCACGGCACGCTTCACCCCCACTCCTGGTTTCACCGGTCTGCAATCGTTCGCGTTCACCGCGACGGATGCCGATGGCGCCACCAGCAACGCCGGCACGATCACATTTTCCGCCCCGCCGGTGATCGCGAACTGGACCAGCACGGCCACGGGAAATTGGAGCACTGCCACCCACTGGCAAAACTCCGCCACCCCCGTCGGCGGCCCCGGTGCGGACATCCAGTTCTTCAACGGACAAACCCTCGCCGCAGGCACCATCACCGCCACCAACAACCTCGCGGCCACGACCGATGCGAACAAACTCAACTTCAGCGGCACTGGCACGGCCACCAGCATCGTCAACGTGGACGGCAATCCCTTGCGCCTCGTTCGCAATGGAATCCTGTCACCCGCCATCAACCTCAGTGGCAACACCACCGGCTACCGCTATAACATCAGCAACGACATCGTGCTCGATGACGACGTGACCTTCCATGGCAGCGGCACCGGCACCTTCGTCTTCAGCGGTGCCATCACCGGCAGCGGCGGCATCACCCGCACGGGCACTTCGAGCAACCTCATCCTCACCGGAAATAACAACTACGCCGGCTCCACCTGGATCAATGCCGGCACGCTGCAAGTCGGCAATGACGGTGCCATCGGATCGCTCGGCGACGGCCCGGTCAACATCGCCAGCGGCGCGACCCTGCGCTTCGACCGCACGGGCACGGTGCTCGTCTCCAACGACATCACCGGAGCCGGCAGAGTCATCATCAATGGAGCCACCTCGTCCGACGTGGCCAGCCTCGGTGGCGACAATGATTTCACCGGTGAAGTCCGCTTGGACAGCGGCTCGCTCCGCGTCACGGATGCCCGCCAGCTCGGCAGTGGCACCAAGAACATCATCGTCGCAAATTCCTCCGCCGTCCTGCGGATCGATGGCTCCGGCGCTCCGGTCATTTTTCCACCGGATTTTTCGGTCATCACCAGCAATCCCAACGGAGCCATCATCAACGAGGCAGGCGACAACGAGATCCTCGGAAATCTCACCCTCAGCTCCGGTGCCGGAAATACCCGCCTCACCGTCGCGTCCGGCTCGCTCACCATCCACGGCACCGTCACCTCGAATTTCACCAGCCGCGCACTCGAACTCCGGGGCGCGGGCAATGGCGTCATCCACGGCAATCTCATCGACGGCAACGGCGCGAACGTGATCACCGGATTCTCGAAGAACGACGCTGGCACCTGGACGCTCAATGGCAACAACTCCATCGCTTCCGGCACCGTCATCAGCGGCGGAAGACTCGTCATCAACGGCAGCCACGCCTCCGGTGCCGTGAGCGTCGCCTCCGGTGCGACGCTCGCCGGTCGCGGAAGCCTAACAGCCGCCACCACCATCACCGGCACCCTCGCCCCGGGCGATGCCGTTGGAACCATGAATTTCGGCAGCACCCTCACCTTCGGCGCGGCCTCCAGACTGCAGTGGGAAATCGGCGGCAATTCACTCGTCGCCGACCAAGCCATCGCCAACGGGGCCCTCAACGTCACCAACGGGGCCCGGATCGACGTCGTGCTCAACCGCCCCGGCAACACCACGAACTTCCTGCTCAGCTTCTGGCGGTGCAGCCGCACCTGGCCTGTCGCCAACGCCTCCGACCGCACCGGCACCTTCCAGCTCGGCACCGTCACAGGCGACTCCGCCGGCCATCCGGTCGCCACTTACGGCTCCTTCGCCCTCCAGCACACCACCACCGGCGTGAACCTCGTTTGGACACCGCTCCCCGGCTTCCCGATCATCGACGAGCCCTTGGTGACCTTCCTCCAGCCCACCGCCAATCCGACCGTGCTGCCCAATGCCGAGTCCACCTTGCGCATCGTCGCCAGCGCCGAGGGGACCGCCCCTGTCACTTACGCATGGACCACCGTTTCCGAGCAGGAAGGCGGCCAAGGCACCGTGACCTTCGGAAATCCCGCCGCTGCGGACACGACCGTGAACATCTCGGATACCGGCCGCTATGTCCTCCGCTGCACCGCCACCAATACCGCCGTCAGCCGCAGTGCGGACCTGATCATCGACATCGGCCCGCCCGACGATGGCGACTTCTCCGGAACCGTCGCCGTCATCGATCCGGGCACCGCCCCGGCCGCGGCCGCAGGCTTCGTCACTCAAATGGCGGGCAATGTATCCAATGCCACCACCACGCTTTGGTCGCTCGTTTCCGGTCCCGGCAGCGTCAGCTTTTCAAATCCGGCCAGTCCCCAGACACCGGTTGTTTTCAGCGCGCCCGGAAACTACCTCCTCCGCCTGACCGCCACCAACTCGATCGGCCAGGCATGGCGCGAGCTGCCGGTCATTGTGTCGGCTCTGCCTGACGGGTTTGAAACCTGGCAGTCCACCCACTGGCCCGCCATCACCGATCCCAACATCATCGGCCCCGCTGCCGATCCCGATGGCGACGGCGCGACCAACGCCGCCGAATTCCTCGCCGGAACCGATCCGAAATCCAACACCTCGGTCCCCACCTTCGTCTGGACGCAGCCCACCAGCGGCACCTGGAGCGACGCCGCGAATTGGAGCCCCGCCGCCGCTCCGGCCTCCAACGCACTGACCAAACTCGAATTCCTCACAGCAATCACACCCGGCGGAAATGTCACCTCGCAGCACGATCTCGGTGCCTCCTTCACCCTCCAGCGCCTCGCGCTCAACGGCACCGGACCGGGCACCACCACGCTCACCGGCGGGACGATCTCCTTCGCCACCGGCGGCATCCTCGACCTGGGCAATGGCGGCATCCTCTACGACCTCGCCACCCCCCTTGATCTAACAGCGCCCACCACCGTGCAAGGGTCACCCACCGCCGAGACCCGCCTCAGCGGCGGCCTCAGCGGCAGCGGCTCGCTGACCAAGAACTCCTCCGGCATTCTCGAAATCTCCGGGACTCACCATCTAGCAGCCGCTATCAACATCCACGCCGGAACCCTGCGCGTCACCGGCCCCGGCACCAGCAGCGGGCCCATCGTCGCCAGAGGTGGCTCCCTAACCGTTAGTGGTGGCGGCAGCATCGCGCCCACCACCGGAGCCGCGCTCACCCTCGGCGGAGCGGCACCCGGCATTCTCAACTACGACAGCTCCGCTCTCAGCCGCTTCGGCGCGGTGATCGTCGGCAATGGCAACGACGGCGCGGGCGTCTGCACGCTCAACCAAAGCGCGGGCACCCTCAACGCCTCCTCGCTGACCTTGAACAGCAGCTTCACCGGAGCCGGCCCGGGCGATGTGAATCTCAGCGGCGGCCTGCTCGCCGTGTCCGGTGCGGTCACCGTCTCGAACCAAGTCGCCGGCGACAACATCTGGAGCACCCTGACCGTCAGTGGATCCGGCAGCCTCACCGCAGCCGGAGGGCTCAGGCTCACCGGCGCGCCCGCCGCCAGCCGCAACGCCGCCGGACGCGTCATCCAGAACGGCGGCACCGTCACCGTGTCCGGCGGACTGAACATGGCCCGCAGCACCGCCACCAACACCTCCGCCCGCCGCGGCGAATACCACCTCAACGGCGGCACCCTCCACGCAAACCAGATCATGCAGGACGCAGGCACCGACACCTTCGGCACCTTCAACTTCAATGGCGGCACGCTCAGGCCCACCACAAACTCCACCACCTTCATGCAGGGCCTCACCCGCGCCAACGTCCGCAACAACGGTGCCCTCATCGACACCGGCGGCTTCGACATCACCATCGCCCAAGCGCTGCTCCGCAGCAACATCGCCAACGACGCCGCCACCGACGGCGGCCTCACGAAATCCGGCGCAGGCACGCTCACCCTCACCGCTGCCAGCACCTACAACGGCCCCACCCGCATCACGGCGGGCACCCTCGCCCACGGCCCGTCCGCCTCCTTGGCCACCTCGTCCATCACCATCCACCCGCAGGCCGTGTTCGATGTCTCGGCTCTGCCAAACTTCGCCCTCCCTGCCAACCGACCGCTCACCATCAGGATCGACGGCACCGGCTCCGGCAGCAATGGCCGCATCCACGCCGCCGGTTTGGATCTCACGACAACCAGCGTCAGCTTCGACATCGCCTCACCCATCGATGATCCGGTTTACATCATCGCCACCTACACCTCGCGCACCGGCAGCGCCTTCGCCAGCGCCACGCCACCCGCAGGTTACACCATCAATTACGCTTACAACGGAAACCAGATCGCCCTCGTATCCACCAGCGGCTTCGGCGGGTGGATCAGCGGCTTCCCCAGCCTGTCCGACCACGGACCCGCCGCCGATCCGGACCATGACGGCATCCCGAACCTGATGGAATACATCCTCAACGGAACCCCCGCCACCCCGGGCACCGCCATCCTCCCAACCCTCGACGCCTCCGGCGAAAACTTCATCTTCACCTTCACCCGCCGCGTCGAGTCGGTCACCGATACCGTCCAGTTCTTTGAATCCAGCAGCGACCTCACCCACTGGAATCCAGTCGATATCACCACCCCGGGCGCGCCAGGAGTCACCCTCGGCAGTCCGTCCGCCGGACTGCAAACCGTCACCATCAACATCTCGAAAACTCTGGCAGCTCCAGGCGGCAAGCTCTTCGGCCGCCTCCGGGCCCATCGGGCACCGTAAGGAGATGCCTCGCCTCAACCCTGCCCGTGATATTTTGAAAATATGGAAGTCATGACCACGCCCATTGATCCGCTTCCGTTTTTTCCGGCTGCCGCCAAAAACAAATTCCTGGTGGCAGCCATGGCGTCGCTTGTCGCCCTGCTCTTCACCCACGGGGCGAGCGCCCAAACCGGCACCGGTCTGACAGGTCGATATCACGACACAAGCACCTTCACCACCCCGCTCACCACCCGCACCGATGCCACGGTGAATTTCAACTGGGGCACCAGCATCCCCAGCGGGACCGCATTGACCAGTGGCGACACCTTCTCCATCATCTGGACCGGCCAAATCGAGCCAGCCTTCTCTGAGGCGGACCCGGAAATCCGGGCCAGTGGCTAAGCTATGATCCTCTAATCCGCAGTTAGGATTGAGGATGAGAGGCGCAAGTGCTTATGGTTGCGGCGTTTGTAGGCAAAACCGACCGAAATATTGGTTCACCCATTGGGTGAAGGAGACCTGGATTTCAAATTCCTGCCCGCAGGTGGGCAATTCCACCTACGAGGCA
>CALMKO010000003.1 GCA_937867415.1 uncultured Verrucomicrobiota bacterium | reverse complement strand
TCCACTGACTCCACTGACTCCACTGACTCCACTGACTCCACTGACTCCACTGACTCCACTGACTGCAACGGACCGCGTCGATGGCTTGGCTGACAATCATCATCAGGTGGAAACGCTCATAAGCGCTAAGGGCACCGGGCAGCCGCTCGGTCGATGCCCACCGCACGGATGCTGGCACGCGGCATGTCGCTGAGTTTTACAAGGAAGGATTCCACGGCCTTTATTCTTTACCCTCTGCGATGCACAGCAGTTCACCGGAGTCGGAGTTAAGGGTGATCATGAAGTAGCCGTGGCCCTTGCGCACGGATTTGCCGTCGATGAGGGGCGCGCGAGACCGTCGGAATCGCGAGGCGGTGTCCGGCGTTCGAGCAGGATCTTTTCATAGCGGCGACCGGTGCCAGCGGAGATCTCGTGGTAGGTGGCGACCTCGGAGTCGGTTGTAGCGGAGCTCAGGAAATCACCAACGCGTTTTGAAGTGGATGCTCGCGTGAATTCGTGAGCGGCGCGCAGCCTCGGACGGCCGGTTCTCATCCGCCGTATCCTTGGATCCAGTCCTTGCGCTCCCGCCAGAGGGTTTGCCAGCGGCCGGCGGTGTCACTTTGGTCGGGCTTGGACTTGATTTTGCTGAGCGCGGCACGCAGGCCTGTTCCTAACAAAAGAAATGACAAGCCGAGCGATTGTCGCAGGCCGGTCCAGTGCATTCTTACCAGGCTGGCCTTTCCCTTGTAGAGCAACATGGTCTTGTGGACGGGGGTGTCGGAACAGGCCCCGACCTCGTGCACCAGCGTGGCATCCGGACAAATCACGGGGCGGTATCCCGCATGATGTGCGCGCATCGCAATGTCCGCATCCTCACCATACATGAAATAGCGTTCATCGAGGCCGCCGAGTTCGTTCCACACTTTGAGTGGGGAAAGCAGAAAACAGCCGGTGATGACCCCGACCTCGCGCACCGAGTCACGCTGCCAGTTTCCCAGTGATTCGGGATCCAGTAGTCGGTTACGTGGGGCAAGTGTGGTGATTCCCAAGGCGAAAAGGGCCATGCTCCACAACGAAGGCCGGCCCCAGCAGGATGACGGCTCAAGCTCGCCATCGGGGGTCAGCGTCCTGCCTCCGTAGAGGCCATGCCCGGGATTCTTGCGGGCGAACTCGACGATGACATCGACGGCGTTTTCGAGGATGATGGTATCTGGATTGAGCAGCAGCACGAATTCCGCATCTGCATGGCTGACGCCTAAATTCACCCCCTTGGCAAAGCCGAGATTGGCACCGGGGATGATGAGTTCCACTTGGGGAAATTTTTCACGGATCAATGCAACCGTGCCATCGCGGGATTGATTGTCCACCACGATGACTTGTTGGCAGACGTCTTTCTTTTGGGCGAAGACGCTGTCAAGACAGGCCCCGATGTGGTCTTCGGAGTTATAGGAAACAATGACGATGGCTACATCTGCTTTCATAAATAGGGGGAAGTTAGGAAAAGGAGGATCGTTCAGCGGGTGCCGATGACTTTGGCGGGGACTCCGCCCGCGATCGAGCCGGCGGGAAGGTCCTTGGTGACGACCGCGCCGGCACCTACGATGCAACCGTCGCCGATGGTGACGCCGGCGGTGACGACCACGCGGGCACCGAGCCAGACATCATTGCCGATGCGGATGTCGCGCTCGATCTTGGGTTGCTGTTGAATGGGTTTGTCGGCTTCGATTTGATAATTCGAGGCTGTGATGAACACGCCGGGTGCGATTGCGACGCAGTTTCCCATGATGATGCGTCCGGTTGAATCTCCCGCCCAGAGGTAACAACGCTCCCCAAGGTGGCAGTCGCGCCCCATGGTGATGCGCTCGCCATTGCGTAGCGAGACATTGGGTGAAATGGAGGTTCCGGCTCCCAGTGTCAGCTTGCGCCGCTGTTGGACGTGACTGTAGCCATAATAGTGGATCAACCGGAAAACGTGGAGGTAGCTCCGTGGATCGAGGAATGATCCGACTGCATGGATGATTTTTGAAAATGGGCTCCTCATGGTAAAAAACTCAGTTCCATGGGTTTGTGATTCCCCGAGCCGGTATGTTTGCCATCACTACGGAAGCCGGCGGATTGCTTGGAATCCGGGGGAAAGAAGAAGCAAATTCGTGAAAAAGCAGGAGACATGGGGGGACTTTTCAGCTCGCAGTCTATCCGAAGAGCCATCGCTGTCAATCTTGGTCCCCCTACGCGAACACGGAGTGCCGGGCATGATTTGATTGAGCGCGTAGGCCTGATGTCACGGGTATTGGGAACCAGCGGATCAGGAGCCCCCCCTCATGTGGTGTTGGTGAATGAATGCCCTTTGAGCGGTGCGGAGCTCTTCGCAAAGATTGTGCATTCGCCACAACGACATGAGGGGCGCCGCTTCCCAGCAGGGTCGGCAGGATGAATGTCGCGCCATTCTAGCAGTTTTTTTGTGAGGTGATTCCTTGCTGTCAGTGAGTTGTAGAAATTCCGCGAAATGTGTGGGTGCGGAATGCTTCTTCGGGCATGTTTTGGTATAGATGCTGCTCAACGGGACTGGGGAGAGATCCGGCATTATGAGACACGGCGATATTTCAAGCAGCAAGGACACGGTGGGAGTGGCGGTGGTTAACTACAAGATGCCACGTTTGCACACCCATGAAGAGGTATTGGCGAACGCGAGGCAAATCGCGGAGATGATCAAAGGCATGAAGATCGGCCTGCCGGGGATGGATCTGGTGATCTTCCCCGAGTATAGCACCATGGGCATCATGTATGATCGCGATGAAATGATGGCGACTGCCGCCGCGATTCCGGGCGATGAGACACGGATCTTCAGCGAAGCCTGCAAAGCGGCCAACACCTGGGGCGTCTTCTCCCTGACCGGAGAGCGCCATGAAGAACATCCCCACAAGGCCCCCTACAACACCCTCGTGCTCATCAACCATGAGGGGGAAATTGTCCAAAAATACCGCAAATGCATCCCATGGTGCCCCATCGAAGGCTGGTATCCGGGTGACCGGACGTATGTGACCGAGGGACCCAAGGGAATGAAGATCAGCCTGATCATTTGTGACGATGGGAACTACCCGGAAATCTGGCGTGACTGCGCGATGAAAGGGGCGGAGCTGATCGTCCGCTGCCAGGGCTATATGTATCCTGCCAAGGAACAGCAAGTGATGATGGCGAAGAGCATGGCATGGGCGAACAACTGTTATGTCGCCGTGGCCAACGCCTCGGGATTTGACGGGGTGTATTCGTATTTCGGCCACTCGGCGATCATCGGCTTCGACGGACGGACACTGGGTGAGTGCGGCGAGGAGGACATGGGAATCCAGTATGCCCAGCTCTCGGTGAGCCAGATCCGTGACGCACGTGCGAATGATCAATCGCAGAATCATCTCTTCAAGCTTCTGCATCGCGGCTACACAGGGATTCACCATTCCGGTGACGGCGACAAGGGGGTGGCGACCTGTCCTTTTGATTTCTATCGCAGCTGGGTGCTGGATGCCGAGAAAACGCAAGCCGACGTGGAGGCCTTCACGCGCAGCACCATCGGCGTGGCGGATTGTCCCGTCGGCACCTTGCCGTTCGAGGGTAAGGAAACCACGGTCTGATGACCCCCAAGCATACTCGCGGCCGTGCCCTTCATCAACGACGTCATCGCAAGCAATGCGAAGGTCATCGACGAGGACAAGGCGAAAAGCGCGACCGGTCGCGTCTCACGTTTCCGTTTTGATCCAGAGCAAGCCATCGAGGTCTTAAAGAGCCGGATCATTGGCCAGGCGGACATGCATGGGGCCATCGCGGACATGCTGCATGTGGTCAAAGCGGATTTCGGATCGGGTGATCGGCCGCTCGCGGTTTTTTTATTTGTGGGTTCCACTGGAGTTGGAAAAACAGAAACGGTTCGAGTACTGGCGGAGGTGATCTTGGGCGCGGCAGATCAGATGTGCCGGATCGATATGAATACTTTGGCGCAGGAACACTATACCGCTGCATTGACCGGCGCGCCACCGGGTTACGTAGGGAGCAAGGAAAACCATAGCCTGTTTGATTTTGAAAAAATCGAAGGTAGCTACAGTCGGCCGGGGATCGTGCTTTTTGATGAGATCGAGAAGTCGAGCAAGGAGGTCGCCCGAGCACTGCTCAATGTACTGGACTCAGGGCGGCTGGAACTTTCAGCGGGGACCAAGCGGCTGAATTTCAACAATTGCCTGATCTTCATGACCAGCAACGAGGGCGCGCGCGAATTGGATGCCTACCGGCGGAAGTTCGAGAGGGGTTGGCGGAGCTGGTTTGGCCGGAACCCGAGCAAGGAGAGGGAGAAGTCGATCCTCAACGGAGCCTTGCGCAGGCAGTTCGACTTGGAGTTCATCAACCGGATAGACCGGATTGTGGTTTTTGAAGAACTGGGAGTGCGGGTCCTGAGTGATATACTAGCGGTGGAGATGTCCATGCTCAACAAGCGCCTTGCCCGGCACGGTGTAGCGGTCCGGCTGGATGAGAGTGCGCGGAGCTTCCTGATCGACGGGCATGACCCGCGCTATGGAGCACGGCATCTGCGCAGGCGAATCCGTGCCCACTTGGAACCCGAGTTGGCGAGGGCGTTCAACACGGAGCGAGGTTGTCACATGTTTCTGGCCAGCAGCCGTGCCGGTTCTTTGGTGGTATCGGCGGAATCCGCCTGAGTCGCTGTCTGGCCAGGTTACCATCGGGATTTGGAATTTCAACAAATCTGAACTCCCAAGTGGCAACCCGTTGACAGCTTGGGGGTGAATGCGTAAGACGCGTCATGGCAAAGTGTCGCGTGTTTTCGGTTCTCGGAGTGGCAGTTCTGTTGCTCGGGTGCGGCATGGTGAATCAGAGCAATAGCTGGCAGGCAGCGGTGGACCGCCAGGCAGGGCAGTTGGGGTATCGAAACTGGATTGTCATCGCCGAGGCGTCATTTCCCGCGCACAGCCGGGCTGGGGTGCGGCAAGTGATTGCCGATGTGGAGTCCCCGGAAGCGCTCGATCACGTGCTTTACACATTGGAGCAGAGCGAGACCGTGCGCCCGCAGATCTACCTTCCGCGGGAACTGCGGTCCGTGGAAAATGACTTCGCCCCGGGAATCGACAACTACCGCAAACGACTGAAAGCGAGCCTGCATGGTCATGAGACGACCGAGATCGACCAGCAATCGCTCATCACACTGATGGAGGATGCGAATCGCAGTTTTGATGTTCTGGTCATCCGGACCCAGACCGCGCTGCCGTATTCATCGATATTCCTTGAGCTTAAGCCGGGCTATTGGGACGTGGATTCGGAGAACCGCCTGCGCGAGCGGATCGACCGCGAACGAAGACAAAAACTGGTGCGCCCGTTTTAGCGTATGATTTCATGCCTCAGCCGCCTGGTGTGCGCACGGGAAGCAGGCAGCGCTTGGGGTGTCCGCTTGGCACTCGCCGCGGCTCCTGGAGCGGTCCCCCACCCCCGACGTCTGGTGAATCCGCAACTTGGAACTTGGCAGATTCATCCGGCGGTCTAAACCATGGGCATGGTGCTCGGTATTCTTGGTTCTGGTTCTGGTTCAAACATGCAGGCGATCCTGGATGCGATCGATTCCGGGACGCTTGACGCGCGGATTTCAATCGTGCTCTCGGATCATTCAGACGCCTTCATCCTCGAGCGCGCCAGGCAACGCGGGATCGCAACCGGAGTCATCGATTGCCGTGGCTTCAAGACCCGGTTTCCTGAAGAAGCCCAGCAAGAGACCGCCATGCAACTCAAAGCCGCAGGAGTGGAGCTTGTTTGCCTGGCCGGATTCCTGCGCCTGGTCAAACGCCCGCTTTTGGATGCATTTCCCCAGCGGATTTTGAATATCCACCCGTCCTTGCTGCCCGCGTTTCCGGGGCTGGAATCTTGGAAACAAGCGCTGGCGGCGGGGGCTTCCGAGGCGGGATGCACCGTGCACTTCGTGGATGAAGGAATGGACACCGGGCCGATCATTCTCCAGGAAAGCGTGCCCATTCTTGCGGATGACACCGCCGAGTCCTTGCACGCGCGGATTCAAGTGCTGGAACACCGATTGTATCCGGCAGCTATCCGGAACTTGTCTTAGTATGGGGTAAAACTCAAATTGGCGGGCAAGAAGGCACCACACTACCTACCCTGTCCACCCGTTTGAATTGGATATACCACTAGGCTGCTTGAGACGGTGCGAGGTAGCGCCCGATCTCGTTGCGCACGCCTTTTTTAGGCGACCAGACTTCGACCCGGTCAGCAATAATCAGCAGGGTCGTTCTTGAGGGAGCCGCATAGATATAGAAGGAAGCCATTTCCTGCGCGCCGAACATTTGCGCGAGCAAACTGCGGAAGTCCTCCCGGCCACTGCTTTTGAAAAGGTGCCCGGGTGCCGCGATCAAGGGCCGCTCCTCTCCGAAGCCCTGACGAAAACACGCCAACTGCTCCCAGTCCTCCGTCCCGTGTTGCGGACTCGGTAGAATCTCCAAGAGCTTGTTTCCATCCTTGGAGAGCAAGTCCGCAAGATAGTCCGCCAGCATCAGGCGACTTCGACGCTCTGCGGGCAGTGAAAAATCACCGGCGACAGGTACACCACCATTGAGAGGTTGATGGTGCATCCCTTGGCCAGCCAACCACTTGTGAATCTCGGAATTCGTGAGGCAGCGCATTGTTTTAGAGGATTGCAGAAATGCTGCAAAGTCCCGCAGCGATGGGAGCTTGCCACGATTGGCTCGCGGACATCATGGCGAGCACAAGACGTGCCATTTCCCGGGTCCTTTTTGGATCATCCGCCCTTGTTTCAGTGAGCCCTCAAGCCCTGAAATCTCTGGCGGACCTTGGGAAGACCACCCCTTTGAAAATCCGCACTTGATGGCGGGCTTCGAGAAAGACCAGCAAGTCATCAAAGTCCAAGCCAACCCTCGAACTTGTGTGGAATGTCGCCAACGGCCCGAAGCGCTTGACCACAGCTTCGTGGAGCTGGCTCAGTCTGATTCCTTTCGAGAATGAAGACACGATCTCGATCACTTCAAGACCGCTTACGGTGATGGCAGGAGATATCATTTGGGTTCGGGGGGACTAACCTCGTTGAGTGTCCACAAAACACCGTAGAATTGCCATCACGCAATCACGTAG
>CALMKO010000002.1 GCA_937867415.1 uncultured Verrucomicrobiota bacterium | reverse complement strand
GTCATGGTCGCGCTGCTCCGCCAAGCCGCCTAAGCCCGCCCGAATACCAAACCCACAAGCGACTTCCAAGTCTCAGTAGCAGCTGCAAAGATCCCGCGAGACTGCGGAAGTCGGCTCGGGGGCTTAGATGACGGTGCCCCAGCGCTAGAGTGCGCGCTCGACGGAGTTGGGTGGGGCGAAACCTTGCAACGCGGTTGCAGTTGATGATTGCTTGGCTAACCAGAAACCGGACAGAATCCAGACCGCTGCGAACGAAAAGCGCTTGATGTGTGGCATCATGCCGTGAGTTCCGATGGAGCGTACTTGGGCACGTCACAAATGGTTCCGCTGCGGCGTAGCGATTCGCTGCCCTCGTTGAAAACCAGCTTCCAAAGCCTCTGCTTCTAGCGATCCTGCTCGCCGTCCCGACGGATGATGGGTTGCGGCCTAGGTCAGACGTCGGACAGGGCCATTGCTAGGAAAAGAGCCGGTCGTCCGCACCCAGCGAGCCCTTTTCTTCACACCAACTTGGAAAGACGGAAGAACACTCGCTCAGCGGCGAGACTGAAAATGGCCTGATCAGGCCATACTCGAATTCTTTCATGAGCGGTATTTGTAAATACAAGGTTGTTTGAACCTTCGTTCTCTAAACCTACCCCATCTGGAAAACATCGCAATTTAGACGCTGTATTGATCAACAATGACTATCAAAATCAATTCCCGTTCTTCCATCTCTCATCCAATGAGTGGAGCCCCGCCGAAGCGATACAAAAGCGGCTTCGCCCTAGTCGTCACACTTTCGCTGATGATCCTGCTCACCGTCATCGCTGTGGGTCTCCTTTCGTTAAGTTCGATCGCTCTCCGCAGCAGTTCCGGGGAGGCAAACAGTTCAATCGCTCGCGCCAATGCCCGCATGGCACTAATGATCGCCATTGCGGAACTCCAAAAACACGCAGGTGCCGACCAGCGGGTCACGGCTTGTGCCGATCAAATCAACGCCGCCACCCCCAACCCCATGTGGACCGCTGTCTGGAACTCACGCGGCGGCGCACCTGCGTTTCTGGTCAGTGGTAATGAACAGGTGGCCATGAACTTGGAAACCATGCCAAACGCGCAGCCAAATCCCTATTTCAATGCTCTGACAAAGCTCCAAGACAAAGACTCGGTTGCTCTCTTCGGCAACAAGCTCACCCCAATTAACCAAGTCCGCGCGCCACTCGTCAGAGTCAACGGCTCTACCGCAGGATCCTACGCCTACTGGGTGGCCGATGAGGGTGTAAAAGCTCGTTTCAACACCCCCAATCCCTACGCCCCGGGCGAACCCAACGCCGATCAGAGACTCGCTGCCGCAGTCTCCCAAAGCAACTCTCCGCGCCACGCCTCCAGCGATCTACAAACCAGCTGGCCTGCCGACAACAAGAATTCCAAGCTCGCGATCACGCTCTCTCAAGGCCAGCTTGTCGCCCCCAACTCAAATCGATTCTCCGAAACCTACTTCCACGCCTTCACTCCTTACAGCCGCGGACTTCTTACCGATGCAAAAAACGGTGGTCTCAAGCGCGATCTCACCCAAGCCTTCGAGGATGAGGCTGTTTTTGAAAGATGGTTTGGCCTCAGGTCCGTCAACGAGATCATCCCGGGAAACACCAGTGAAATCATGCGAGAGTTTGGCGATTGGCGTAGAACAGCCAGCGTTCCAGTATCAGGCTACAGGACCGCGAATGCGCAGGAACCCTTCTTCATTTCAAACCGGTTCGAATACACGACGAACGGAGGCAAAAGATTCGCAGGTCCGAATTGGGGGAACATGCGATTCTTCTACAACTCCTACCGATCCAATATCAACGGCTCGTTGGATAACATCTTCCCCTACCCTGGAAGCCCGAATGCCCCGGTGGTGCGAAATGAATGGAACCCCTATCAAAACTTTAGCGATCCTTCCTGGCCCGTTGATACGGACGTCCAACATACCAATTTCGTTGTCGCGCCACTGCTGGCTCGAGTTCAGATGGGCTATCGCTTGACCACCGAGCCAGTCCCCGGCGACCCGGCCGGAAGACACCGGGCCGTGGTGGAATTCAAACCTCTTTTCGGGCTGTGGAATCCCTACAACGTCACCATCAAACCGACCGTTTACCGATTGGACTGGGAAATGTCACCCATCTTCGACATCACCATCGACGGTCGAAACTCCATCGTCAAGCTGTCCGACTGGTATGGTAACACCACAAAGGATAACGGTATTTCTAAGGGAGAAACCCTCAAGGCAGTGATTCGGAATCCCACCGACTTTCAACCCGGCGAATTCCGGATGTTTTCCACCAACAATCGCAGAAACCTAACCCCGAAAACTATCTTTCAAGATATCAACTGGGGCCTTACTTTGTTTTTCGAACCAAGGTGGGGCGAACCGAATGTCATGCGGATGATTCTCCCCGAACCTGGCAGCACAACGTTTGTTCCATGGACCTTCGCACGAACCGCCAACGTGAAAGTGAATAGGGTTTCCTTGTCCGAGGGAACATCGAACTTGGGCTACACCGACAGGATCACCGCAGGAAACTTCATTGCTTTGAGACCTGGCGTCGCCGATCTGGACCAAGCCATCGTTTCGACTTTCCGCACCACCAATCTCTGGCAGGCCGGGGTATCGAATATGACCCCGGAGGCAGTTGAAGACCTCCCTCCTCTGTCAGCGCAAGCGCTGCGTATTTCTCCACAGACCATCGCAACTTGGTCGTTCAGCCTGCGCTCGACCGTCGAGGGCACACGGGCCGGTCAAACTCCGCAACGGATCCGCAACCTGATCGATTCTAACGTCCGCGCCCTCGTCACAAACTCCCGCTGGGACGGGTCAGTCGAGGGAAGGGGCATGACTTGCATCAGCTCCTTTATCGGAGACGGGCCAAATGGGCGCGGCAGAATTTCAGGCACGGGCGAACCTGAATCATCCGGCACCCGCTACAACATGCTGGGCGGCAACCTCCAACAGAGCCATGTGGTCGCTTTCGACGTACCCACCTCCCGCCCGCTGTCTCTCGGCCATTTTCAGCACGCCACCTTGGGCCGCTACAATTACGAACCCAGCTACATCATCGGAAACTCGTATGCCAACCCCCGTATCCCCCTAACCACAGACATCAACACCGCATTTCTTTCCGGCGCCGACCGGTTGACGGTCTTCGATACCTCCTACATCATCAACGACAGCCTTTGGGACAAATACTTTCTGTCAGGACTCTCCCCAGGTGCGGTGGATCTTCCTGACGCCACCTTCACCCGGATCGCGAAAGGAGAGATCCCAGCTCCCAATTCCCGCATCTCCTTGCTTGAGTCCAGCAAACCAAAGTCGTTTTACATGAATTCCGCCGATCCACAAACCACTGCAGAGCTGGCAGGAAAACTCGCCATGGAAGGTGCATTCAATGTCAATTCCACATCGGTGGCAGCATGGCGGGCCGTTCTTGCCGGCATGGCGAATATCGATTTACCGATCTTCAATGGCGTCACCAACAGCGCCACTCAATGGAAGCCATCCGGAGGCGTTTCGTTCCCCCGCTTCAGCCGAATCCCCGGTGAAAAAGATGACTTCTGGAAAGGATACGTGGCCCTTACCGAAGCCCAGCTCGACAGCCTAGCCCAAGAAATCGTCAATCAGGTGCGGGCGAGAGGCCCATTCCGCAGTCTTGGATCATTTGTAAATCGTTCGCTGACAGACAAACAAAATGCAGCGATCACGACGGAGCGTGACATCAAAGAAAGCGGTGCCTTGCAAGCGGCGCTCGACTCCAAGAGGGCAAGAATCAACAGTGAGATCGCTGCGACCAACGCTGGAATCACTGACAACCTCAATGGCGCCCAATTCCAGCAAATCACGAGCAATCAAAGCCAAGCTGCTGGCAATGCCGGCTTTCTCCTCCAAGGAGATATTCTTCAAGCCCTCGGCCCGATACTCACCGTGCGTTCGGATACCTTCGTCATCCGCGCCTACGGCAGCGCCGTGGATAAATCCGGCAACACCACGGCTAGGGCGTGGTGCGAGGCGGTGGTCCAGCGCACACCGAAGCCCCTATTGACCAGAGACAAAGCCAATCTAGTATCACCTCCTTCCGACACCACCCTCGACAGGCCAGGTATCACCTTCGGACGCAAATACGAACTAATCTCCTTCCGCTGGCTGTCTTCTAACGAGATATGAACCCATGATCCGCTCCTTATACATCAAAACCTGCTGTTTCCTATTCATTTCATTCGCTGCATCAAGCATCGCGTCCGCTCAGGAACCTGTCCCAATCAGAGCGGAAATCGTCACCCTGTGCTGGGAAGGCAACATCAAGGATCTGTGGTATCAGGGCCCGAAGGAGCTGGAAATGATCGACGTTTACGAGAGTGGTTTCACCATGCCATTCGAATACAGCGGCCCGCCCGACATCGCCTTCTACAAGGACAAGACGGCTCTCACTCTCCCACCTGAAAAAAGGCCGCCGCCGACGGCCATCGCCAAGCTGCCGAAAAACGGTGGTTCCGTTTTGCTCTTCTTCACCACTCTTCCGAATAGTCCCGACAAGTGGGAAATCAGGGTGCTGGATAACTCGATCAAGAATTTCCCGCCAGGTGCCTACCGCTTCTTCAACCTCACAGAGACGCCGATTCAACTCGCAATCGACAAAACGTTCTATCCACCCATCGAGTCCCGGCATCTGTCTATCATCAACCCCCCAACGGGTGAGCCTATCCGCGACATCGCGCTCTACATCGGCATCGGACAAGAAATCGCTTACTCGTCCCAATGGGGGCACCGCGACGCCAGGCGCGCGACCGTTTTTGTCTATCCCAGCAGCCGAGGTGAAGGCCGCCTCGAGGTGAGGAAGTTTTTCCAGGCAGTCATCCCTGAAGAAATCTCGCCCTGAGCCACTTTCACCTCATCCGGTCCCAATGAAGATATCATTTGTCAGCATCCTTGCCGCCGTTCTATCCTCGCCGCTGAATGCAACTCCTGAACGAAGGACCGAGATCACCATCTCGGGCGAGGATTTCCATATCAATGGCAAACCTACCTACGAAGGGCGAATGTGGAGGGGGCACCGCGTCGAGGGACTCCTTCTCAACTCGCGGATGGTTCAGGCCACATTCGACGACATCAATCCGGAAACTTCTCCCCGCTGGGCCTATCCCGACACGAAAAAATGGGATGCTGAGCGAAACGTGACGGAGTTCATCGCTGCCATGCCCGAGTGGAAGGCTCACGGCTTACTCGCCATTTCACTCAACTTTCAGGGCGGATCACCCGAAGGATATTCCGCGGAGCAACCTTGGAACACCGGTGCCTACAACCCGGATGGCTCCCTCCGCCCGGAATTCGCAGCGCGAATGAAGCGAGTGCTGGATGCGGCGGACGAACTCGGAATGGTGGCAATCCTCGGCTATTTCTACTTCGGCCAAGACGAAAAACTTCAGAACGAGGCGGCTGTTTTGCAGGCCACGGAACAGACGACCCGCTGGATCCAGCAAGGTGGCTGGCGGAATGTGCTTGTCGAAATCAACAACGAAACAAATGGCCCTTACGATCATTCCATCCTCAAACCGGATCGCGTTCATGAACTGATCGAGCGGGTCAAAAACAGTCGACACGACGGGCGTCGGCTGCTCGTCGGAACCAGTTATGGCGGGGACATCATCCCTGAGGAGAATGTTGTCAGGGTTTCAGACTTTCTTCTCATTCATGGGAACTCCGTGGATGATCCCGCTCGGATTGCAAAAATGGTCGAACTCACCCGCGCCGTTCCCGGCTACAAACCCATGCCCATTCTTTTCAACGAGGACGATCATGAAAACTTCGACAAACCGGTGAACAACTTCGCGTCAGCGATCGAGGCACGGGCATCGTGGGGATGGTTCGACTTCCGGCGTAAGGGGGAAAGCTTGGAACAAGGCTATCAGTCGCCCCCAGTCAACTGGGGTATCAGCTCTCAACGCAAGAAAGCCTTTTTCGATTACCTGACGGAAATCACCGGCGTGAAGTATCCCTGAGATTCTATTGCGCTTGATGCAATTAGTTCTTGATCCGCCGCCGACAAACACCTTCCACCGTAATTTTCACCGGAAGGATTAATCCCGCCTCATCAAAGTACATCCGATCGATGCATGTCTCCCGGTGGTTTCCGTCTTTGGTATTCAAGGGCCGTCGATGATATACCATGTAATACTCATCCGTTCCAGGAATGTTAATCACGGAATGATGCCCGGCTCCTGTTGCCACGCCCGGGTTTTGGGCCAGAACTTTACCGATTCGCTTGAATGGTCCCAGCGGTGAACCTCCCATGGCATAAGCTACAGAGTAGTCAGGTCCTGTCCAGTCGCCCTCCGACCACATGAGATAATATTTCCCCCTACGCTTGATCACGAAGGGCCCCTCCACGTAGTTGGAGGGGGTAATTTCCTTGTAGAGCACTCCGTCATCGAAAGGCATGATGCTCAGCAGGTCGCTGCCCAGCCTAACAACATTGCAGTGCCCCCATCCGCCGTAATACAGATAAAACTTACCGTCGCTGTCGTGGAAAACGTATTGATCAATAGGCTGGGCTCCATGATGAAACCGGTCGATCAGAGGCTTGCCCAGCGCATCGATGAACGGTCCTGTTGGGCTGTCGCTCACGGATACGCCAATACCACCGAGTTCTTGATCACTTTGGATATCGTTTGCGGAGAAGAATAGGTAGTATTTACCGTTAGCCGAAATGATGGACGGGGCCCACACCGCATACGATGCCCAAGTCACATTTTTGATATCCAGCACGTGAGAATGTTTCTCCCAGTTGACCAGGTCCTCCGAGGAGAATGCGTTGAAGAATGTCTGCTTGAGATACTGCTGGTTGATGGTCTTCTTTTGCGCTTCCCGCTGCTGCCCAGAGAATTCGGTGGAGCGGTCCGCATTCTCATAGTCATCTGAGTAGGTGGGGTAGATCCAGTATCGGCCGCCAAAGATGACTGCTTCGGGGTCGGCATACCATCCTGAGAGAATGGGATTACCGGATTTAACAGGTAAATCTGGCACTCCCTGTGAATACAATCCACAAGGAACGATTGAAAACATCAAGGCTATTACCTTAGGTTGCATGATAGGATATTTCATGGATTTGAT
>CALMKO010000001.1 GCA_937867415.1 uncultured Verrucomicrobiota bacterium | reverse complement strand
GGCGAGCTGGTGGGTTTGGCACAGACGATGACGGCCCCGGCTTGGAGGAGGGATTCAATTTTTTTCAGATCTTGAGGCAGCAAGCGGCCATCGTGCGGGATGCCGAGGAAAGGGTAGCTGCGGCCCGAGCTGAGCACGATGCGGCGGTCGCGCACGGTGACGCCGTCGCGGAACTCGCGCCATGAGATGACGTCGGAGCCTTGGGACTTCGCCACGCTTACGAAATCGGAGGGGGTTTCACCGGACTGGAGCAGAGCCTGGCAGCGGCCGAGGTATTGGTAGAACGCGGTGCCGTCCTTGGCCCACGTTTGGTGGCGGTTGAAGTGGGTGCCCCACCAGCCCATGCCCATGCCCGGCTTGTAGCGGTCGTCGAAGGGTTGGTGGACCCAGTGGTGGAGGATCATGCGGTTGGCCCCGCTGGCGAAGGTTCCATCGGCAGCTTGTTTGAGAAAGCCGGGAGTTTCCGACCACTTGCTGAGCGTGGGCGGGCCGGTGAAGGCCTCCGCGCCGACGACGGTGCGGCCTGCGGCACGGGCGGCGGCGACGACGGTGCCGCTGATGCCGCCTTTCCCTCCGGTCCAGAACTCGCCCATTGGGATGTCGGCGAGAGCGGAGCCTGCGATGGTGTCGAAGGCTCCGCCGTAGGCTTCGAACTGGAGTTCCATGCCGACGGCCTTCATTTTTTCGTGACCGACCTGCCAGCCGTTTTCGTAGTAGAGCGTGCTGATGACGTCGGCCAGATCCCACTGGAAGCGTGCTGATAGATCCTGGTTGCCGACCGTGCGTTTTTCGAGGGTGAGCAGCCAGGGGAGGGGATCATAGCCTTTGAGTTTTTGGAACTCCTTGCGGAAGGAAGGGGTCCAGTTTTGTTTGCCCGCCTCGTAGCTATCGATGAGGAAATGTTTGAAGCTTTTTCCGAGATAGGGGCCGAGGTGTTGCTTCATCGGATCGATGACTTGGTTCCAGTGGAACTCGTTGAGCTCGCGTGAGAGCTTGTCCACCTCCAGCGTTTTGCCAATGAGTTCGTCCGGCAGGGGATGCGGGTTGGCTCCGGTGGGAGCGTGGGCGAGGCGGATAATCTGCCATTTTCCGTCGGGTGCGTTCCAGTCGAGGCGGTTGTTCTTGAATGAGGTTGTTAGATCGATGGCTTTTGAGGGATCGATGTCGCCTGAGGCGGGGACTGCGAGGATGGCGATGTCCTTGAAGAACGCGAAGGACTTGCCATGGTTCCCCCAGCCGCGGTAGGAGGTGGGCTCGGGTCTTGGGATCTCGACGGAGACCCGTTTGCCGCCCTCGACCGTGACGGATTTGGTCACGATTTGTTGCATGTTTTTTTCCTCATCGATCCACGGGCCGCCGGTGGTGGAGTAGCCGACGGTGTTGTGGAGGCCGATTTCGAGGCCGAGGCGTTGGGCCTCGGCGGCGGCGTGCTTGAGGGCTTCCCAGTATTTCGGGCTGCGGTAGGTTTGCTCCGGCCACGGGTTGTTGAGGGTGGGCTTGTGGGATTCCTGGACGGCGGATGCGATGTTGAAAATGGTGGCGCCGCCGATGCCCGAGGCCTTCATGGCTTCGAGGTCCTTGGTGATGCCTTCTTTGGAAAAGTTGGATCCCATCCAGTGCCACCAGACGTAGGGGCGGGTCTTGATGGGGGGATTTTTGAAATTTTGTTCCAGGGCGGGTTCTGCCGAGAGGGCAGAGAAAGAGGAGAGAGCTGCTAGAGCGCAGGCCGGGAGATCACGGAGGAGTTTCATGCAAAGGGTGGTGGAATATCGGGTTTAGCGTGTTTGGGTGGTGCTGTGGATTTCCACATCGGCACTTCGATTTACGGGGGTGACGTGTAAATCTGTCACTTTTCCGGCGCGGACTTTGCCCTGGACGGTGGTTTGGTGTGGGGCGTGGAGTTTGAAATCGCAGTCCCAGTCCGGGGGCCAGGCGGGAAGGAGGAGGATCCGGTTTCCGATCGTCTGCATGAGCATTTCCTGCAGGCCGATCATCCCGGAGCCGCCCCAATTGTGGTCGGGGACCCAATCGTGGCCGGGGCCCCAGAAGGTGGGGAAGCGGCGCGGGCTGTTGGCGAGCTTGCGGGAGTTGAACTCCGCGGCCTCCTTGGTCATGCCCATGCGGGCAAAGAAGATGCCGTCCTGGTGCCAACTGATGACCATGTTCTTGGCGAACTTGCCGTGTTTCCAGGAGTTTTGGAAAACCTGGATGTCATCCTTGCCGAGCGAGAAGCGGTTGAAGGGGAAGAGTGGGTAGAACTGCGGGCATTCGTAGTTCTGATAGCGGGAGTAGCTTTCCGCAGGCATGATGATGCGGTCGCCCTTCTCCTCGCCGTAGGTGAAGTCGGGAATGCGTTGTTGGAAGGAGCGGTAGTTGTTTTTTTCGGCGGTGGGGATGAGCGAGTCGTCGAGGGCGAGCAGGCCGTCAAGACAGGCGAGCAGGCCGGCGATCACATCCGTGGGGTTGCGGGCACCGCGGTAGGACTCGCAGGCGGTGGATGGGAATATGACGAGTTTGCCCTTGTCATCGAGAGGCTTGCCGGAGCGCATTTTTTGGCGGAGTTGGTAGTGCTCGTCGAAGAAACGGACGGATTGGCGGATGAATGGGAGGTAGGGGCGGATGTCGCTGCCTGAAAAGCGGTGTCGTTCGAGGGCGAGGAAGGACATTTCGAGTTGGGACTCGTAGTGGTAGGAGACGAAGGCGTTTGCCTGTTCGCCCGCCTCGACGATGGTGCCGGGGCCTGGGCCGTGGGTTCCGTCGATGCGTGGATCGCCAAAGGGGACGACGGTGCCGCGCTGGCGGACTTTCGCCCCCGGTTCATCCCAGCCCCAACCGGCGGAGATGGGCAGGCCGAAGTTTTCGAGTTGTTCCGCGAAGAGTGCGCCGTCGTGGCTGTAGTAGGACTTCACGCGTGCCTTGGCGCTGGGTAGGGCGCGGCGGTAGAACTCGAGTTGCGGCGTGACGAGGTCGGCATCGCCAGACTTCAGCATCGGCCAATGGACGAGGCGTTGGTTCTGCGCGGTGAAACTGCCGCCGCCCCATGCGCGCCAGTCCGGATCGAGGCTTGTTTTTTGGTTTACGAAGAAGGGATCCACGGTGAAATTTCCGCCATTGAACTTGGTGGGGTAGTCACCGAAGGCATTGCAGGCGAGTTGATAGCGGAATAACTGATAGTTGCGTGCGATCTGCCATGGTTGGTTGGCGGGGTCGGGATTTCCGGGATGGATGACGATGTGGCTGCGGTTCCAGAAGTCGCGCCACCACGCGCGGGTTTTCCTGCGATCTTCGGCGAGGGCGGCGGGGCGCCCGAGTTCCTTGCGGAGGGCGGAATGCCACTCGTCCATGGTGGCGGTTTGCGCGACGTGGCTGATGAGTTCGAGATGGTGGCGGGATGCTGGTTTCCGCGACTTGAGATTCCAGGCGGTGAAGGAAGTATTGGTATAAGTCCCTTGATGGGTTCCAGCCGCGACAAAGTTTTC